>JAEEOY010000214.1 GCA_016284515.1 Kiritimatiellia bacterium | reverse complement strand
AAGCCCGTCAGGGCGAGGCCCGGACGGTTCGCCATGGGCTCCTCGATTTCACGCGAGAGGTTGTCGCCGCCTACGGCCACCGAAAGGCGAAGTCGTTCCTCGCCGGCCTTTAGAAAGTCGGCGATCGTGAACTTCCTGCCCTGATGGCTGTCTGCTGTCGGCAGTATCTCCACCGTTTCCCCCTCCGTCACGCCCGGTTAGTTCTTCGCGGAGGCTGCGCGCTGCTTGCGCACCGTGCCCTTGCGCGCCTTGACGCGCATCCTGAGGAGCTGGCGCTCCGCGCGCGCGGCCGCGGCGTCGATCACGCCCTTGCCGCTCTCGGAGAACTCCTTCGCGCCAACCGCGACTTCGCCGAGGCGGTTGGCCACGACTTCGGCCATGTACATATGCTTCTTGACGTCGACGTCGATCACGATAGCGACCTTCGTCACCTTAGGAAACTTCTCCTTGAGCTTCGCCATGCGGGCTTCGGCGTACTCCTTGAGGGATTCGATCCTCACGTCGCTGTGCCTCATCGTTACTTCTATGCTCATCGCATTTCTCCTTTCGTTTTGTTCCTGGATGATTCTTCATCCCTAAAATTTCACATCCTGAATCCGTCGCCGAGGTATCTCGCCCTCACCTCCGGATCGTCCACCAGCTCCGCGGTGCGTCCCTCCTTGAGGAGCCGCCCGTCGTACACCATGTACGCGCGGTCGACGACCGAGAGCGTCTCGCGCACGTTGTGGTCCGTTATGATTATCCCGAGCCCCTTCTCCTTCGCGAGGCGCCGGCAGATGTCCTGTATCTCGTTCACGCTCAGCGGATCCACGCCCGCGAACGGCTCGTCGAGCATCAGTATCGCCGGATTCCTCACGAGCGCGCGCGCTATCTCGAGCTTGCGCCTCTCTCCGCCGGAGAGCGTGTACGCCGGCTGCTTCGCGACCTTCATGAGGTCGAACGGGGAGAGCAGCTCCTCCGCGCGCGCCCTGCGCTCCTTCCTGGACATCGGGAGCGTCTCGAGGATCGCCATCACGTTGTCCCACACCGAGAGCTTGCGGAAGATCGACGCCTCCTGCGCGAGGTAGCCGAGCCCCTTGCGCGCGCGCATGAACACCGGCAGCCGCGTCACGTCCTCCCCGCGGAACACAACGCTCCCGCCGTCGGGCTTCACAAGCCCGACGATCATGTAGAACGTCGTCGTCTTTCCCGCGCCGTTCGGACCGAGCAGGCCGACGATCTCGCCGCACGAGCACCTGACGTTCATCCCGTTCACGACCGTGCGGTCGCCGTAGATCTTCACCAGCCCCGTTGCGCGAAGGTCGGCCTCCGCGGACGAAATCTTCTCCGCGGCCATCTCGCTCATCGCCTTTGTCACCAAGTCTTCCATCATTTTCCCATCAGCTTCAGCGCGCCGTCCTTTCCTCCGAACGCGCCGCCGTCCACAGTCAGCGTCGCCCCGTCAACCTCCACCTGCTCCGAGTCGAGCCAGAACGTGATCTTCCGCCCCTCGACCTCGTCGCGCCGGTGCGAGTCCTCGACAAGCCGCGCGCGCTGCGGCCCATCGCCGTACATCGTCACGCGCCCGGCGGACTTCACGTACGCCGCGCGCGCGCAGGATGCGGATCTCGTTCCGTTCGTCAGCGTCACGTTCCCGTCCGCGACGATGCGCTTGAGCGCATTCGTCCCGTCGAGGAACACGAAAAGCCGATCCGCCCCGAGCGCATACTCGGGGTCGCTCACGCGCACGTCCCCCTCGAAGAGGACGACGCCCGCCTTGCGGTCGAGGTCGGTGCGCCGCGCGACGATCTCCGCGTCGCGCGCACCGCCCTTGGCGTCCGTTCCGGCGTCTGCGCCTTTTCGGCCCTTCCCCATGCCCATCGCTGTCGTATCGAACTTCTGATCCTCCGCCCTTATTCGAGTGTTTGCGTATATTGTAACGAATTCTTCCGAAAAAGAAAAGTAGATTCCGTCGCCTTCCACCTCGTTCTTCAGGTAGCGCGCATGGGCGTGGCCCTCCGCCCAGCCGGACCTCGTATGCCGATCGACGACGCAGCTGTCGGCCGTCACCTCCGCCTCCACGACGCCGTTCGTCGACGTCTGGCGCACCACCACATTCGTCCCCCAGACGAAGCCCGTGTCGAGGAAGAACTGCGCGCCGGACGCCGCGATCGAGGACTTGACCGAACCGTCGGGATGGCTCTCGACCGGAAGCGTCACGTTCTCCGCCGGCGCGACGATGCGCGCGACGCACGACGTGTACGCCGCCTGCAGGCGCTCTGCCTCGCGGCTCAAGAGCTCGCGCTTGCCGAGCCACTCCTCCGAATCGAAGGCCGCGGCGAAGAACGGGGAGAAGGCGGCAAGGGAAAGGAACGCGAGACGCGAGACGCGAGACGCGAAGCCCGCGCCGCATCCCGTGCACCCTACTGACATTCCCTTCGTTGCCATCTTGCAGAACTCTCCAGCTCCAATCCCTTTAACTCTTCACCTCTTCGACCCTGCTACTTCCCCTTCACGACCTTGTCGATCGCAAGGAGCGTCTTCCAGAGCTTCTCGACCTCGGCGAACCTGATCGCGTTCGCCGCGTCGCTCTTCGCGACCTTCGGATTCATGTGCGTCTCCATGAACACTCCGTCCACGCCAGTCGCGACCGCCGCGCGCGCCAGCGCGGGGGCGTACTTGCCGTCGCCGCCGGAACCGGTGCCAAGACCGCCCGGACGCTGCACCGAGTGCGTCGCATCCATCACAACAGGATACCCGAGCTCGCGCATGATGAGAAGCGAGCGCATGTCCGCAACCAGGTTGTGGTAGCCGAACGACGAACCGCGCTCGCACAGGACGATGCGCTTGTTGCCGGTGGACTCGATCTTGCGAATGACCTGCGCCATGTCCTCCGGCGCCATGAACTGCCCCTTCTTCACGTTCACGACCGCACCAGTCTCACCAGCAGCAACGACGAGGTCCGTCTGCCGCGCGAGGAACGCGGGGATCTGCAGCACGTCGCACACCTCCGCGGCGACGCGGCACTGCCACGGCTCATGGATGTCGGTAAGAACGGGCACGCCGAACTTCTGCCGCACCTCCGCGAGAATCTCGAGACCCTTGTCGATGCCGGGGCCGCGGAACGAGTCGACGCTCGTCCTGTTCGCCTTGTCGAAGCTCGCCTTGAAGATGTAGCCCACCTTGAGCCTGCGCGCAAGCGCAGACAGGCGCTTCGCGAGATCAAGCGCCATTTCACGCGACTCTATAACGCACGGACCCGCGATAAACACGAGTCCGCCGCCGCCGAATTCAACTCCCTTGTCGACTGCAATCTTCTTCATGTGGGATATTATATCATAAATCAAGCATTCAATACGCGCGCAAATCACCTTAAGCGAAAATTTTCGGGAACGCAAAAGGCGAGGTCCTGCGACCTCGCCTTCTTCGCTTCGGAAAAGCCTGGAACCTCTTACCAGGCGTAATGCGCGAACGCCTTGTTGGCTGCGGCCATCTTGTGGACGTCGTCACGCTTCTTGATGACGTTGCCCTGGCCCTGGAACGCGTCGATGATCTCGGCGGCGACGGCGGCGGGCATTCCGGCGCCGTGGCGCGCGGAAGCGTACTGCGTCGTCCAGCGGAGAGCGAGCGACAGCTGACGGTTCGCGGCGATCGGCACGGGGACCGGATAGGTCGTGCCACCGACGCGGCGGGTCTTAACCTCGACCTGCGGCTTCATGTTGTCGATCGCGGCGGAAACGACCTCGAGCGGATCCTCGAACTGCTTCTCGTCCTTGACGAACTTGGACGGATCCTCCTTCATCTTCTCGGCGACCTTGTCGATCGCGCCGTAGACGATCCTCTCGGCGACGGTCTTCTTGCCGTCCTTCATGATGACGCGGATCATGTGCGCGACGAGCTCCGAATTGTACTTCGGATCGAGAACGACGCGCTTGACGATTGTCTTGCCCCTGCGGCTCATGGCTTACTTCTCCTCCTTCTTCTGGCGCTTCATGCCGTACTTGGAGCGGCTGCGGTTGCGGCCGGCGACACCAAGGGAGTCGAGCTTGCCGCGGACGATATGGTAGCGGACGCCAGGAAGGTCCTTCACACGGCCTCCGCGAACGAGCACGACGCTGTGCTCCTGGAGGTTGTGGCCCTCGCCGGGGATGTAGGCCGTCACTTCGACGCCGGTCGTGAGGCGCACACGGGCAACCTTGCGGAGGGCGGAGTTAGGCTTCTTGGGGGTCATCGTCTTGACGACGAGACACACGCCGCGGCGCTGCGGGCACGCCGCCAGCGCAGGCGACTTCGAATGCGATGCGAGGGGATGACGCCCCTTGCGGATCAACTGGTTGATAGTCGGCATTATGTTGTTTTCCTTTGCTTTTCCGAAACGAAAGAATAGTATATCATTATTTATGCCCGCCTGACAAGGGGGTAAAACGCATTTTTTGATTCTTCCCGAAGTGCCATAATTTATGCGATGGACGCTGCATCAGGCGAACGCAGTCTTGTCGACAAGCCCATAGTATTCAATGTCGTCGCCCACCCTCGGATCCAGAAGACCGCCTAGGACATGCTTCAGCCGGACGGCCTGAGAGATCGGGCGCGTCCCGATTATGATCGGAGCCGTGACGGAAATCCATTCGTCGACCAGCCCGGATTCGGCTAGAGACACCGCGAGCTTCAATCCGCCTTCGCAGTAGACATGCAGGAATCCGCGGCGGCCAAGTTCCTCCAGCGCCTCCTTCGCGCCGGCGAAGACGAGCGTCTCGTTCTTTCCGTCGGTGAAGACCTGCGCGTCCTTCGGCAGCTTCCCCGAACGCGAGATGACGACGCGGACGAGGTCGCGGTTGGGGATCTGGTGCGAGAGGAGGGACGGATTGTCCCTTCTCACAGTCTCGCCGCCGACCATGATCGCGTCGACTTCTGCGCGATGGGCGCCAACGACCCTGCGTGAATATGCGGACGATATCCACTTGGAGTCCCCCCTGAAGTCGCAGATCCTTCCGTCGAGGGACATCGCCAGCTTGACAGTGACATAGGGAAGCCCCGTCTTCACATGCTTGGCGAAAGGCAGCATCATTTTAGTCGCGACATCCACGCATTCCTGCCGGCGCAGCATCTCCATGTCGCTCGTGTCGCGGTTCATCATCGCGCGGTCGGTCGCCCAGCATTCGCACCTGATCCCGTGCTTCGCGAGTGCGCGCTTCGCCTTGCCGCGATTCTTGGGATTCGGATCGGGAATCGCGAAGACGACGCGAGATATCCCCGCGGCGACGATCGCATCGGTGCACGCGCCTACGCGTCCCGGCTTGGAGCAAGGCTCGAGCGTCACGTAGATCGTCGCGTCTTTCAGCGACTTCTCTCCGCGCCTCGTTGCGCTTTTAATCGCGGCGACCTCGGCGTGGTCCTTCCCCGCCTTCCTGTGCCAGCCTTCGCCGATGATCCTGCCGCCCCTGACAATGACAGCCCCCACGGCGGGATTCGGGCGCGTATGCCCAAGCCCGCGCGCGGCAAGCTTGAGCGCCCTGTACATGAACTCGCTTTCTTCGTTCACACTACTCACGCCGCGCCTCTGCGTTGAAAACCAGGCGCAGTCCTTTAACTTTTCAACCGTTCACCCGTTGAACCTGCTTCCCGAACTTGTCGAGAACGCCGTTGACGATTGTGCGGGACTTGGGGCTGGAGAACCAGTTGGCGAGGTCGATCGCCTCGTTGATGACGACGGGCTTCGGAACGTCGGACCACTTCATCTCCCAGATGCCCATCCTGAGGACTGTGCGCTCGATGGTGCCGAGACGATAGAGATCCCAGTTGTCAAGGAGAGGGACGAGTATGTCGTCGATCTCCTTGAGATTGGAAAGCACACCGACGACACGCGCCTCCGCGAACTCCTTGAGTTTCCCCCTGGGCTCGGCCCTGCCCTCCTCTTCGTCGAGGGAGGCGAGCTCCTCCCAGAAGGAAACCATGAACTGCGGAATGTCGGCGGGCGGATTGAGATCCGCCGCCGTCAACATCTGAATCGCCCATTCGCGGGCCTGTCTGCGTGTCGCCGTCATATCAAAGAACCTTTTGGCGCATATTATACCAAAAGCTCCCGCGCCTGTGTTGGGGCCGGCGTCACGTGACGCGGCCCGTGTAGGCGTCGACGCCGCTGGAGTCGACGGCCGCGGCGAAGAACTTGGACGAAGCCTCCTCCATCGCCTTGTCCCACGGACGAGGTCCGCCGACGAGCTGGACCGCCCAGAGCTTGAGCTGCTTCTTGCGCCAGTTGACGGAGCAGTTCGTGCCCCACGCGCCGCCGTGTCCGAACCACGCATTCTCGCCGTCCTCCTCCGGCTTCGGGGCGGAGAGCCCGAGGGAGTAGCCGCCGAAGCCCTGCGGACGCGTCGAGACCGCGAGGATGGACTTCACCGTCTCCTCCTTGAGGATGCGCACGCCGTTGTCTCCGACGCCGAGGTTCATCAGCATCTTGTAGAACTTGTACTGGTCGTTCGCCGTCGTCCAGAGTCCGGCGCCGGCAGACGCGAAGACGTGTCCGTCGTTGTACGGACGCTGCTCCCATCCGTCCTCGCTCCTCCATTCGGCGGGAGCGCCCTTCTTGCACTCGTACATCTCGATCTGCGTCTCGAGCTGCTTGTCGGTGGGCCAGAACCAGGTCGACTTCATGCCGAGCGGATCAAGCACCGTCTGCTTGAGGTAGTCCTCCCACCTCATTCCCGTGACGACTTCCACGACAGCCGCGCCGATGTCGATGCCGGTGTTGGAGTACTGCTCCTTCGTGCCGGGGTCGAACAGGAGAGGCGAGGCCGCGGCGATTGCGGCGGTCTGACGGAGCGGCGCGCCGCCGGACCATCCTCCGCCCTTGATGTTGTTCTGCTTCGCCGAGATCTCGAACGGAAAGCCGCCCGTGTGGTTGAGGCACATACGCACCGTGAGCGCGTTCTTCGCGCGCACGAGCCTGCGCACTCCGTCCTCGTTAGTCTTCTCCTCAACCCAGAGAGTCGCGAATTCCGGCAGGTACTTGGAAACGGGATCGTCGAGATTGAGCCTGCCCTCCTCAACGAGCTTCGCCACTGTCACGCCGCAGAAGCCCTTCGTCTGCGAGCACTGCATGTACACGTCGTCCGCCGTTATCGGACGCTTCTTCGCGACGTCCGCGTAGCCGACGCACGCGGTCTCCTTCACGCCGTCGCTGTAGAGTATGCTCACCGCGCCCGGAAGCTCTCCGCTCGCCACGTACGGAGCCAGCGCGTCCTTCGCGTAGGTCGTCCCGGAATCTTTTGCGCACGGCGATGTTGCGCATCCAACCAGCGCGGCTGCAAACGCCGCGGCGAAAATAAGTCTCTTCATTTCTATGATGTCCCCTTTTGGTTTTCAATATGCGACGGCGCGGCGGATCTGCCGCGCGACTCGCGCAGAACGGACCCGCCGCACCGACGAGCGCCGTCAGACGATCTTCGCGTCGACGGCGTTCTTCTTGACGGACTCGACGCCGGCGAGGCACGCCTTGAGCGACTCGTAGGCCTCTCCGACGGCGATGATCTGTCCGTTCTTGGCCTTCAGGCGGAAGCGGCTCTTGCCGGCCTTGTCGGTGTAGACCTCGAACTTGGGCATGGCCTTCTTCTCGAACCCGTCCACAGTCTGGTCTTCGATCGCGGCGACCGGCGCGTTCTTCGCGACGGAGGCGATGCCGATCTTGGCGGTGCGGAGGGTCTTGTACACCTGCGAGGTGGCGACGACCTGTCCATTGGACGCCAGAAGGTTGAAGGACACTCCCTTCGGGGATGTCTTGACTTCGAATTTGCCCATTTGTTCTCCTTAGGTTTTTTGGTTAACGATAAGCCGGCATTCACCGACCTTGCTGACATTATAGACGAAAAAGCGGAAAAGAGCAACCCCCTGTCGGCCGGTTAGCGCGGCACCTCCACGCAGCGGGCGTGCGGCGGGAGGCCCTTCGGGAGGAGGGCCCCGGCTCAGTCGATGCGGACGAAGGAGTCGAGCGTTATGTCGGTTGCAGTAACGGTGGCTTGACGCGGGAAAGTGAACTGCTGCTGGTAGAGATGCCCGTTGGCAAGGAAGAAGAAGTTGCAGTGCATCGTA
>JAEEOY010000213.1 GCA_016284515.1 Kiritimatiellia bacterium | reverse complement strand
GCGGCAGGGCGTAGTCGCGCACGAATACAGCCACATCCTCAACGGCGACATGCGGCTGAACTTCCGGCTCCTGATGCTTGTCGCGGGTGTGACGGCGTTCAACCGGCTCGGAAAGGGCATGCTCGGCATATTCGGCTCGAAAAGGGAAGCGGACGGAGATGGAGACTCGGGCATCCGCATCCGCCTCCCGCGCGGCGGCAAGGGCGGCAAGGGTAGCGGCGGAGTTGGGATCATAATACTCGTCTATCTCGCTACTGCGCTTCTCCTGTGGCTCATCGGTTCGATCGGCGTCTTCTTCGCGCGGCTCGCGCAGTGCGCGGTGTCGCGTCAGCGCGAGTTCCTCGCGGATGCCTCGGCGGCGCAGTTCACGCGCAATCCCGAGGCGCTCGCGAACGCGCTGCGTCTCACTTACCTCGCTGGGATGGGAAGGCGCAGCTCGGCGTTCGACGCGTGGAGGGACGACGTCGCGCACATGCTCTTCACGGAAGGCGAGCGCACGATGTTCGCGACGCATCCTTCGGTACGCGACAGGATCGTGCGGCTCTCGCCGCGCGGAATCTTCGCCGACGAGGAGCTCAAGGCGCGTGTGAAGCGCATCCGCGCGGAGCGCAAGGCCGCGTCCGCCGCGCGCGAGCGCGCGAGGGCGGAGGCTGTGCCCGACATCCCCCCGCAGAATGCGACAGCGTTCGCCGCGCGAGAGCGGGTGAAAGTGAATGATGCTCCGGTCGTCGGGAATCCCGAGTCGCGCGTGGAGGCGCTTCCGAAGGAGTTCCTCTCGCGTCTGCGCGAGCCGGGCGGCGCGGGAACGGCGCTCGTGCAGCTGCTGCGCGGGAAGGTTCCCGAAGGACTCGACGCAATGCCGTCGCGCGCCGAGAAGCGGCGCATCGCCGCGCGCTGCACGATAGCGATACGCGACATGGAGTCCGAGCCCGCGCGCAGGAAGTGGGCGGATACCCTCACGGCGATTGCGCAGGAGGACGGGCAAATCGACTCGTTCGAGTTCATGCTGCTCGCGGGGGCGCGCCGTCATCTCGCTCCGCCGCGCGAGGTGCGCACAGTTCCCGCCGCGCGGCTTGTTGCGCCGGCGTCGCGCGTACTCGCGACGGTTGCGAGCTTCGGGTCGGATCCGGAAGGCGGATACCGCGCGGCGGAGCCTAATCTCTCGCTGATCCCGACGCCGCTTCCGCCCATGCCGCCTCCGTACGACGACGCGATGGATTTCCTGGACGCGCTCTCGTCGCTCGGGGCGATGCCGCCGCTCGCGAAGCGCGAGTTCCTTTTCGCGCTCAAGGCGACGGTCGCGCAGGACGGACGGGTGACGGACGAGGAGTCGGACTACGTCGCTGCCGCGGCGGCGGCGATCGGCGCCCTTGGCTGGAGTTGATTCACCTCGAGCCCTGAGAATGGATGGTACCCATTCGGGCATACCACAATTGGGGTAATTATGATATAATGTCCCGCAGAAAGATACGGAGGGGCAAATGAGCAGGATTACCACAGTTTTCGCAGTGCTGGCGGCGGGCATCTGCACCGGAGCGACGCATGCAGCGGACGGTGCGGAGTTTGCATGGCCGGAGCCGACGCGCGAGATGAAGCCGTGGGTCTACAACTGGTGGATGGGTTCCGCCGTAGACTCCGAAGGACTCGAGTACCAGTGCAGGGAACTAGCAGACAAGGGCTTCGGCGGATTCCACGTCATCCCCATCTACGGCGCGAACGGACCTGACAACCGCTACCGCGCGCAGTGGAAGGAACTGCTTTCGCCGGAATGGGTCGGCGCGTGGAACATCGCCGCGTGGAAGGCGGAGACGTTCGGACTCGGCATCGACCTGACGATGGGCTCGGGCTGGTGCTTCGGCGGACCATGGATCGACAAGGATCACGCGGCGAGCTCCGGCATGAAGGTGAAGCGCGCGGGACTCGGCGGAGCCGGATTCATGATCGATCCGTTCGACCCCGAGGCGATGAAAATTCACATCGCCGCGTTCGAGAGGTTCTTCGGGAAGAAGGGTTCGGCGGCGCGTCCGCGCGCGTTCTACCACGACAGCTACGAATACTATGGCGCGGAGCCGAAGAACGGACAGGACATCGACGAGGCGCAGCTCGCGTGCTTCAAGGTGTGGACCGACTGGTGCCGCGAGAACGGATACATCACGCGCAACGAGGCGCACGGCGCGCCCTCGAACTGGCTCGACTTCTATGCGCTCGCGGACATTCCAGAAACTGAGATGTTTGCGAAAGGAGACCGCGACATTCTTGTCTCGAAGTTCGCCTCGTCCGCCGCGCACGCGAAGGGAACTACGCTCGTCTCCGCCGAAAGCTGCACCTGGATCGACGAGCACTTCTGCGAGCGTCCCGCGGAGATAAAGGCATTCCTCGACAGGTTGTTCCTTTCCGGCGTGAACCACGTCTTCTACCACGGATGCTGCTATTCGCCAGTCGACGCAGTGTGGCCGGGATGGTGCTTCTACGCATCTCTGGAGATGAACCCACGAAATCCAATCTGGCGGGAGATGGGCGCGCTCAATGCATACGTCACGCGCTGCCAGTCGCTCTTCCAGACATGGACACCCGACAACGACCTCGCGATTTTGTGGGACCCCAAGTCCTTCCGCGACAGGCAAAATGGCAAGGTCGAGAACATGTCCATACACAACCGAGACAAATGGTTCTATGGCGAGCCGATCGGCAAGGTGGCGCGGGACCTCTTCGAGGCGGGATACTCCTTTGACTACGTCTCGCCGCGGATGGTCGAGGCCGGGCTTGCGAAGAAGTACGCGGTTGTGGTCGATCCTGCTGATTATCTTAACGCAGAGTCGCAAAAGCGCGCCGAGCTTGTAAAAGGCGCGAAGGTGATGCCGTTCGACGCGGCGAGCGGACTCCTCGCGACGCGCTGGAGCAAGGACGGCGCGACCGCGTACTTCGTCGTGAACACCGGCTCGGTCGCGCGCGTCGTATCCGCCGCGGACGAGTTCACCGCGGCAGATCCGCTTGCCGGCGTGGTTGCGAAGACGCGCGCCGCGGAAATAAAGCCAATGCACTCGCTCTTTGCAATCGGCGACGGCTTTGCCGTGCAAGCCGCCAATCCGTCAATCCGTCAATCAAACAATGTCTCCGGACCATGGAAAGTCTCAGCCATCTGCGGCGGACCGCAGCTACCGGATCCTCGCACGCTCGACGCGCTCGCGGGATGGGAGACGTTCGACGAGTTCTTCTCTGGCACGATGCTGTACCGCACAAGTTTCGCCGCCGAATCCAGATTCGCCAATCGGACAATCTCCCTCGGCGATGTGCGGGAGATCGCGCGCGTGCGGCTGAACGGACGCGACCTCGGCGTGAAGTTCATGCCGCCGTACGACTTCGACATTCCGGATGGCGTCCTGAAGGAGAAGGGAAACGAGCTCGAGGTGGAGGTCACGAACCTCGGCGCGAACCGCCTGAGGTGGAACGACCTGAACAAGGTTGACTGGAAGTACTTCACCGACATCAACATGGTGGACATCAACTACAAGAAGTTCGACGCCTCGCAGTGGAAGCCTCTTCCCTCCGGACTGCTTGGCCCAGTGCGCCTGCTTTCCCGCTGACGGCCGTTGTCTGAATCACGGCGTTTGTGGTATACTTTGCGGCGAGAGGAAAGCTGCAGATATGACTACATGCAAGGTGATGGGAATCGTCAACGTCACGCCCGACTCCTTTTCGGACGGCGGAAAGTTCAATTCGCCGGAGGAGGCGATACGGCGCGCGAGGAACCTTGTTGCGGAGGGCGCGGAGATAATCGACATCGGCGGAGAGTCGACGCGCCCGGGCGCGGTTCCGATCACCTGGGAGGAGGAGTGGTCCCGCATCGAGCCCGTTTTGCGGGGACTGTCCCCATCTGTTTCGTCCACTTTAGGGGGGACTGTCCCCGTTTCTGTGGATACCTACCACCCCGAAACGGCTGAGCGCGCGTTGTCGCTGGGAGCGTCGATAATCAACTGCGTCTATGAGGAGCCCATAGCCGATATGTTGCGGATATGTGCAAAAAACAACGCCGAATTGGTTGTTCCTTGCAGAGTGGGTGGCGAATTTACGGGGACTGTCCCCAAAATCGGGGGGACTGTCCCCGCAAATATGGGGACTGTCCCCCTGTATTTGGACCCGATGATCGGCTTCGGCACGACGCGCGAGGAGGACCTCGAGATACTGCAGACGATTCCCGAGCTCGCCAAGCGGGGTCGCGTCCTAATCGGCGCGAGCCGCAAGCGCATCGTGAAGCGCCTCACCGGCGAGAAGGTTCCGGGCAAGGATCTCGCCGGCAACCTCACGATCGC
>JAEEOY010000212.1 GCA_016284515.1 Kiritimatiellia bacterium | reverse complement strand
CGCGTCCGTTTCCTCCATAAGCTCCTCGTCGGAAGCCGCCGGCGTCCGCGAAAGGACCTCGAACCTGACGAGCGTGACGCGTCTTCCGCGGCGCTTGAGCACGGTCGCGCGGCATCCGTCCGCCTCGATCTCCTGTCCGACGTGCGGAATGCGCTCCGCGTGGTACGTGACCCATCCGGAAAGCCTGTCGGCGTCTTCGGCCTCAAGTTCCACGTCCAGCTCGCGATTGACCTCGTCGAGGCTGGCGCGCGCATCGATCTCCCAGACGTTCTCGCCCTTCTTCGAGATCGCTGGCTCCGCGCCCTGCGCGTCGCCGAACACCTTCGGACCCATTATGAGCTCAAGGACGTCGTTAAGCGCGATTATGCCGGCCGTCCCGCCGTATTCGTCGAGAACTACGGCGAGGCGCTTTCCGCTCTTCGCGAAGACGACGAGGAGATCGTCCAGTGTGATGTTCTCCGGAACGAACAGCGCGTCCTCTCGCTCGCGCGTCTTCGAATTGACGACGCCCTCTATCGCGTCCGGCGTGCGGCGGAAGACGGGAAGGATCGTATGCGTCGCCTTCGAAAGCGCCGCCTCTCGAAGCTCCGCCGGAAGGTCGAGGTCAATTCCCTCGATGTCCACGCGCGGCGTCATCTCGTCGTTCGCGTGGAGCTCCGAGAGCCTTAGTACTCCCTCTATCATCTCCACGTCGTCGGAGAGCGAATCGTCGCTTTCAGCGGCGGACTCCAGCACGGACATGAGCTCCTCGTCGGAGAGTGCGCGCCTTTCGCGCTCGAGCGCCGGCGCGAAGGCCTGCGACGTGAAGCTGAGCGCGCGGTTGAAGGGCCTCAGGACGAAGCGCCAGAACGCGAGCAGCCTCGCGCAGAGCGGCGCAAGCTCCTCGCAGTACCTGAGCGCGAGCCTCTTCGGCGTAATCTCGCCGAAGACGAGCAGCAGCACCGTCATCGACGGCACGGCGAGCCAGGCCCCGCACGGGACGTACGCGCGGAACGCGTGGAACCCGATGGTGGAGATGGCAAAGTTTACAAGGGTATTGCCGACGAGAAGCGTGGAAAACAGCACGGCCTTGTCGGCAAGGCATTTGGCGATGAGCGCGTCCGCGGAGGCGCTTTTCGCGCGAATCCTCTCGCGCTGCGCCCCCGTTAAAGAGAAGAGCACTGTCTCCGCTCCGGAAAAGAAGGCCGAGAGCAGAAACAGTGCCGGCAACGCAAGCAGCATCGCCATGCGTCAGTCTTAGGCGCCGAGCTGGAGGCGCGCGAAGCGCTTCACGGTTATCGGGGCGCCGATCTCCTTGGCGACGGACGCGAGGTACTGCTCGACCGTCTGCTCGCCGTCCGCGACGTAGTCCTGCTTGACGAGGCAGATCTGGGTGCAGAACTTCTGGGCCATGCCCTTCTTGATTCCGACGAGAGCCTGCTCGGGCGGAAGCTTTCCCTTCTGCTCCTTGAGCGCGTTGAGTTTGATCTCGATCTCCGCGTCGATCTCGGCCTGCGGGACGTCCTCGGGGTTGACGTACTTCGGCGCGTTCGCCGCGACCTGGAGGCACACCATGTGCGCCGCCTCGTCGAGCTTCTCGCAGGGCTTGTCGCACGCGAGCTCCACGAGCACGCCGATCTTGCCGCCCATGTGGATGTAGCCGCTGAGGCATCCCGCGCCCTCGAGCACATAGCGCTCGCTGCGGCGGATCTTGACGTTCTCGCCCGTCTTGGTGAGGAGCATCTTGTAGTCGTCGTTGAGCGTCTGCTCGATGTCCTTGCCCTCAAGCGCGACCTTGGCCGCATCGTCGACGAACTTGATGAACGCCTCGGTCTTGGCGACGAAGTCGGTCTCGCAGTTGATCTCGGCGAGGGCCATCGACTTCTTGTCGTCCGCGACGGCAAGAGCGACGATGCCCTGCTTGGACTCCTTGTCAACGCGCTTGGCGGCGACGGCGAGGCCCTTCTCGCGGAGATACTTGACGGCCTCCTCCATGTTGCCGTTGGTGGCCGTAAGGGCCTCCTTGCACGCTCCCATTCCGGCGGCGGTCGCCTCGCGGAGCTCCTTGATCTGCTGAATAGTGATTGCCATTGTTTTAAACCTTTCTGTTCCTTGCTGAAGGGGTTCGGGGGAACCGGGGTTCCCCCGTCCGTTCCAACGTTACTCGGCCTTCGGCGCCTCGGCTGCGGGAGCGGCACCAGCGGCGACGGCGGCCTCGGCCTCCGCAACCTTGGCCTGGCGCTTCGCGGCGAGATCGGCCTTCGCCTTGCTCTCGGCGGCCTCCTTGGCGGCGCGCGCAGCCTTCTTGACGTCGGCGGTCACTCCGCCCTTCTTGGCGGCGGGAGCGCCCGCAGGCTTCTTGGCGACGGCCTTGGCCCTGCGCTCGGCGCGGGCGGCCTTCTCGGCCTCGGCGCGCGTCTTGCTCTCCTGCTCGCGCTTGCGGCTCTCCTCGGCGGCCTTCGCGCTGTACTCCTCGTTGGCGCCCTTGATGACCTTCGTGAGGGCGTTGACGATGAGCTCAACGCCGCGGACGGAATCGTCGTTGCCGGGGATGACGTAGTCGATCGGCTCGGGGTCGGCGTTCGTGTCGACGATCGCGACGACGGGGATGTGGAGACGCACAGCCTCCTTCACGGCGTTGGCCTCGCGAACGACGTCAACGATGACGACCGCGCCCGGGAGCTCCGCCATGTCGGCGACGCCGGTGAGGTTCTTCTCGAGCTTGGCGAGCTCGCGGCGGAGCATCGAGGCCTCCTGCTTGTGCTGGGAGAGCTCGCCGCCGTTCGCCTTCGCCGTTGCCTGGAGCTGGCGCATGCGCTTGACGGAGGAGCGGATCGTCTTCGCGTTCGTGAGCGTGCCGCCGAGCCAACGCTCGGTCATGTGGTACTGCTCGACGGACTCCGCTGCGTTCTTGACGATCTCGGAGACCTGCTTCTTCGTCGCGACGAAAAGGACCTTCTTGCCGGCGAGGACCGTGTTCTTGAGGAACTCGGCCGCCTCGTCGAGAAGAGCGACGGACTGCGTGAGGTCGATGACGTGGATTCCGTTGCGCTTGTCGAAGATGTAGCCTTTCATCTTCGGATTCCAGCGCTTCGTCTGATGGCCGAAGTGAAGACCGGCATCAAACATGTCCTTGAGCGTGATACCCGTAAGGGCGGACGTAGGCATTTCCATTTTGTTTTCTCCTTTAATCCTTGTTTTTTTAGAGATTAATCCGCTTTGGCCGAGGATGGACTACCCCTGCTCATTCGCTTCATCCCGCCCACCGTGGACAGAATGGCGTATAGTATACCAAAAACGCCGCCACATGCGCAAGGGGGTGTCGTTTTTTGGTATAATGTTGTCAGAAAACATTCAGGGCTGTCCCTAACTTTGCGTCGACAGACAGAAAGGAAGGTGTCTTATGAACAACAGAAACGATAAAATCATCGCAGTCGCGGCAGTCGCGCTCGCGGCATGCGCCATCACTGGCTGCAGAAGCTATCCGCACACGACGCACAGCTCAAGCTACGTGACCTATCCATCCGCGTCGACAACCTATGTCTCGCCCGCCTCGTACGCGCCGACCTATGTCGCGGAACCAGGCGTGAGCACCACGACATACATTACGGAACCCGTCGCCGTCGGCACGTCCACCACATACGTCGAATCCTACTACAACGACCCCTACTACTACGGACCGGGCTACTACGGACCAACCTACTACGACAGGGGCGTTCCGCCGCCGCGCCACCACCACCACGACCGCGGACCCGAACACGGCTACGGGAGAGGTCCGGTGATGCCTCCGCGCGGAGCAGGCCCGGCGCGCGGTCCGTCTCCGCACGCCTCCGCCGGCGCGGCCGCG
>JAEEOY010000211.1 GCA_016284515.1 Kiritimatiellia bacterium | reverse complement strand
ATCCCCGGCGCGTGCAATGTTGGTGATCGTGAAGTAGATCGCCGCCGTGCCAGAGGAGAGCGTCTGCGCAGCCGCGCCGCCCTCGAGCGCCGCGATGCGCTTGGCGAGAACGTCGTTCGTCGGGTTCATGAGCCGCGCGTAGATGTTGCCGAGCTCGCGCAGTCCGAAGAGGTCGGCGCCGTGCTTGGAGTCGCGGAAGTTGTAGGCCGTCGTCCTGTAGACGGGAACCGCCCTTGCGTATGTGGCGGGGTCTCCGTGCGCGCTCTGACCTGCGTGGACCGCCAGCGTTTCGATGTGGAATTTTCTGTCGCTCATGTTGCGTTCTCCTTTCGTGCTTTTGAATGAGCCTATTATAGCATTTGCCCGTGCCATTGAATAATCGGAAATAATCTCGTCTTTCCATAGTCCGCGCCTATGACGGAATAATGTGGGTGGTTTTGCTATAACCCGACTTTGCCACTTCAGTAAAGCTGAAAATGAATTTCGACCATACCTGTGCTGCGTAGTCACATGCCAAATTGTGGGCAATATCTGTTCTCGGGCGCTGACGCGCGACCACGAAACGCGGCGGCTTGCCGAGCGGCGTTCCGCCGCTGGAATGCCGCGTCGACGTTTTGACTTGAAGGTCGCAGTTGCCCTCCATTGCCCATTTCCCGTTCCCCATTCCCCTACGTGCGACCTTCGTCAAACGCCGCCGCGCCATTCCAACCTTCGGTTCTCGGCAAGCCCCGCGACACGAATCGGGCTACGCCCGACACGATTATGTATTGCGTCAAGGGGGTAAATCAAAAATCTTTTGTCGGAAGCGAAAGCGGTAGCTGTGCGGACGCCAGTCCGCACTTCGACTTGCAAGTCTTTCGTTTTGTGGATTGTTAGCGGCGGGGTGCCCGCCCGGCGGCAGGGCCCTTCAGGGTGGCCCTGCCGTATTAGGGCGGGTCGCCGCGTCGGCCGTCACTTCTCGGATTTCTGCGCTTTAGGTGCTTCCGCTTTCTGGAGATGCCCGTATATGACCTCGGCCTGCTTGTCGGCGAAGTCACTGGCGCTGCCGTATCCGAGTTCCTTCATCCGCGCCGCTCCCAGCTCGCTGAAGAACCTCTTCATCTTCCTCTTGAAGAACGCCTCGTCCTCGCGGTTCGGGGTCGGGTCGCCGCGCATGATGTGCCATGCGTACGTCAGAAGCTTCCTGCCGACCGCGCATGCCGCCTTGTTCTTGTGCTTGCCCCTGAAGACAAGGCGCGTCCCCCACTTGCCGAGCTTCATTCCCTTGCAGTTGTTGAGGACGGTGTGCCCTGCCTCGCAGTAGAGCGTCTTCAGGTCTCTTCTGCCCTCCCCGTCGAGCGGCTTGCCGGTGCCGCCTTTGCTTCTGGACTTTTCCTCCTCCTCGCCGCTCGTGTTCCCGATCATGGCAAAGCCGCCGTACGCCGCGAGCTTCGAGGCCGTTCCGAACCTCCGCGCGTCCTCCACCACCGCCTGGGTCGCGAATGCCGCGATGTAGTACACCCCCGGAAGCTGCATCAGCGCGAGCATCGCCTTTGACTGGACGACTATCTCGGCGATCTGCCGCTCAAGCTCGCCGCGCCTCTTCGTGTAGTAGTCGTAGTCGCAGGCGAGCATCTCAAGCCTGTCCTTTATGAATCCGCTAACGTTGAGCTCACGTATCATGGAGCGGATGGACTCCGCCTTTGTCACGCCCGCCTTGATGTCGAAGTCGAAGCCGTGCCGGCAGCAGATGCTCCATATGCGGTTCGACGTCCGCGTGGCCTCCTTTACTGCGTCGCGGTATGCGAACATGATGTCCCTGTACTCGGAGTACTCGGGCGACGGCGTCCAGACGAACTCCTTGATGTCGCCGTGGATGTATGCGTTCGCGAGCGTCCTGGCGTCGTTTATGTCGCAGACCTTGCGCTTGCGCTGCTTGTCGGCGATGGCGTCTGACCTGACGACCTCGGCCCTGAATCCGATTTCGTCAAGCATGGCCTTCAGCAGGGCCGAGTTTGTCGAGGCCTCGATTATCGTAATCGAGTCCAGCGGGACATGGGCCTCGTAGTACTGCTTCACCATGTTGATGTCGCAGTGCGGGTTCTCCTCGTGCCTCGTCGGGTTCCACGGATCCGTGCCGTCCCATACCGAGATGGCCAGCTTCCTGGAATGGGCGTCCATGCCGACGACGTATCTCGGACGGCTGGTCGCCTTTGTCGATCCGGGCTTTCGCCCCTCTTGCGTTCGTTCGTTCATTTTGTTACCCTATGGACTTGCTGGCACGTATTGAGGTAGACGGAGTGTGCCTGGGTGGCATACGATTATCCGGGGTCTTGCGCCCCAAGCAGGTGGCTTCCGTCGGCGCCCAAACAAAAACTCGAGCGTGGGCCTTTCAGCTTGGCTCATCGTGTCGGTCGGGCGTCTCCCATGCGCGCTGCAAGTGGTTGCCCGCCACCTGCAGTCCGTATCATACCTCAATACGTGCCAGGCTTTCAACCCCGGTTCGGAGCCTGTTGCCAGTCACGCGCAATATATTACCAACAAATATACGCGAATGTAGACTATCAATTGACATTTATCAGGCGTCACGCCTGGGGGTCCGTCGCTCCGCGACGGACATTCACATCACTATAATTGCTCCATGGTTGCCCATATTCGTGTAGCACCGAAGGGGCGTTTTCGTGTGCCGCGGAGGCG
>JAEEOY010000210.1 GCA_016284515.1 Kiritimatiellia bacterium | reverse complement strand
ACGGACATACGCCGCTCGGTGGCGCGCGGACTCGCCGGCGCGTTCGCGAAGTGGCTCATCAGGCGCACGCTCGGCGCGCCGGTGTGGGACACGCAGTGCGGGGCGAAGGTCTTCGCGTGCGACGTCGCGAGGGAGATATTCCGCGCGCCGTTCAGGTCGCGCTGGCTCTTCGACGTGGAGCTTCTCGCGCGCATCGGGAGAAGGCGCCTGCGCCGCGACGTCCTGGAGCTTCCGCTTGCCGAGTGGTTCGACGTTCCTGGGTCGAAGGTGGGGCTTGGCGCGCTTGGGGAACTTCTGTCGCTCCCTTCCATTTGCCGCCGATCTTTGGTAGAATCTCGTTCATGCACGTTCTTATCATAGAAGACGACGCGAAGACAGCGGATTTCGTTGCCGGCGCGTTCAGGCAGTCCGGGTACGTCTGCACGATATGCGCGGACGGGCTGGAGGGATCCGCCGCCGCGCTTGCCAACGACTACGACGCGGCAGTCGTCGACATAATGCTCCCCGGCAAGGACGGGCTCTCCATAATCCGCTCGCTGCGCGCTGCCGGGAAGAACCTGCCCGTCATCGTACTTTCCGCTCGAGGCGAGGTTGACGCGCGGATCAAGGGACTCGAGGCCGGTGCGGACGACTATCTCGCGAAGCCGTTCTCCGTCGCGGAGCTGCTGGCGCGCGTGCAGGCGCTGATGAGGCGCGCGACGCGCCACGCCGAGTCGACGGTGCTGAAGGTCGAGGACCTCGAGATGGACCTCGTCTCGCACAAGGTGACGCGCGGCGGCGAGCGGATAAGCCTCCAGCCGCTCGAGTACCAGCTTCTCGAGTACCTCATGCGCAACCGCGGCAGGGTCGTGTCGCGCAACACCATACTCGAGCGCGTGTGGGACTACGACTTCGATCCGCACACCAACGTCGTCGAGGCGCGCGTATGCCGTCTCCGCGAGAAGATCGACAGGAACTCTCCGCGCAAGCTGATCTCGACGGTGAGGGGGGTGGGATATGTCCTCGGCTGAGCCGCCGCGCGGCAGGGCGCGTCCGATGTGGGTGCGCATCGCGCTCTGGTCGTTCCTGTCGTTCGGACTCCTCTTCACGTTCGTCGGGGCGCTCGTGATGTTCGCGACGCTGCGCCACACTACGAACGACTACCACGAGGTGCTCGTCCGACTTTCGGGCGATTTGACGCAGGAGTACGAGGGATGCGGGGGAGACGCGGCGAAGATGGCGAAGTTCTTCGCGGAGGACTCGGAGACCCACGGACACGAAAACGTATTCCTCCTCGTCACCGATAGCGACGGAGCGGTGAAGGTGAGCAGCACGCACAACAAGACCATACTCGAGGAGATGGTAGAGAACGCGGCGTCCAAGTCGACGACATACCGCATAGCGGGGGTGTCGGCGGACGGAATCCGTCCGATCGCGGTGCGGGTGCGCAAGTCGAGGCTTGGCGACGGATGCGTGCTGTCCGTCGGGTACAACGTGACGAAGGACGAGCTGCACGCTGTGCGGATGGGCGCGCTCGTCGGCTCGTCGCTCGTCTTCGTGTGGCTCGTCGGCGCGGGGCTCGGCGCGTTCCTCGGGCGGCGCTTCACCGCCCCGCTGAGGAAGGTCGCCGCGGCGGCGGGGCGCATAGCGGACGGAGACTACTCCGTGCGCGTTCCGGTGACGTCCGAGGGACAGGAGATAGTCGACCTGGAGAACGCGTTCAACAGCATGGCGGCGGAGAACGAGAAGACGCTCTCCGACCTGCGCGCGCTCACGGACGACATAGCGCACGACCTCAGGACTCCGCTTACGCGCATCCGGGCCGCTGCGGAGACCGCAGCGCTTGCCGAAGGGGAGCATCCGCTCGCCGAGGACGTCTGCGAGGAGGCGTCGTCCATGCTCGAGATGATAAACACGATGCTCGACATATCGCAGACGGACAGCCGCATACGCCGCACGCCGCGCGAGCAGATCGAGATGGTTGCGTTCACGGGGCACGTCATCGAACTGTACTCGGTCCTTGCGGAGGAGTCGTCGGTTTCGCTATCCGCCACGATGCCGGACGCGCCGCTGTACGTCTCGGCGCACAAGGGGCGGCTTCAGCAGATGCTCGGGAACCTCCTCGACAACGCGCTCAAGTTCACCCCGAAGAGAGGCAGGATAGAGGTGCGGCTTGCGTCGGATCCGTTCTCGCTTTCCGTCGCAAACACGGGGCCGGGCATCCCCGCGTCGGACGTCCCGCACGTCTTCAAGCGCTTCTGGCGCGGCGACGGCAGCAGGTCGCTTCCGGGCAACGGACTCGGCCTCGCGCTCGTGAAGGCAATAGTGACGTCGTACGGCGGGAGCGTCAAGTGCGAGTCCACGCCTGGCGAATGGACGGTCTTCACCGTCACGGGCCTGTCGTAGCCTAAAAGGCAAAATATGACTGGGGGAAGCGGCGTCCCGCCGCTTCATGTGCCGCTTAATGTTGATTGATCTTCGAACGGCGAAACGCCGGAGCGGATTTTTGATACAATATACGGCGTAACGGGGTGCTGCGTCGCACGGTGCGGCGTCGGCTGAGATCAGACCCGCGTACCTGAACCGGGTAATGCCGGCGGAGGAAGGATAAAAATGAAGGACCTGGTTATCGGCGGCCGCAAGTTCAAGAGCCGCTTTTTTCTCGGAACTGGCAAGTTCGCCTCTGGCGAAATGCTCAAACGCGCGCTTGCGGCGTGCGGGACGGAGCTAGTGACGACTGCGCTCACGCGCGTCCACGAAGGCGACGCGGAACATGACGACATCTTGGGCGTAATCGACCGCTCGAAGGTCGAGGTGATGCTCAACACGTCCGGCGCGCGCAACGCGGCGGAGGCGGTGAGGATCGCGAAGCTCGGGAAGGCCGCGGGCTACAACTGGATCAAGATCGAGGTGCATCCCGACGCGCGCTACCTGCTGCCCGACCCCGTCGAGACGCTGGAGGCAGTGAAGGAATGCGCGAAGCTCGGGATGGTCGTGCTTCCGTACATCAACGCCGATCCGGTGCTCGCGCGCCACTGCGAGGACGCAGGTGCCGCGGCGGTCATGCCGCTCGGGAGCCCCATCGGCTCGAACCGCGGAATCCGCACGCGCGACATGATCGAGATCATCGTCGAGCAGAGTCACGTTCCCGTTGTCGTGGATGCGGGCATCGGACTTCCCTCCCACGCGGCCGAGGCCATCGAGCTCGGAGCGGATGCCGTCCTCGCCAATACCGCCGTCGCCGCGGCGGACGATCCCGTCCAGATGGCGCGTGCCTTCGCCCTTGCAGTCGAGGCCGCGGAGATCGGCATCAAGGCCGGTCCGCCCGCCGAGCGCTCCACCGCCAGCGCCACCAGTCCGATGGACATCTTCAAGTAGCCGCGTCGCGTCGGACAAGGGCGCTCTTTTCGTTCTAGCATGGGCTGTCGGAGGGCAAACCCGCAATGTAAGGGTCTTGGTATTTAGCTGACGGGCGATGCAGAATCATCGGCGGAAGAAACTGACGAACAATGCCGTTTTGTGAAAATTTCACAAAACGGCATTGTTCGTTCGGCAAAAATATGGTATTATATACTCACAAACTTCGGAAAGGAGTCATAAATGCTCATTCGATTCTCCGTTGGAAACTTCAGGTCATTTAAGGATTGTCAGTCGCTTTACCTTAATGCGGTCAAGACCTGCAAGGAGTGGCAAGATAATAATACTGCGGAAGATTGTGGCATGAGAGCCGTGCGCACTGTAGTCATCTATGGGGCTAACGCAAGCGGGAAGACGAATCTTCTGATTGCCATGCTGCGCATGAAAACTTTTATGCTGTCGTCTGTTGACATCGACAAGAATCCAAACTTCCTTTTGGCCGAACCTTTTTTGCTATGCAGTGGTAATTTAAACAAGCCCGAGACATTCGAGTTGGAGTTTACGGCAGCGGGCAGGCATTTTGTCTATGGATTTAGTCTCGCATTGAAAGATGCCTTGCCGTCGAATTACGAGATTGTCAAGGAATGGCTTATAGAGGTAGTTAAGGGAAGGCAGATTCCGTGTTTTATGCGAGAGTGTAGAATGGATTCGGCTGCGAGACGTGTCGATGTAATTGACGTAAATGAAAAAAGCATGCCGCAGGGCAGGGGATTGGAGCGGCGGACGCGCCCCGATTCGCTGTTTTTCACTGTCGCAGCGCAGTTCGCAGAGCCTACATGTCAGATGATCTCTGAATACATTCGCGCTTCGCTGAATGTGATATCTGGCGTAAATCGGCAGGGCATGGCCGAATACAGCAAGAGCAAGCTCGTCCTTGATGCAGAAATGGCGGGAAGGATAAAGAAATTGATTTCCGATGCAGATACGGGGGTAAAGGACCTGCTAATGGGCGACAATGGACAAGTGATTTCCAACCACAACCTCTATGATGTCGACGGGAGTGTCGTCGGCAAGTACAGTTTTATGTTCAACTTTGCAGAATCGCAGGGAACGCAGAAGCTGTTTGACCTTGCCGGCATGTTGATTGATGCCTTGAATAATGGCCGAATACTTGTTGTCGACGAATTGGATGCACAACTCCACCCGATTCTCGTGAGGCACCTCGTGGAACTGTTCAACAATCCGGCGACGAATCCAAAGAACGCGCAGTTGATCTTCAATGCGCAAAGCCCGGATTTGCTGGGCTACAAAGTCCATTCCGAGGAGAAGGGAAAGAAGATTACCCGCCTTCGCCGTGACCAGATATATTTTGTGGAGAAGGACAACCAGGAGTCGTCAAAGGTCTTTTCCCTCATTGAGTTCAAAAAAGATTCGGGGTTGCGTACGCGCAACGACGCATCGTATGACAAGGACTATCTTGCCGGCGTTTACGGAGGCATCCCGTTCCCGAAGGAGATGGTGGCGGAGGCGGCAGGCAATGGCTAACCAGGCAAAGGCCGGAAAGATATCGCGCCGGGAATTCGTCCGCGACATCACGTTGGGCCGCAGTTTGGCGCGCCCATACGGCAACCGTCCGCCGCGGCGCTATTTTCTGATTGTATGCGAGGGTGAAGAGACGGAACCGAACTATTTTAATTCGATTGCCGCGCAATTGCCCAAGGACATGGTGAATCGCATTACAGTAAAAGGTGTCGGAAGGAACACCTTGCACCTGATCGACGCGGCAAAGGAAGAGATTGCGAAGCGGCGAGCCGCCGGTCTGCCGGACTATTACTATGTATGGCTTGTGTTCGATCGCGATGAATTCCCTGCGGACCATTTTAACAGAACCATTGACAATGTCGAATTGATCAACAGGCAGAACGCCGCGCTTCCGCCCAAAGCGAGGCGATGTGAGCATTGGATGTGCGCGTGGAGCAACGAAGCGTTTGAGCTGTGGTACGTAATGCACTTCCGCGAACAGCTGGGCGGGGCGGTTGCGCGGAGGCAATATCAGAAGATGCTTGAAGATGATATCCGCATCAACACCAGCGAGAGCGATTTTTCGTACAGGAAAAATGATCCCCGGATGTTTGCGCGACTCAGGAACTATACGCCAGAAGCCATCCACCGTGCCGAACGCGCCCTCGCCAAGCAACTCAAAACAAAGCGAACGTCTTGGTCGGAAATGAACCCCGCCACCCGCGTCCACGAGCTAGTGCGATTGTTGATGGCATATCTGTAGCAGACGAAACGATGAAAGTCACAATCACATCCTTCTCGTACAAGCGCGGGTTGCCGGAGGACAAAACCGGCAACGGCGGTGTAATTAGGGGTACAGTATGAAACCAGACAATAAGAGACAGGCGGCAAGGAAGTTCAAGGAATTCTGGCTTCTCGCGAAGGATTCCGAGACGGGCGGCTACAGCAAGTTCTGGCTGTCGCTGCTGTCGGATGTATTGGGTGTGGATGATGTCTTCTCGCGAATAGACTTCCAGTCCCCAGTGCCGATGAAGGGCACGACGAAATATCTCGATGCGTGGATTCCCGAGACTCGCGTTCTCATCGAGCACAAGGCGCGCGGCATAAAGCTGGACTCACCGCAGTCTGGCCACGGCGGGAAGACTCCATTTGAACAGGCCGTTGAATACAACCAGGCGCGCGGCTTTTCGGAAAAAGCCCGCTGGATTGTTACCTGCAACTTCGACGAGATATGGGTCTATGACATGGACAAGCCCCGCGCCGAGCCGCAGAAGATAAGGCTCGCAGACCTGCCCAAAGAGGTTTCACGCCTCGGTTTCCTCGTCGATTCGACGGTAAAGACGGTCCGCGAAGAGGAGAAGGACATCTCCATCAAGGCCGGGCGCATCGTGGGCGAGCTCTACAAGTCGCTCCTTAAGCGCTATGCCGACCCGGATTCGCCGGAAACGCTGAAATTCCTCAACCGACTCTGCGTCCGGCTCGTCTTCCTGTTCTACGCCGAAGATGCAGACCTCTTTCCGAAGGACTCGTTCTGGACGCTCCTCAAGAACACTGAGGCAAAGAACCTCCGCCGCTCGCTTCTGACGCTTTTCCGCGTCCTCGACACGCCCGAGTCGGAGCGCGATCCGTATCTCGAGCCGGAGATCGCCGTGTTCCCCTACACAAACGGCGGGCTTTTCAAGGGCGTGGACGAGGCGGAGATCCCCCCGCTCGACGACGAGGTTAAGGAACTGCTGATCAAGTCGTCCGACTTTGACTGGCGCGACATTTCACCGACCATCTTTGGCGCGCTCTTCGAGTCGACGCTGAATCCCGTAACGCGCCGAGCCGGAGGCATGGTCTACACATCAGTCGAGAACATCCACAAGGTCATCGACCCGCTGTTTCTCGGGGAACTGACGGCGGAGCTTGGTGCCATCAAGACCGAGAGGACGATAGCCAATCGCCGCGCCAGGGCGCTGGCCTTTCAGGAAAAGCTCGGCTCTCTGACGTTTCTTGATCCGGCCTGCGGCTCTGGCAACTTCCTCACCGAGACGTTCCTCTCGCTCCGCAGGCTCGAGAACGAGGCGATTCAAATCGGCGAACGGCTGAAGCCCGGCGAACGGCTGCTCAATCTCGACGGCGTCGTAAAGGTTTCCATAGAGCAGTTCCACGGAATCGAGATCAACGACTTCGCCGTGTCCGTCGCCAAGACCGCGATGTGGATAAGCGAGGCGAAGATGCTTCAGCAGACGGCGGAGATACTGGCCGTGTCGCCGAAGTTCCTTCCGCTCCACGACTACGACGGCATCGTGGAAGGCAATGCGCTCAAGATGGATTGGGGAGGGATTCTCACGCAGAGGCGCGGAGAGGCGGAGGGTGCAGAGAGGCATTTTGACTACATCATGGGCAACCCGCCGTTCGTGGGGGCGCGAAACAAGTCGAAAGAGCAGGCCGCCGATATGGAGGCCGTATTCGGGAAGGATTGGAAGAGCCTTGGCAACCTCGACTACGTGACGGCTTGGTATAAAAAGGCGATGGATCTTTTAGTCTCGAAGAACACAAAGGTTGCCTTTGTCTCAACCAACTCCATTTGCCAGGGCGATGGCGTGGCGGCGCTTTGGAAGCCGCTCTTCGCGCAGGGCCTTGAAATAGACTTTGCCCACCGCACCTTCCGTTGGGACTCCGAGGCGACCGAAAAAGCCCACGTCCATTGCGTGATCGTGGGGTTTCATTGCGGCGGCCAAGGGACAAAAGGGACGGAAAAGGCAACAGGGACAAGCGGCTCATCGTCGCTTGAGTCGCTTTTGTCGCTTAAGTCCTTTGACCACCCCAAGACCATCTACGACGGCGACCGCGTCATTTCTGCCGCGCACATCAACGGCTATCTGATGGACGCGCCTGACGCATGGATCGAGAGCCGCGCCAAACCAATATGCGATGTGCCGCCGCTCGTCTTCGGCTCGATGCCAAATGATGGCGGTTTCCTCTCTGATTGGAGCGATGAAGACAAGACGGCGCTCGTAAAGAAATACCCCGATGCAGAAGCGCTTTTCCGACCGTTGCTTGGTTCTGTCGAGTTCATCAACGGAAAGTCGCGCTGGTGCCTTTGGCTGAAAGGCGCATCGCCAGCCGTAATTCGCTCCGTACCGCCTGTGATGGAAGCGGTGGAGAAGGTCCGCGAAATGCGGCTTGCCAGCAAGCGTGAAGCAACGCGTAAGCTTGCCGCCACGCCAACGCTATTCGGAGAAATCCGCCAGCCGGAAGAAGGCAACTATTTGCTTTTGCCCAAGGTCTCTTCCGAGAGGCGCGAATATGTGCCAATGGGTTTCTTTACTTCCGAGACAATCTGCAGCGATCTTGTGTTTCTTGTTCCCTCCGCCACTCTCTACCATTTCGGCGTTCTCACCTCGTCGGTGCACATGGCATGGATGCGAGCAGTGGCAGGGCGGCTAAAGAGCGACTACCGCTATTCAGCAAACATCGTCTACAACAATTTCCCGTGGCCGGATAATCCTGTAAATCCTGTTAATTCTGTCAAAGACAAAATCTCCCAGACCGCCCAGTCGATCCTCGATGCCCGCGCGCGCTATCCTGAATCGTCGCTTGCCGACCTCTACGATCCGCTGACGATGCCGCCCGATCTCCGTGCCGCGCACGAGGCGAACGACCGTGCCGTTCTCGCGGCCTACGGCCTCAAGCCCGACACGCCTGAACCCGAAATCGTCGCGCATCTTTTCGGGCTGTATGCGGAAGCGACCAAAGAGACAGAAAGGACGGAAGAGACGAAAGGGACAGAAGCGACAAAGGAGGGCCGCCGGTCGCTTAGGTCTCTTCCGTCGCTTTCGTCCCTTGAAGGAGGCTCCAATGGCTGAGATTCCCAAAATCGTACTGCCGCATGGTGGATACCGAAAACTCATAGTCTATCGCAAGAGCGATGTTATCTATCAGGGTACGGTCGCGTTCTGCCGCCGCTTTCTGCCCGCGCACGGCGACCGCACGGTCGATCAGATGACGCAGGCAGCCCGCAGCTGCAAGCAGAACATTGCCGAGGGGAGCGCGGCAAGCGGCACCTCGAAGGAAACGGAGATCAAACTCACAAACGTTGCGCGAGCCACGCTTGACGAGCTGCTTGAAGACTATCTTGACTACCTGAAGTCGCACGGCGCGGCGGAATGGGAAGCGACGAGCGCGAAGAAGATCGCCGCGAGAGACTTTGCGAAAAGCCATGCGGACTGGAAGGAATGGGAAAAGTTCTTCGTGTCGCGCCCGGCGGAAACGCTGTGCAATCTGATGATTGTGGTTATTCAGCAGACAAAATACCTTCTCGACAAGATGATTGCCGCGCAGGAAGCCGACTTCAAGAAGCATGGCGGCGTTCGCGAACGCATGCACGCGGCGAGAACCGCAGCTCGTGGCGAGGATTGGGATAAAACCATTTATTCGCGGCTTGACGGCGCAGCGACATCAGACGAACTCGCCGCCCGCGCCGATGAAATGAGGAAAGCAATTTCAAGAGCCGTGTGGAGCATAAAGCGGAGAAAAAACTGGTAGCCTGACACGAAATTGTTGCAACACTTGAAAAATCATTGAATAATACCTTAAACCTGTCAAGAAAGGATGATAACATGGAAGACCTAAGCCTGCTGGCGCTTTGCACATCGGCGATTAATGGTATAATATGTGCGTGAACTTGAAAGACGAGATTGTGACGGAGTTAAAACGTGGTTGACGTTAGCGAGATAGCGCGTTTTACGCCGGGCGAAAGGACGCTGCGGCTGGTGATGGACATCGCCGCGGCGCTTGAGCGCTATCGCATCGTCATGGAAGGGCCGGCGGGCGTGCGGCTCAGAAAGCTGAACCATATCCGCACGATTCGCGGCACGACGGCAATCGAAGGCAACACGCTTACGGAAGGCCAGGTGACGGACATCATCGCCGGCAAACGTGTCGCCGGCTCAAAGCGCGAAATAGACGAAGTGAAGGGCGCTCATGCGGCCTATTCAAAGGTCGAGGCGTTCGATCCACTGTCGTCCCGGTCGCTTTTGCGGGCGCATGCGCTGATGACGAAGAACCTGGTCGAGAACCCCGGCAAATGGCGCAAATGCAACGTCGGTGTCTTCAACGCCAGCGGAAAGGCAATGCATCACGCGCCGCCATGGGACCAGGTGCCGTTTTTGATGAAGGATCTCTTCGGCTGGCTGAAGTGTTCAAAGGACGCTCCGCTGGTGAAGAGCTGCATCTTTCATTTTGTCTTCGAGACGATCCATCCGTTTCCCGACGGAAACGGAAGGATGGGGCGACTTTGGCAGACTGTGATACTCGGCCGGTGGAATCCGCTATTCTACGCTTTGCCGATAGAGAATATGGTGTTATGCCACCAGCGTCGATACTACCAGACGCTTCATTCTGCCCAGAAGTCGGGCGATGCCCGCGTCTTCGTCGATTTCATGCTCGACATGATCCTTCGGACGCTGAAGGCGAGGGGCGAGAGGCAAGGTGGTAAGAAAAAGGTGGTAAGAAAAGGTGGCAAGAAAACCGTCGACCTGCTTATCGAGCTAATACGCGGCAACCCAAAGATAACCTTTGCGGAAATGGTCTCCGCGACGGGCGTTTCCCGCAGCGCGATCCAGAAGCATATTGAACGACTCAAGGACGCACAGCGCCTTCGCCGCATAGGACCCGACAAGGGTGGGCATTGGGAAGTAATCGAAACAAGGAGAAAACAATGACGACATACAACACGAAAGGAACGTGTTCGCGGGCGATCAACTACGAGGTCGCGGACGGCGTCGTTACGAAGTGCGAATTCGTCGGGGGATGCCCTGGCAACACGCAGGGCGTCGCGAAGCTCGTCGTCGGACGAAAGGTCGCGGAAGTTGTCTCGCTCCTGAAGGGCATCCAGTGCCGCAACGGCACCTCCTGCCCCGACCAGTTGGCCCGAGCCCTGGAATCTGAAATCGCAGGCAAGGAGATAATCCCATGAAGAAGGACCTTGGAGTAAAGAACTGGATGTTCCCGATGCCGGTCTTGATGATCGGCACCTACGGCGTGGACGGCACGCCCGACGTGATGAACGCGGCGTGGGGCGGCATCACGCTCGAGGACGAGATCACGATCTGCATCGACACTTCGCACAAGACCTGGGCGAACATCGCCGCGCGAAAGGCGTTCACGGTAGCCTTCGGAACAGCCGACACGGTCAAGGCATGCGACTATCTCGGCATCGCGAGCGGAAACAAGACGCCGGACAAGGTTGCGAAGAGCGGCCTTACCATCACGAAGAGCGAGTTCGTCGATGCGCCGGTCGTCAACGAGCTGCCGCTTGTCCTCGAGTGCAGACTCGTTTCGATGAACGAGGAGAACTGCAATGTGGTGGGCAAGATTGTTAACTGCGCCGTCGAAGAGTCCGCCATGACGGATGGCAAGCCGGACGCGGGGAAGATGAAGCCCATCTGCTTTGACACCTGCCAGCACGTCTACCGTCTCATGGGCGCGTCCGTCGCCCCCGCTTTCTCCTGCGGCAAGGAACTGATGTAAATAGAGAAGGTGGAGATGAAAACATTCAAAACGGCAGGAACTTGCTCAAGTGCGATCAACTATGAGGTCGCGGACGGCGTCGTTACGAAGTGCGAATTCGTCGGGGGATGCCCCGGCAACACGCAGGGCGTCGCGAAGCTCGTCGTCGGGCGAAAGGTCGAGGAGGTCATCGCGGTTCTGAAGGGCATCCAGTGCCGCAACGGCACCTCTTGCCCAGACCAGCTCGCCCGCGCGCTCGAGGCGGAGTGCACGATACAACAAGATTAAGGGATGCAAGCAATATGAAAACCGGTTTTGACAAGTTCAGGAGATGGCGTCGCTGTTGTGTGGTGATCGCATGTGGTTTGCTGGTCGTTCTTCTTCTTGTCGCTATTATGTCGACATCTTCTGATTTTGTTCATATTGATAATCGTAGCCTCCGTCGAATTGTAGGAGTTATTTGCTTGTTATGCGTGATCATGAATTTCATCACCTTGAATGCATTTAATAATTTACGCTGCCCGCACTGCGGTAAGTTTGTCATGTCAAAATGGCTGGGACGCGACGCCACGGGCCGCAATTGCGCCAGGCGAATAGCAAACCGCCTGCCGATTCAGTGTATTCACTGTGGGAAAGAGATAGCTACAGATTAAAATTCCATTGTGATTGCGAATAGCATTAAGAAGGAGATAGGCATCATGTCAAGTGAAAGAGACTGGAAACTGTTTCGCAAGAGACTGCCTGAATGGCAAGAGCGCTGCATGCAGTCACTCCTTGATGAGTATTCCGCAATAATCGCCGCCCCAGAGGAGCCTTCTACGAAGTTCTGGAAACTTGAGAGGCGGCTGAAGCAGGACATCAGTCGCGTCGGTGTCCAGGCGGAAATGAGACGTTCGAGAATGCATTTCAACTTGCATTGCCTTCTCCTCGAAAAAGCCATCACGATGTCAGACCTTGACGGCTTCAGTGAAGAGTTGGTGGCCTCTCTTGCGGAAGTTTGAGCCGGAAGACGAGCAGTAGACGATTACCTTGTATGACAGGGTAAAGGATAAAAAGGCTGACCAGCAATTATAATGAAAAAGATACGCTGCCCATATTTCGAGCTGAACGACCTGGAGCGTGCTTGCCGCGACAAGGCCGAACTCCGGCGCGAGATGAAGGCGCGGCGGAAGGCTCTCGCGGCGGACGCGAAGGCAGCGGCAGACGCCGTCATCTGCGAAAAGCTCAAGACGCGGGGCGACATCGGCGAGATGATCGATCCGTTTGACAGCGGTTCTTCGCTCGCTGTCTATCTCGCCTCGCCCGACGAAATCAACATCGATCCATACATCGAGTACATGCTTCATGCGGGCGTCGAGGTTGTCGCGCCCCGCTGGAACGGCGAGACGTACGAGCTCGCGAAGCTGAAGGGACTGGACGAGAAGAACCTGCGGCGCGGGCCGATGGGCATCCGCGAACCGATTGACGCCGACGTCGTGGAGCCGAAGAGCGTCTATGCATGGATCATCCCGGGCCTTGCGTTCACGCGCGGCGGAAAGCGCCTCGGCTATGGCGGCGGATGGTACGACCGATTCCTCGCATCCGCGCCGAAGGGCGCAGTCAAAATCGGCGTCGCCTATTCGTTCCAGATTGTCGACGACCTCCCTGCCGAGCCGCACGACGTAATGCTTTCAGATGTCGTTGACGGCTCGCTTTACGACGAGGCGTTAGAGTTCAAGGAGACGGACGACGGTTTTCTGGCAAAGATCACGATAAAGGACCGAGGGCAACGTTTTAAGACGGTCGGTGTGTGTTTGTTGTGGACGCTTGTCGCGTCCGCCGTGGGATTCGCCGTACTCGGTTTAATGTATGGACTCGCGAAGGCCGGTGTTTTCATGCCGACGCGTCGTAGCCTGTTTATCGTCCTGCTCGTGATTCTTGCTGGCTTCGTATTCTCGGTTTCCGTGCTGATAAAGGCAATTGCCGCATGTGTGGAATGCACGTCGGAGATACGCTTCGCGAACGGCGAGGGCGTGTGCCGCCGAAAGCTATTTGGGCGGTTGCCGCTCCCTGCGCGGCGGTTCACGCTGTCGCCATGGTCGCGGGCGACCGGCGGAACGTGCGACTCTGCGTTGAAGGCATACGACTTTGACACCGTTAAGATATGGCCGGACGGCGAGTATATCCAACCCTGCCGACCGTTGGTCAGGACATACGCTCGCACGGCAATGATGCTGGCGATCCAGATCAATCTTGCGAACAAGTATGATGACGCGTCGTATATTGCCGCACGCAAGACTCGTCTCGCAAATCTGCCGCGCGGGATGAAGATGAGCGCGACGGATGACGGCCTGGGACGGATAGCAGTCATTCGCCCGCGTTCGCCGAATATATCGCTCGATGGCATCGGGTGCGCTTTGGTCGTGCTTATGCTGGCAACGTTCTTGCTCTATATCCCTTGCGTAGGATGGGCATTGTTCGCCGTTGTGGCGTTGGCTGTTTTCGCAATATGTCTTTACGGAATGCTTAGGGGGCTTTTCGGTTGCGCCAGATGTGAAATTAGAAGCGAACGGATGGCCTGTATGTCGGGATTGTGGCCGTTTGTGCGGAAATGCGAAATCTCGCTTGAAGGCAAAAGTCCGTCGTCTGGCAGAGAGCTCACGAGCATAGACGACTTGTTTGAAGAGGCTGGCTGCTATCCGTTCTCATGGCTGCCGCCGAAATACAGACTGCCGTTGCGGCTCTTCGTGGAAGAAGCGATTATGTAAAAGGAGACTATAAATGACAGACCTCACTGAAAAGACGCTCGCGACGGAGCGGAAGTACACCGGGAAGATCATCAGCGTCGACCTGCTCGACATCGAGCTGCCCGACGGGCGCAAGGCGAAACGCGAGGTAATCCGCCACGGC
>JAEEOY010000031.1 GCA_016284515.1 Kiritimatiellia bacterium | reverse complement strand
GAGATTCGCGACGCTGCTCGCAGCGGTCGTGGCGCAAGGCATCGGCGCGGCTCGCGCGGATGTGCGCGAGCTCGTTGACGCGGGAAAAATTTCCTGGTCGGGTTCTCCCGCCGTCATCTATCTTAACGCCGACGGCACGACCGCCGACGAGACCACATATTCCCACCTCGTCCTTAAGTATACCCAGACCGGCGACGCCGGTGCACTCACGATCGCCGACGGCGTCAAGGCCGGCGCACGCATTCTCCTTGTCGGCGGCGGCGGCGCAGGTGGAACTTCAATCTCAACTACGGCAGGTGCCGGCGGTGGCGGTGGTGCGGGCGGCTTTATAGACACAACACAGACTCTTGACGGCGGCACGTTCGCAATTGCGGTCGGCGCAGGAGGCGCTGCTGCGACATCCCTTGATACAGCCGTTGGCAATGACGGTAAGGATTCTACTTTCGGAAATGACTTGGTTGCCCACGGCGGCGGCGGCGGTGGTGCGCAGTCTGACGGCAATTCTGGCGGCAGTGGCGGTGGAGGATCGGCAAGCTTTACCACGGCAGCAACGCCGCAGAATGCGGGTGCGTCGACGGCGGTTGTGCCTGAGGTCGGTTTCGCCGGTGGCAGAGGTGCTGCTGTTGCGTATGGTGGTGGTGGTGGCGGCGCAAGTGCAGCTGGCTTACAAGCGGGTTCTACGAACAGCAAGGGCGGAGCTGGTGTTTCTAGTGATATCGTTCTTGATGAAAATGGAAATGCAATTACCTATGCTGGTGGCGGTGGTGGTGGAAGGACAAAATTGTCCACAGCAATCTCCGGTGGCGCAGGTGGTGGTGGCAAGGGTGGGTCTATAGCTGCAGATGCGATGTCCGGTACGGATGGTCTTGGCGGTGGTGGCGGCGGAAGTGGTCTGTATGCTCCTGGAGGCAAGGGCGGCGATGGTGTTGTAATCATACGCATTACTTCTGCCGTTGAAACCAAGATCGATGTTCCGTCGATTGACAATATTCCGTATGCTGGCGAGAATGTCGTTGCTTTCGACTTTGGTTTCGCGTATAAGTTTGTCGGGGGCGTGACGAACGCGACAGATATCGGGACGTATGAGTTCCAGGTCGAGCCGCAGGAAGGGTTCGAGTGGAAGACGGGCGGCACGGATGCAAAGCCGATCACTTGGCGCATCGTCAAGCGCGCGATTGACCTTCCCGTCGTTGCGACAGATCTCGTTTACACCCCGGGCGTTGACCAGATAGGCGTAACGGTTAGCGACGACTACGCGACGTTCTGCACATTCACCGACTCGAGCGTTACGAACGCCACCGATGCAGGAGTCTATTCCTTTACGGTGCGGCTCAACGATACAGACCGCACGTGCTGGAAGGATGGTACGACCCGCGTGATTTCCGACGCCTGGCAGATTGCGCCAATCGCAGTCCCCGTTCCCGTTGCGAAGGAAGGGCTTGTCTACACCGGTGCGGACCAGAACGGCTTTGATTCCCTTGACCTCGAGCGCTATGAGCTCACGGCGGGCGTCACGAACGCCACGGCCGGTGGCGTGCATGCGTTCACCTTCTCGCTTCTCGGCAACACCGCCGATGTGAAGAACTATGTCTGGAATACCAATCCTAAGACGGCCGATGATTATTCCGGTGAATGGACCATTTCCGCCGCGGCGAACTCAATCATCTCCCTCGAGATTGACGGATGGAAGGTCGGGCTCACGCCCAATCCGCCTCGCATCAACGCGAGGTTCGGTGCCGACACAGCGGTCTACAAGTACGGATTCGGCACGAGCGAAGAGTCCGTAGCGACCTGGTTCGACGACCCGAACGCCGTGAACGCCGCCGGAAAGTGGATCGTCAAGGCCGATATTGCGGCAACCGACAGCTGGACCGCAGCCCATGACATCTGCGTTTTCGAGATGTGGGACGATCCATCGGCGATTTACCACGACAGCGCGGAAATCTACGTCAAGGGACGTGCTGGTGCGACAACAACGCTCGAGGGCTTCCCAGTCTTCGTCAAGATCTCTGCCGCTCGCATGCCCGGCCTCGACTATTCCCTTGCTGGCAACAAGTGCGACGGGCTCCTATTTGTCGACGAATTCGGCAACCTTCTCCCCTACGAAGTCGAAACATACGACGCGTCGGGCGAGTCCATCCTCTGGGTCAAGCTCGCGAAGCTTCCGCCGACGGGCGTTACGCTCACGATGTACTGGAACATCAAGAACGGACAGTCGGCGCCGTATCCGTATTCCCCGAAGGCCGTCTGGAGCGACTACACGGGCGTTTGGCACTTCAGCGAGTCCGAAGGCGGCGCAAAGACGATTCTTGACTCCACGGCAAACGGAATCAACGGCGCGGCTCACGCCAACTCCCTAGTTGCTGCCGGCGTCGTGGGCAACAGCCGCGGCAGAACAGACGCGACACAGCAGAATGGTAATATGATGAGCGTCGGTAATACAGCCGTGCTTGATACGCTTACGCCGACGTTCACGGTATCTGGTTGGGTGATGCCGACTACGACATCTTTTGATTGGGGGTACCTGTTCTCACGCAAAACTGCGGATTCGACAACTTCCTGGGGCTGGCAGTTCCGCAACGATGGCGGTAATTCTATACGCATTTATTCACGTGGCAATTCGGATCAGGATGGTCAGTACAACGTCGTTACCACAAGCGGAAGATTTGCGGCCAACCAATGGACCAAGTACGATGTGATCTACACCGAGGATAAGGCTACCATATATTTGAACGGTGTATTCATTTATTCGGAAGACCTCAAACCAGGTGGTTCGGCCTTGAACAGCAACCTTCCGTTCACGATCGGCGGTCTTTATGGAAATGGGTATGGTACCCTCAAGGCCTACAACGACGAGGTGCGTCTGAGGAAGGGCACGGTCGACGCCGAATGGATTGCGATGGAATACGAGTCCATCCATGACGAATCGTTCACCACGAATTCCATCGTTAAGCGCGATGGACTCAAGCTCAACGCCTGGGTTGAGCTTCCCAAGATGGACAAGACGTCGTGGGACGTCAAGGACGCGGCCGGCACGATCACTTCGATGGGACGCCTCCTCTACGGCAATGTCGCGGTTTCAATCTTTTCTGTGTACGACGAGACGGAGACATACGATAGCATCGCCGACATCACGGAGGAGGGTCTCTACCGTGCAACGTTCTACGCCACGGATGCCGACGACTGCGCGCCTATCTCCTACTCCATTGACATCCGCGTCGTCACCAGCAAGCCGTATACACGTGTAGGTGGTACGAATGGCGATTCTGGGCGCGTGCTCCTCATGAACCGTGACACAAATTCCAAATGTGCTATAGACTATCAGGGGTATAAGGATAATAGAGACACCCTTAACACATATTGGACTCATGTTGATGCAGACACCGATGCCAATGCAGGGGCGTTGCAGTTTAATCTACAGGCAGGAACGGAGAGTATACTCAAGACAAGGGGAGGCGTCAGGACACTTTGGCATCTTATAGATTGCCGACATGGCAACACATTCCCCAAAGATGTTCCGTCTGGAGAGTTGCTGAACACTCAGAACTACTTGCCTTATTCAACCACATCAAAAAGCTTCCTGTCACGCTCATCGTCGGTAAAACAACACCTCGTCGGCCAAGTAGTGATGCGCAATGTGGAGAATGCCGCAGTGTACTCGTCCTGCTTTACAAACGGCATCGGTACGATCTACTTCGACGCGGTCAATGCCTTTAGCCGTAGGAATGAAGTATACGACAACTACAAGCTCGTTGTTGAGGTCTGCACGAACACCGTCGATGGGCTTGTTCCGACGGATGAGAATTCATTCCTTGAGGTGTCAGGTACCGACGAAGGTGGTGCGACTGTTATAACGACTAACTGGTACGGAAAACTTGAGGGACAGTGGGTTCCCGCACAGATTATACCGTACAGGCGCGACATCACCGAGGGAAATCTCGAGTTCGAGAAGGAGGATCCTACCGAGGAGCTTACACTCGACATCGCCAACGGCGGAACTATGGATAACTTCTTCCGCGTCATTGTTCCGCTCGATATCCACGGCCCAGTTCGCTTCCGCATAAGGCGTACCTCGTCTGACGCAAACTGGCCTGCAGACAACTCCTCCTTCATCCTCCTCGACAACATTATCGCATCGCTGCCTGCGATGAGGGGCGATTTGTTCTCAGCGGGTCACTTCGACGAGACGAAGTCGAACAACACGACGCTTGGCTGGGAGCTTGCCGCCAACGTGCCGTACCCGTCGCAGAAGGACGAGTCCGTCATCGGGCGCGCAAGGGCGGAGTACTATGTTAACGACGGCGACGGCACGGCGATAGACACGTCGAAGTTCTTCTCGGGCGCGAAGGTGCACTACCGCTGGCGCTACCTCAACCAGCTCTCGTCGCAGTGGAAGGAGATCGACCTCGACCCGGGCAACGGATTCAAGGCGCTTTCTCCGTTCGAACTTCCCGGCCATACCTGCGACGTCGAGTATTGGTACGAGTACAGTCTGCAGGCGCCGTTCTACAGCTACGTCGACTATTCCGGACTCGGCAAGGCTATTGACTACACCGAGGAGCGCGGCGTCATAACGAACAGGCTATCCTCCGCCGAGCTGCCGAGCGGCGGCACGGACTGGTTCTTCCGCGTGCGCGAGGGCAAGAGCGCATTTTCGGGCGTCGACATCGTCTTTGCACGCGGCGAAGGTGCCGCGGTGGAACGCGTCCATATGGCGCTTGTCGGCAACAACTCCTGGCGCGGCTTTATCCAGACGAGGGAGGACCAGAAGGGCGATCTTCTGTACCGTTTCGAGGCGTTCGACCATCAGACTGAGGAATACGCAGAGTACGCAGCATCGACGAATTTCTGGTTCTGCAACTTCGAGAACATGGAGCTCCCGATAAGCTCGTCGCTCACCGAGGGGACAGCTGAAAACTGGTCGACAGTTGCGCTCGACGCGGTGACGGGCTACATCATGTTCCAGATCGACGACGAGACGAAGTCGATCACGGTCGTGCACGCCGACTATCAGAACTTCAACCTCTGGAGCGACGCGCTCAACTGCAAGGACAACAACGGCAGGAGCCCGATCTTCGTCGGCACCTCCACGAAGAACGCATACAAGGTCGGCGTCTCGCCGATGAAGCAGACGTTCAGCGAGGACTTCTCGACCTGGCTCACGATGCCCGCTACGAACACATACTGGCAGGTACCGACTTACACCGACATCAACCACCTCTACGGCCACGCGGCGTACGAGACGTTCGGCAGCGACACGAACGGAATGTGGGCTATCGGACAGGGCATGTGGGTCTCGAAGAAGTACAAGGAGGACACGGATGGTTCTGGTGTAGCCATCCAGATGGAGGGCAACGGAAAGGGCTACCTGCAGTTCACGGACGCGCCTGCCGCGCCGCGCGGACTGGAGTCCGTCTCGTTCAACGCCCGCCTCGGTCAGTTCATCCGCTTCGACGACTTCGCGTACTACTACGGTTCCGTCATCTCGAAGATGCAGAACTATACGTTCATCACCCGTTCCGCATTCGACCTAGCGAAGAACAAGGGCTTCAGCGGCAACGCGTCGCTCTCGCTCGTCGCAAACTACTTGCCGTCTAAGGGCTGCTATGAGGCGCGCTGGGAGTGGATTGGCGAGAACCTCAAGAACAAGAACAACTCCAAAGGTCAGCGCCTGTGCCTGTACCGCTGGAACGTCAATGGCGACGGAACGAAGACGTCGACACTTGTCTCGGCGTGGACGAACGATGTGATCTCCACGAAGGAAGTCACCGCGCTCGACTCCTCCAACCGCTTCATGCCGTTCTTGATATCCGTCTCCAACGACGTCGCAAACGCGAGCACATGGGTGCTTGCGGGCGTTCGTCTTGACGAGGGTAGCAGCGGAGCAAACAACGGAATCAAGCTTGGTGACTACTGGACCAACTACGGCAGCAAGTGGCACTACATACGCTTCCGCGACAATTCGACTAAGCGCCTCACCAAGGGCACGTACGGCGTCCTTTCCGCGAACTGCGACGGTGTCTTCGGTCGTCCGGAGATTTCCAAGAAGGCGCTTGCGGAGGTCGTGAACACAACTCTCGGCGGCGGGCGCAGTGAGAAGCTCAAGAACCAGACTCTCCCGATCGCGACGAGCCTTACCGACCTGGACATCTGCGCCACCGACTTCAAACCGCGCACTGAAGCCGACGAGGAGATCGACTGGAACATCATCCCGGGGCGGATGACCAACTACTATTCGACGGACGTTCTCAACGCCATCCAGAGCTCGCCTGTCGCGCAGAAGCTCGAGATTTACGTCGGAACGGCCGGAAGGGCCGACTTCGGTTCGACGCCGCTCACGACCGTCGACCTCACCGGCTTCGGCGGCAGCCCGTTCACGATCCCGCTCTACACGACGAAGGACTGCTCGGTCAAGTTCGCGGTTGCGGGCACGCTTGAGGACGTTAGGACGGACATCGTGATCGACTCCGTGTCGCTCAGGCAGTGGCGCGGCGGAAACTGGAATGTCGACGGATCCGTCAACGGCGTGTCGCAGTATCTCCCCGCGTGGGCCGATCCCGACCACCGTTCGAACATCAACGGCTACTCCAACTTTGTGTTCACCTCGTGCTGGGTCATCGACAACAACATCCTCATGAGCGCCAAGAGGTCCGATCTCCAGACGCCGAGCGCGATCCGCTCGCCGCTGATGGACGGCTGGCTCAGGAACGGACGCGGCGGCGACGGCACGATGCGCGGCAAGGGCCTCGGCATGATGTCCGTCGAGTACAAGAACGCCCAGCCGAACACGATTCTCCAGCTTCAGATCGCGACGAACGACGTCTCCACGTCGACAGTCGACGGATACGACCTGTCGTTCAACGACGCCATCTGGACGACGGTGACTAACTTCAACTTCTCGACGATGTCGTCGTCCGAGCGTCTCAAGGGCGTCCTCAACTGCCACCTGGGTCTCCACGACGTCACTGGCGTGATGCGCCTCATTGTATCGACCAACGTCATCGCGGCGGTCCAGAACGTGACCGATACGTCGCGCTTCGGCGAGGTGACGATCACGAAGATCGTCTGCCGCGACGAGCCTGCGGTTGACATCCACAGCTGGTGGGGCTGGAACATGAGGACGGTCGGAGGCGATCAGGACCGCGAGAAGAGGATGTTCATCTCCGACTACTCGTACGCTGCCGGCGACATGGGCCTTTCGGCGGCGCTCAACAACTCGGTCGCGAATGACTCCACGTCGTGGATCGACCTGAGCGACCGCGAGTCGTACCTGCCGCACAAGCCGTTCGTGCAGACGCCGACGTTCACATCCAACGTCGTGGGCGAGGTCTCGTTCAAGGCGAGGAAGTACAGCGGATCCGATCCGGCGGCGACGCTCGTTCTCTTTGGCTCCGTCGACGCGTCCGAGACTGACGAGGGCACCTGGAAGAAGCTCGACGGCGGCGTCTTCTCGGTGACGAACGCTTACTACGAGACATACACCTTCAAGACCGATCCGGGTCAGGCGTACAAGGCGTTCCGCCTCGCGGTCGTCGGCGTTTCGGGAATCACTGAGGATCCGTCCGGCGGCGGCAACGGACTGCCCCCTGGCGTGATGGCCCCGGAGCGCGTGCTTATCGACGAGATGTACGTGAGCGAGGCGATCCGCGCGAGGATGGGCTTCAGGAACGTCGGCTGCTTCAAGAGCGACATGATCGGCACGACTGAGGTTCCGGGCGTTCCCGGCAGGCTCGAGCAGCCGCTCTGCGAGGAGTCGTGGGGCGTGCAGTGCGAGGTCTACGGTGCGCAGCTGGCGGACGACATCGACTTCAGCCGCAAGCCGCGCGTGAGGCTGCACTGGTTCGAGGGGACGTATCCGTGGGGCTTCGAGAAGTGGGGCGAGATGTCCGAGGGGCAGGGTCACCATGCGGCGTGGCTCTCGCCGGTGACGGGCGGCGACGAAGGGCGCTACGTTTACCGCTCCAGCCAGCGCACGAGCCCCGAGGCGGTCGTCCCGATGTCGACCTTCGCTCCGACGCCGGTGCAGTACATGCTTGAGGTCGTCTACTACACCGTCGGCTCGACGGTGCCGGTGACGAACACGATGGCGCAGTCCGACTGGCAGGTTCCGGAGTGGTACAAGCCGCTCGACTTCAACAGCGATCCGCAGTACGGCAACGGCAGGACGTTTGCGGCATTCAACATCCTGGACAACGTCGCGCCTGGCTGGGCGTGGATCAACGAGGTCAACATCACTGGCGACATCGACATCAACTACGAGAACACGGACGCCGACTTCCAGTACGTCGAGATCGCGCAGCCGCCGGAGGCGGACATCTCCGGGTGGTCGGTTAGGCTCCTCGAGTCGGGCGAAGGCGTAGGCAGCGGCATCGTGATAACGAACGTCCTCGCCACTTTCGGCAACTACGAGCTGGAGGGCAAGAAGGACGCGAAGTGGATCGACCCGAACGCGAACATGGTCTTCCGCGTGCTGGCGAACAAGGCGGCGAGGGCGAACGGCAACCTCAGCTACGATGACGGCACTCTCGACGCGGTGTGGGATCCGGAGCGCGCGGACCAGTGGTCGGCGGTGTTCACGCGCGCCGGCGAGATATCGTCGTTTGACGCGGTTGCGCTGCAGCTCGTCAGGACGAGCGGCATCGTCGAACACGAGATCGTCGTGAAGGGCACGAACATGTGGGAGGACCTCAACATCCTCGAGCCCACGTGGTCGGTGAACACGAAGGCCTATCTCGAGTCGAAGATGCCGAAGACGGACTTCGTGCTGACGCCGTACGACAACCAGGGCGAGCCCTACTCGACCGGCGTCGTCCAGAACAACGGGTCCGTCTCGAACGACTGGTCGAACCTCAGGATCAAGACGCCTGGCAGGATCAACCAGGGGCAGACGATCGATCCCGACCATCCGCTGCCGAGCGGAGAGGACGTCATCGTGTACCTCACGGTGAACGGAGACCACATCGGGCAGTGGAACGGCGAGATGTTCACGAACTCGATGATCATGGTGTCCGTCACGAAGGGCAGCCAGCGCGGCACGAACGTGACGTACAGGGTCGACCCGTGGTACGTTGTCGGCACGCTGACGACGAACGGGGTGTCGGCGCTTGGCGGACTTCAGCAGACAAAGGCGACGCAGCCGCGCGAGTACGTCTTCGAGGGCATCGGCAAGGGTGTGTCCAACAACGTAGTCGTCGTGGCGGCCGCGGCGCCCGATCCGAAGATCGCCGAACTTGGCTGCGGCGAGGACAACGAGTACCGTCCGGCGGTCATCGACTGGCTTGAGAAGGGCACGGACCTCTACGGCAATCCGTTCCAGGACATCGAGTCCGGCGAGATTAAGCTTGCGGAGTTCTGCACGCTCAACGGAACGGTCGTGACGAACCTCACGCTCACCGAGATGTACTGGCTCGACATGGACCCGACGGCCGGGCAGCTCGCGCTCATCGGCGGAATGGCCGAGGCGCCGGCGGCTCATCCGTGGATTGCGGGCGACGGCTCGGAGTGGGAGAATCTGAGGATGGGCGTCTACATGATGATCACGAACAAGAGCGATACGGTCGTGGAGCGCGAGTTCCGGCGCGGGCCGAACGACTTCGGCACGCACTGGACGCCGTACGCGCTGCGCGGACTCGTGCCTGGTTCCAACTCGCTCGGCTACGACTCCAAGACCATGGACTGGAACAGCGTCACGTTCAAGGTGACCGGTCGTCTGCTGAACGGCTACACGAAGCCTGGCGAGCTGAGAAACTGGAGGCCGCTCAGGTGGTTCGTGTTCACCGAGGATTCGTTCACGCCCGAGGGCATCTCGAGGATCGAGGTCAAAGATCCGCATTCGAGCGAGTCCTACGGCGGATGGACGGAGGAGGACCTGGAGTCTCCGATCGGCTACTTCTGGTCGATCGACACGCGTCTCCAGCCGATCGAGATCGAGGCTTTGAAGAAGGAGAACTACTATGAATAGTGCTATCACGAGGGTGGCGGCTGCCGCGCTCGCGGCGGCGTGCTGCGCGTACGTAGGCGGATGCGGGAAGGACGAGGCCCCGAAGGATGAGGCCGCGGCGACCCCTGAGGCATACAAGCGCATAAAGGACGCCGAGTACATCGAAGCGCTGGAAAAGCAGCGCGGCGAGCAGAAGGACATAACGAGGAGGATCGTCGCGCTTCAGGCGGAGCTTGCCGCCCTTGGCGCCGAGACGAACACCCCCAAGGCGGCCGAGATCATGGAGTCTCTACAGGCGGAGAAGGAGCGTATGCTCAAGAACCGCATAAAGTCACAGGCGCTCGTTCGCGACAGAATTAACCGCGAACACGAGTCCGCCAAGGCAATTGAAGAAGCTTCGAAGCAGAAGGGCAACTAAAAACTATGAAAAAGAAACTGATCACACTGGTCATATCCGCAGCGCTCGGACTCTTCGCGGGGCTCTCCGCAAAGGCCGCAGCAGGGGACATATACGACATCTGTCCGTGCGACGAGTTCGGCACCGACCTGCCGGGCGCGTACACAGACTATGCCCATCCCGTCGACGCGGGCAGCGAGCTGTACTTCAAGGTGCGTCTCATCGCCCGCCAGGCCAATGGCAACAGGTGGTACATCAAGTACCTCGGGCTTGGCGACGACTTCGTGATGAATGCGCTGTATCCGATGCAGATCGGCATCTACGTTTCGGGCAAGCGCGAGTATGCAACCCTTGTCGAGCAGCGCGAAAGGGGCAACTTCACGACGGAGCTGATCTTCAAGTACGTCACGAAGCCGGGCGACTTCGCGATGCCGATCAGGCTCGCCACGGAGACTGGTCCTGCCGGCGACGACGGTTCGAGCGGCGCGTACGCGTTCAACCCGAACCGCGACTTCTGGGACTTCCGCTTCGATGAGACGACCGACAACGGCGACGGCACGGTGACGACGAACACCGTCGCGTGCTCGTGGCTCATCGCGTCGACTCCCTCGCTTGTCGAGGTCGGCGTCACGCGCAAGAACGACTACTCGCTCGAGAAGTGCGGCTTCTACGTGAAGACGGTCGACTTCTCGCCTGATCCCGAGAGCAACGAGTACTGGCGCTCGATCCACGAGAACTCCACCATCACCGGCGGCGGCACGGTTCCGAAGCTGGTCGCGAGCGCCGCGCCGGAAGCGGAGGTCACGCTCTATGTGTGGTCCGAGAACGAGGACGTCTTCTACGTCAACACCGACAACGTCGTCAACATGCGCGTCAACGCGCAGGGAGACATCGAGCCCAGGCACGTCGGAAGCGTCACCTTCCAGGGCGGTCAGATCACCAAGGACTTCTCCATAGTCGGCGCGACCGACGGCGAGGGCATGACGGCGAACATCGTCCTCAGCGCCTATCCGCAGTACAACTTCTCCGCCAAGACCGAGAAGCTTCTCCAGGACTTCCTCACCGCGAAGGTGAGGTGCATCGAGGCGCTGCCTCCGAGCGTCATCGTCGAATGCGACCGCAACACCGCCTACGCGAACGGCGACTACACGACCTACGCGGCGGTCCTGAACGTCTACCTCTCGCAGGCGTACGAGGAGAGCGCGATCGACGTCTCCATCACGCCGATGTTCACGGACGGCAGCACGACAGACTGGAAGCAGTACCTCAGGTTCAGCACCACGTCCGACACGATCGACGAGCCGATGGTCGACGGCAGCGACGCGGTCATTCCGACCGTGAGGATTCCTGCGGGGACGACGGACAAGCAGACGATTTATGTCTTCGCCCTCCGCTCCGACACGCACACGATCGGCAGCGCCAAGGTGAAGTTCCAGTCCGCGATCGTCGACAACCCCACTGCTGACGCGGCGATTCAGGAGAAGGGCGCCAAGTCCATCAACATCTCCGCCGAGACGACTGCGATCATCGCGCCTTCGGAGGGCTCGAAGGCCGTCTCCACGACCTGCAACGACGACTATCCGTTCACGATTGCAGTCAGCGACACGTTTGCCGACACGCACGACACGACGACGGGCTACAGGATCTTCGTCAAGTACAGGAGCTCCGACATGTTCGTCCCGTTGCCGGACAGCTACTACGTCGGCGACGGCGGCGCGCTATACAAGCTCGACCTCACCGACCCGGACCATCCCGTCAAGACGACGGACCAGCCGATTCTCAAGTACACCTCGTCCGGCACTGACATCGAGAGCCAGGTGTACGTCGTCGCGCCGGTGAACCCGAACACGGGCAGCGCGAAGAAGAGCGAGGTCCGCACGTTCCTCGCTGACGTCCGCGAGGCGAGGTCCGCAACGCTGAGCTATTGGGACGAGAGCTTCACCGAGGAGAAGCGCTCCTTCCAGGAAGGCGAGTCGGCGGCGATCAGGATCAGCCTGTCCGAGCCCTACGAGGACGAGTCGCATCCGATCTACGCGTTCCTCAAGCCGAGCTCCGGCGCGACGCCCGACATGTTCTCGGCCGCACCAAACAACTTCATCCTCGGCGCGGCAAATCCCGAGGGCATTCCGGTCACGAGCGTCGGCGACACTGTCGAAGGAATCATCACGTTCCTTGACGGATACCGCACGCCCGGCCTCACGATTGCGTTCGAAGTCGTCTTCTCCGACGACCAGAACTGGGACGGCGTCGACGAGTCGAAGAGGGTGAAGGGCTATGCCTCGACCAAGCCGACGATCAAGATCTACAACGTCGAGCCGACCATCAACCGCATGGAGATGAACGGCATCAAGGCGACGGGCGACGGCTACCACTTCAACAACAAGCTTCCCCAGGGGCAGCAGCAGAAGTTCACGCTCTACGTCGCCGACCCCGGAACTTACGACCTCGTCAACGACGTCAAGCCCTTCCAGGTGCGCTGGACGGCGATGATGACGGACGGCACGGTCTACGACGACCCGATCGTCATCGAGGGCAACCCGAGGGAGAATCCGTTCGAGTACTCCTTCCCCGCGGCCGGCGAGTGGGAAATCACCGCCGAGGTCATGGACAAGGACATGCTCGACTGGAGCGAGGTCACATACACGGTCTACGTGACGGTCCTCGACCAGCCTGCCGTCGAGCAGCCCGGCGAAGACGTCTTCCTCGCCGAGAAGCTCACGGCGAATGAGCTGGAGAAGAGGAAGTTCAATGTCGGCGTCGGATACTGGGACCCGAAGTACAACGGAGACCTCACCGTCGTCGTCAAGGTGTCCGAGGCCGTTCCCGGCAAGGTGAACCCCGGCACACTCAAGCTCGACCCTGCATACGCGCTCACTCCGGAAGCGGCTCAGACGCTCCTCAACACGCTCGCCGATCCCGCGCATCCGTATGACGCGAACAGCGACTACTACGTCATCACGCTGAATAAGACGCAGCTCCAGCTCGGCATCGGCTACGCCGAGCTCGACGGTACGGACAACGCCTCCATCAGCGGCTTCAGGATTACCTCTTTCGTAATCAATGATGATGTGCTGCCGACGAGCGGCAAGGCGGCGAACGCTTACTACCTCGAGTCCGCGCCCACGATGGTCTACATCGACAACCTCGTTCCCGAGCTCGGCAACTGCACGCTCGAGAACACGAACGCGTGGAAGGTCGCCGGCGGCTCTGCGACGCAGTATCCGATCAGGTGGCAGGTCCGCTATGACGTCGACCGCGACTGGGACACGCCGTGGGCCGACGGCTCCGGCACGGGCATCAAGATCACGTTCTCCGGCTGCCAGAACGCAGCCGAGGAGTCGACGATGATCACCGAGGCGCGCTCTGGCACGTTCATCCCGAACTTCGGCAATGCGCAGGGCGACCAGATCGTCACGATGACGATCGAGGACAAGGACGGCGGCGTCATCACGTTCACGTACATGTACTTCGTCGAGCCCTCCAAGTTCCTCAAGACGATCGCGTCCGGTCCTTCGGGCGGCGTCGGCACGACCCTCTCGCGCAAGTACGCGCAGGCGAAGGGCCGCGGCGAGGGCCACGTCTGGGTCAACGGCGGAACGCTCGATCCGGGCGAGAGCAACTACTTCAACTTCATGTGGAACTGCGGTTCGCGCATGTCGGTCGAGGTGTACGGCTGGGGCTACAAGGTCGGTGACATCGACGACGGCACGCTCAAGCAGTGGGACTTCAAGGTCTCGCCCACGGGCAAGCCGACGGAAGGCGCCCCGTACTACACCTATCCGAACGACAAGTATGACTCCTACCTCTACACGTGGCTGAGCCATGTCCTTGGCGACAACGGCGGCCTCACGTCCTCGAGCCTCAGCGACTCGGCGATTCCCGAGATCGCGGGCCAGATGACGATGCCCACGCCTCTCGGCCTCCCGGGCGAGGCGTCCGAGAGCGGCGGCTACGTCGACACCTACGTCGAAGCGGTCTTCGCACGCGAGTGGCGTCCGCTCGACAACTGCGGCGATATCAACCAGGACGGTATTCCTGACCGCACGCTCATCGACTACGACTTCGGCATCGTGTTCGACGGCGTCGGCGACTTGGTCGACCAGTCCGGCTTCAACAACGACAACGACTTCCTGCCGTCGCTCTCGACGAGCGGGAACAGGCTCGTCCCGAGCATCGCGTCCGACTGGGCGACGAAGGGCGGCGCCTTCAACGCGTTCCTCGAGGTCCGCGGCTTCGGCTCCGGACTTAACGCGGGCTACAAAAACGCCGATGGCAGCAGCCCCGCTCCTGACTACGCGGACAACGAAAAGCGCGCGTGGCTCGAGTGGAAGGGCCTCTCCACGCAGGAAGAGCTCGCGAACATGTCCAACGAAGACGTCGACGCGATGTTCCAGGCCAACATCGCAGACGCCACGACGGACCTCGCGAACGGCGCCTGGTCGCCTGAGCGTCCGACGAACCCGACCGAGGAGGACACCGACAAGGACGGACTCGACGACGGCTACGAGTACTGGTTCTGGTATGGCGCGAAGGTCGGCTACTACGACAAGAAGCCCGAGGATGGCGGCAAGTGGCAGGGCCCGATGAAGGGCCGCCGCCTCAACCTCGGCGACCTCGACAACTTCGACGAGATTCCTTCCGCCGAAATCTGCCTTGCCTTCGACCCGCTGACTTCCGCGGTTTCCGGCGACAACGACGCGACGCGCGGCAGCATAGCAGACCGCGACTTCGACGGCGACGGGCTCTACGACATCGAGGAGTACCTGATCGGCACAAACCCGGTCGACTGCGATACGGACGACGACGGCATACCGGACGGCATCGAGCTTGTCTGGGGGCAGAATCCGCTTGTGAACGAGCCGAACCTCGGAATGGACAATCCCGACGGCGATTGCATGGCCTATGGCAGGCTTGACGAGTATCTGGTCGGACACTACGACACGAGCGTCGAGAATGACGACGGCGAAATCGTGACCGTGAAGCGCTGGTTGCTCGTGAAGAGCATTGAGAACGGCGTCCTCACCGGCTATTGGTTCGGCGACGGCGAAACTCTCGCCGACGTGACGCGCACCATCGGCAAGGAGACGATTCCCGGCAAGGCGTGGGGCATGTTCAGCAAGGTCAGGATTGATGACCCCGAAATCCTGAATGGCATGGAGACTGAGTGGGCTGGCACGCTCAGCTACGACGCAGACGGCAACGAGATATACGAAGGCTTGACGCTCATTCACGACCAGGTCTACAAGTTCTTCGGCTTTGATCCGCGCACGGCGTGGAGCTGTGGCTGCATGCATGGCTTCGTGACTCAGCGCTGGTGCCCGATATGCAACGGGAACGAAGATATGGTCGCAAAAGTCGGCGAAGCCGGCTTGGTAGTGCGAACGCGCGCGTACACGACCAAGCAAGAGTACCTCTTCGCGAAGTACCGCGGCTTCCGCGATGGCAAGACGGTCCTGGAAAAGCTGTTGAATAGCTGCACGAACCCCGGCGTTCCATTTGAGGCGAAGACGTACGGTGAATATGGCGCGACGTTCTCGTCTACCATACATGGCGCCGACACCGACGGCAACGGCGTGCCGGACGGCTGGGAGGCGTATGTCGGGTTTGATCCTAGGGTTAACCCGGGATTTGACACGACCTCCGAGTCCGACGTCGACCCTGATCCGGACGGACTTTCCATGGCCGGCGAATTCTGCTGCCTTGACGGCGCGGCATACTACGCCGAGTGCGAGACGATAGCCGCGAACACGCCTGCCAATTCCGGCTGGTTCAACAAGTTCTTCCCGACCGACCCGAACAACGAGGATACGGACGGCGACGGATTGTTCGACGGAGCGGAGGGCAAGGGCTGGAACGACCCGTTCTACGCCGGGCGCAAGCTGTGGTCCCCTGCGACCTTCACGTTCATCTACGGGGAGAACACTGACGACGGCACAACGCTCTGCTTCCGCGGCGGCGGCATGAACCCGTGCTCGACCGACACCGACCTTGACGGCCTCCCCGATGCCTGGGAGCACGACTTCGCGGGCATTGTCGTCAATCCCGACGGCTCGGTGGTCGGCGAGCACAACGACAACGACATGTACACCGACCAGCTCAAGGTCGCGGACGGCTTCGGCACGGAAGACTTCGAGCCGAAGGGCCAGTACATCGTGGGCGGCATGGACGCGACCGATCCGGACGATGCGTTCACCAATCCGCTGAAGAGGGACAAGTGGCTGGGAACCTTCCGTGACCGCGACTTCGACCGCGACGGACTCGAGAACTTCCAGGAGTATCTGGTGCAGTCCGTCCGCTGCTGGCGCTACGACGACACGATGACGCCTCTCATGGGACGGATCATCCAGCACAAGACCGACATCGGCGACCCCGAGCTCATCGAGGCTCCTGGCACGTACCTGGTCCACGACATCCTCTCCGGCTCGAACATGCTCGCGCTAGTGAAGAGCTCCGCATACGCCGCAGCCGGCTATGCCGCGGGCGAGAACGACTATGCGAGCATCGTGGACGAATACGACTACTCGAAGCTCGGCTACTTCGCTCCGTGCACGCACGACTGGGATCCCGGCCATTTCTACGGGCTGGGGCAGCTCAAGTACGGCGGAGACCTTGGAATGCGCTACATGAGGCGTCCGCGCACGCCTGCGGGATACCTTAGCAGCTATGGCCAGATGCTGTGGAACTATTCGCTCGCGTATGTCTCGACCGACCCGCGCCAGTGGGATACCGACGCCGACGGCATGGACGACTTCTGGGAAATCTTCCACGGCCTGAACCCGATCCTCGGCACGAAGGACATCATCAGTCTCTCCTACATTGTGGACATAGACTGCTGGAACAACGTGTGGACTGAGCTTACGGGCGTCACCACGTACGATCCCGTCAAGGCGCCGTGGCTCATGGGCCTGCCCGAGGCAGATCCCGACGGCGACGGCATCAGGAACCTCGACGAGGCGGTGAGCGGCAACCTCACCAGCCCGACGACTTACCACACCGACCCGACCCCGCTGTGGATGACGGAGCCTTCCACCGAGGCCAGCTACGTCAGGCAGTTCTACAGCACCACGCAGGGCGACGACGACATGGCGCCTGACCTCCTCAGCTATCCGTGGGTGTGGAGCATCAGCGTGAACGGAGCCGGCGAGGCGTCGAGCGCTGACTACATGTTCGCGTTTGAGCGCACTGAGGGCTACGACACCGACGGCGACTGGATTGGCGACGGCCATGAGGTCGTCAGGAACGCGACGGCGATCACCGATCCGCTCAACGCGTGCGATCCCGACCGCCGTGCGGCGCTGTACCTGCCGGGCCAGGACGCCTGCGCCTACTCGGCGACCGAGGGCAGCGTGCCGATCTACGACGGCTACGATCTCTTCCGCCAGTTCACGGTCGAGGCCTGGATCAAGCCCGACACGGTCGACAGGCAGCAGACGATTGTCGAGCGCGGCTTCGCATACCCGATGTCCAACCTCGTCAACGCCGAAGACGTCTGGAGGGCGAACTTCCGCCTCGAGATCGACGAGCACGGCATCCTGAGGGGTGTGTTCGACAACGACAACGCGGTTCAGAGCGGCATGGCCCCGCTGAGCTCGCAGGTCGTCTCCGGCGGCGAGATCGAGCCCGGCGTCTGGACGCATGTCGCGATGACGTTTGACGGAACGAACGTGAACATGTTCGTCAACGGCAGGTTCGCCTCGACGGCGCTCTCGCACCTCATCCCCGCGAACGGCATCATCGCCATCATGCAGGAGCCGGGCGCGACGAACAGCTTCCCGATGGCCAGCTACGCCACGGTGCCCGGCGCGAACACGGTTGGTGCTCGCCGCCAGGCAGTCGTCTTCGACTGGTCCGCCGGTTTCGACCAGTTCACCGACTTCTTCCAGGGCTACATCGCGGAAGTCCGCTTCTGGGACGGCGCGAGGACCCCGGCCGAGGTCGCGGAGACCTACAAGGTGCGCATGACGCCCGAGAAGGCGGCCGCTCAGCGCGAGGCGATCTACGCCAAGTGGCTGGGCAGCGAGGAAGAGGACGGCGCGACGAGGAACGACCAGGACGGCAATCCGGCCCTCCCGGCGCAGCTCATCAGCGTCTACAACTTCCAGCAGCTCCCGGCGGCCGCGTCCGCCGGCGACGTCTCGACGTCGCCCAGCGGCTTCGAGAACGGGGTGCAGGCCAACACGACGCTCACGGCCGACGAGACGAAGATCGGCTGGTGGGAGGCGACGCCTCTCAAGTCGACGGTCTACACCGATACGCGCGTGCTGCCGTATGCGCAGAACGTCGTCTCGCACCTCACGCGCCTCGACGGCGGATGCGACGACACGATGTTCTGGACCGACACGTGGGCTGGGTACACGCCCGCCTCGGACAACGGCGTGAAGTCGTATGCGTTCCCGAACGGAGGCAATCCGTACAAGGGCCGCAGCTTCATGATGGAGACCTCGCTCAGGATCTGGCGCTGGCTGCAGCTCGCCGAGGGCCGTGCCGACGCCAACGAGGAGGCGACCGACCTCGAGCGCCGCGCGACGTTCCAGACGCGCAGCGAGTTCACGGGTCTCGACGACCTCGTTCCGCTCGGCGGCGCGTTCGCGAAGCTCGACGCAGACTACTGGGACGGCCAGGGCGCGGACACCGCGTGGTCCGACACGAAGGAGGACTCCGACGGCGACGG
>JAEEOY010000030.1 GCA_016284515.1 Kiritimatiellia bacterium | reverse complement strand
CAGAAACCTCGGAGACGACGTCAAGCGCAGCGTCCACATCGTCGGCGGCAGGCTCGGCTGCAGGTGCGGCCTCCTCTGCGGGAGCGGCCTCCTCTGCGGGAGCGGCCTCCTCTGCGGGGGCGGCCTCTTCAGCAGGCTCGGCTGCCTCTTCGGCTGCAGGCGCGGCCGCTTCTTCAGCGGCAGGCTCAACTGCTTCTTCGGCCGGGACCGCCTCTTCGGCGCTTTCCGGCGCCGCTTCGGCAGGCGGGTCACCCGCCTCCTCGGTCTTCTCTTCCGTCGCCGCCGGCTGTGCAGCCGGGGCATCGGCTTCGATTCCCGCCAGAAGATCTTCGAGATCGTCCTGGGCGAACGCGTTCTGGCCGAGCGCTAGCGCGGCGGCGGTCGCTGTCATTGCGACATAGGTCCTGAGGTGCGTCATATAGAACTTGCTCCTATGATTTTCCAAATATTATAGACTAATTTTTTTCACTGGTCAACGGCTTCAAGGGCACGAATTTTTCCGAGCGGATCCTCGATCGTGACTTTTGCGCCCTTTCCGACGCTCTTGATCTCGACCACTTTGTAGGTGTTTCCGTGCAGTTTGAACGCAGTTCCAGGCACTACGACGAGCTCGGAGGGCTCTCCGCGGCTGAACGAGAGGGTGGCCTGGATGTCGACCGGAGTGCGCTTTTCGTCGTCGCGAAGGACCAGCTTCTTGCCGTCCTCCTTCCGCTCCACGGTCGCAAAAAGGACCTCGCGCGGCTTTTCGAGGGCCTTTTCGCCCTTCACCGCGGCGACCTTCACCTTGACCGTTTTCTTCTCGAGACTCTTCACGACAAAGCCCGTCTTGCCGATCTCCTCGCCCTCGAGCGGGTTGTACTGGCGACCGCGCCCACCGTAGTCGTTCTTGGCCTTCGGGTCGCGGAAGTAGTACCTGATCTTTCCGCCCGGAAGGTTCTCGGCCTTCTCGAAGAAGAACGGAAGCACCGTCTCCTTGAGCGGCATCACGAGCTTGAGCGAGTCGAAGTAGTCAGGATGAGAGTTCTTGTCGGACGGATCGGTCCCTGCCTCGAACTCCTCGGCGTTCGTGAAGCCGTCGGCATCAGTGTCCGCCTCGGCGTCGGCCGTCGCGGCATCGAGCCCGAACTTCTTCTCCCAGTCGTCTGGCAGTCCGTCGCCGTCCGTGTCGAGCGCAACCTTCTCCGGCTCGGGCTGGTCGCCCTTGCAGATGGGGCACTTCTTCGCGTCGCCCGGAATCGGCTTGTGGCAGAGCGCGCAGAAGACGCGCTTCGGCGAGACGAGGAAGCTTCCGCCCTCGTCGGAGACCTCGGCCACGACCGGCGGCTTGCCCGCCATCATGAGCGCGCGCTCGAGCTGCGTCATCTCGACGGGCGCGACGCCGGTGTCCTTCTTCTTGTCGGACATAAGGCGCCTCACGACGTCGGATGCGTTCTCGTCCGGATCAGCTCCGCCGGACATCGCGAACATGATGCCGCCCGCCGCGAGCGCGACGATGCCGACGGCGGCTACTATCCAGTCCCAGTGCGCGGCGAAAAAGCCGCCTTCGTTGCTGCGGGAGATCATTCTTCACCCTCCTTGCTTTCGGTCGCGGCCTCGGCCTCGCCCTCTGCGGGCGCCTCCTCTGCCGCTTCTTCCCCGGCCGCCGGCTTGTTCACGGCGGAGCCGAAGTCATATGTGGACAATGTAATCTTGACGAGGAACGGAGACTCCTTGGCGGGGTCGTTCACAAGCCCCTTCTTGTCTTCAGATTCCTCGGCAGGCTTCTCCGCCTCCTCGACGGCCTTCTTGCGCCGGTTGTGGCGTCCGCCCGCGGCCTGCTGCGCACCCTGCGCCTTCTCGCCCTCGCCGAGCGCCGCGGCGATCATGTCGCCCTCGCGAGCAAAGGACATGGAGTCGACGACGATGAAGCGGGGCGCGGTCGCAAGCGCGTTCACCGCCTTGACGAGCGCCGCCGGCTTCGCGCGGAAGTCGACCGCGTACTGCTCGACGGTGTACGCCGGCTTCTCCTCCTCCGCATCCTTCCTGGCGCGGCTGCGGTTCTTGGCCTTCGGCTTCTCCTCCTGCTGCGCCTGCGCAGCGGCGGATACAACGCCGACGGGCTCGATGCGGACGATCTCCGCGACGCCGCACGCCTGAAGCATCTCGAACACGAGACGGATGTCGCCCCAGAGTCGCTGGTACTTCGGAAGCATCTCCTGCTCGGGAAGCTTGTCGCCAGTCACGAAGTCCGGAAGGCCGAAGTTGAAGCCCGGCTTGACGATCTTGCCGTCGACTCCGCCCTCGAGCTCCGAAAGCGCACGCGCCTCGTCCACAAGCTTCTGCTTGAACGCGGCGGGGTTGATGTCGTTGCTCACGGCGCGGTCTCCGGCAGCGGCAGTCGCCAGCGCGGCCTCGGTCCACCCCGCGAGCGTGTCGGCGTTCTTCTTGTACGCAAGCTCGCTCTCCTTGTCGGGGCTCACGTCGGCCCTGAGAAGGCGCCTTACGGACTCCTTTGCGCCGTCGCCCGCCTCGACCGCCTCGGCCTTCGACGAAAACGCGTCGAACGCAAGATAGCCGAGCACACCGGCCGCGACGAGCGTCACGCCGCCTATCGCGACCATGACGATCTGGTTCTTGGACATGCTCATTTCTTTTCTCCCTTTGCGCCGTTACCAAACTTGACCTTGACCACCAGCTGGTCGACGAGCGCATCCTTGCCGACCGACGTCATCGACTCGATGCTGACGGACGACGGATCGACGAACGGCGAGCCCTTGAGACGCGCCTCGATTATCTGCGCGGCCGTGGAGCCTCCGGTCTTGGAGCGGGCGATGAGTGACTCGACGTCGTCGTGCCATCCGCGTATCGTAACGCGGTCGCCCTCCCACTTCTCGATCCACATCTCGTTGCCGAGCGCGTTCCTGACGGCGTTCATCTTCGCCACGGTCAGACCGCGCTTCGCGAAGAGCTCGCGGAAGCCCTCCGCCTTCGCGCTCTCGCGCTCCTGGGCAACCGCCGCCTCCTTGACCTTCTTGTCCACGCCCTGGAGCTTCTGCGCCGCGGCCTGCACCGCGTCGCACTCCGCGCTCGCGACCGCCTCGCCCTTCTTCGCCGCAAGGAGAACGAGAACAAGCGCGACGACGAGCGCCACCGCGCCAGCGGCGACGAACGGAATCCTCGCGACGTCCGCGCGCTCCTTCACGAGCGACGGCGGAAGCAGGTTGATCGCGAACATCGCGGCGCCCGCCGCATGCAGCGCTACGCCCGCCGTGGCCGCAAGGCACGCACCGTCCGCCTCAAGCGCAGCAGCGTCGACCTTGGGCCCGATCCCGATCGCCGAGAACGGATTGAAATACTCGACCTCCACCTGCAGGCTCTCCGCGAAGAAGCGGTCGACCTGCGGAAGAAGCGCCGTGCCGCCCGTGAGGTACAGCTTAGTCGGCACCCCGCCGCCCTGCTGCGAGCGGTAGAAGTTGATGGAACGCGAAATCTCGGCATGAAGACGAGTCATCACCGCGCGGCACACCTTCGAAATCCTGTCGCGCGTCTCGTCCTCATCCTCCACAACGCCGCCGAGCGCGACGTATCCGCTCTCGCGCTTAAGGCTCTCGGCCTCGTCGTGCGAAACGCCGAGGGCCGACGCGATCTCCTTCGTGATCATGTTGCCCGCGACGGGAATCGAGCGGTTGTAGAGCTTGTCGCCGTCGACTATCACGAGCGACGTCGTCTTGGCGCCGATGTCGAGAATCACCGAGCAGCCGTCCACGCCAGACGCGGCTAGCACGTTCGTGAGCGCGATCGGCGCAACGTCGACGAGCTCGGGGCTGAACCCGGCGCCCCTCACGGCCGCCGTGATCTCCTCGATCGAGTCCGTCTTCGCCGCGACGATCATGACGTTCTTCTCGCCGTTCTCGTTGTCGCCGAGAACCTGCCTGTCGCAGATCATCTCGTCGATCGGGAACGGAATGTTCTGCTCGATCTCGAAGCGGACCTGCTGGTCGAACTTGTCGGCCCCGCCGGCCGCCGCTATCGAGGCGAAGCGCGGGAACACCATCTGTCCGGAAACGGACACGGACACGGGTCCGGGCTTGATGCCCTTCTCGCGCACGATCTCGAGGATCGCGGGCGAGAGTATCGCGTCGGCGTTGCCGGCGTCGAGCGGCGCGGCAAGCGCGGCCACCCCGTAGTTGACAAGCGTCAGCGCGCCCTTGCCGCCTTCGTATTCGGCAAGCTTGACGGACGACGCGCCGATGTCAAGTGTTAGGAATCTTTTTGCCATTTTTCTAACCTCACTGCGCGACCTGTTCGTAGTCGTTCGGGTTCACGAGCGCCCAGATCGTCTTGGAACGGTCCATGAGGCCCTGGCGGCGCTCGATCATCGGATTGCCTTCCTTGTCGTTCTTGTTCATGATGTCGTCGTTGTTCCAGAACGCGGCCTCGATCGTCTTGGGATGGTTGGGAATGCCCTGGATCTCGCTGACGCTGTCGCCGGCAAGCATCTCGCCCTTCGCGTTCGTGATGACGAGCCCGATCGCCTTCGGTTCGCCGAAGCGCTCCAAGTAGGACGGATGCAGGCAGACGGACGCCGCGTGCGAGCCCTGCGGAATGTTCTGGTACGTCACCGAAGTCGTGAAGTAGGAGTACGGCGCAAGACCTTCCTTGTTACCCTTGTTCTCCGTCGCGCTCTTCGTCTCGAGGAGGACGTGCCAGGTGAACGTCAGCTGGTCCTGCCACTTCGAGAACGTCGAATACTTCGTCTCGAGGACAATCCAGTTCCTCGGCTTCGTATAGCACTTGCCGATGATGCTGCCGCCAGAAAGGGACGGAGCGGGAAGAGTCGCGGCGCGGCCGAGCTTCGGGAACTGGTCGAGCGTGATCTTCGCCTCCTTGCCCGTCGTAGGCGCATCGTCGTCCACAGCCACAGGCGCCTTCTTCTTCGGCGCGGCAAACGCCACTGCGGCCGCAAGCGCAACCGTTGTCATCATCATAAGCTTCTTGTTCATCGCTTCGTTCCTTTCTTTGGTTTTTAAATTAAAGCACCTTCATCTTCGGGAGATCCTGTATGTCCACAAGCCCGACCACCCGGCCGGACCTGTCGCACACCGGCAGGTCGTCGATGCGCTTCTTCTCGAAAATCTTCAACAGCTCCGCCGCATACGCGTCGTCGTAGACGAAGAGCGGGGAGCGGGTCATGAATTCGGAGATGGGCGACATAAGAGGCATTGGGGTGTCCCCCCTCTCGCTCACCAGCCGCCTGAAGTCGCCGTCGGTGAAGATGCCGAGGAGCTTTCCGTCCGCATCCGCGACGACAGCGCTGCCGCCCTTCGACTTCGTCATAGCCATCAGCGCATCCAGAACCGTCGCCTCGGGCCCGACCTTCGCGAGGTGCTCGCCCGTGCGCATCACGTCCGTGACCTTCATGACGAGAGCCCTGCCGATAGCCCCGGCCGGATGGTTCATCGCGTAGTCCTCGACAGGGAACTTCTGCGCGTCGATGAGCACCATCGCAAGCGCGTCGCCCATAGCCATCGTCGCAGTCGTCGAGTTCGTCGGCGCCATGCCGAACGGACACGCCTCCTTCCCGCACGGAATCTCGATGTGTATGTCGCTGAGCGACGCGAGCGTGGAGTCCGGACGGCCCGTCATCGAGATCACCTTCAGCCCGTGGCGGCGGATCGCCGGAATGAGGTTGTTCACCTCCGCCGACTCGCCGGAGAAGCTGAGCGCCACGAGGACGTCCTTCGCCGACACCATGCCGAGGTCGCCGTGCATCGCCTGCACGGGATTGAGGACTATCGACCGGGTGCCCGTCGAGGAGAAGATGGCGCTCATCTTCTCCGCGACGTGCAGGTTCTTGCCGACACCGGAAACAACGACGATTCCGCCGTCGGAAACGGTGTCGAGGATAAGCCTGACCGCCGAGACGAAAGACGCGCCAAGCGAGTCGCGGGTCTTCTCGAGACCCTCGATCTCCACTGCGAAGACCTGCTTCGCGCGCGCTATCATCTCGTTGTCGGTCATGATTTACTTCGTCGTCGACTGCAGCAGCGTTACACAGATCGTGCCCACGATGTCCTCGGCGGAGCATCCGCGGGAAAGGTCGTTCATCGCCTTCGCGAGACCCTGGAGGTTCGGACCGATCGCGTCCGCCTCGCCGAGGCGCTGCGCGATCTTGTAGCCGATGTTGCCCGCGTTGAGGTCGGGGAAGATGAAGACGTTCGCATCGCCCTGCACCGCGCCGTCCTTGTTCTTCTGCTTTCCGACGGACGGAACAATCGCGGCATCGAACTGGAGTTCGCCGTCCATCTTGATACCAGCCTCGGCGAAGCGAGGCTTCGCGAGCTCCACGGCCTTCTGAACCTTCTCGACGAGAGGTCCGCCAGCGGAGCCCTTGGACGAGAACGACAGGTACGCGACGCGCGGCTCGTTGCCCGTGAGGTCGCGGTAGGTCTGGGCCGTCGCAAGGCCGATGTCGACGAGCTGCTCGGCCGTCGGATCGGGAATGACCGCGCAGTCGCCGAACGCGAGCACGCCGTCTCCGGAAGCCGTCGACTTCTTGAGGTCGAGGATGAAGCAGCTGGACGCCGTCTTGACGCCCTTCTGCGTGCCAAGCGTATGGAACGCCGCACGGAGCATGTCGCCCGTGGACGCGATCGAGCCGGCGACGAGTCCGTCGACTCGCCCGAGCTTCACCATCATTCCGCCGAAGTAGATGCGCTTCGTGCGGAGCGTCTTCTGCGCGCCCGCGAGGTCGATGATCTTCTGCTTCTCGGCGGGCTTCTTCGACTCCTTGGCGTTCCACGCCTCGAGATACGCGTTCTCGAGCTCGGCGTCACCGGCCGTGTAGTCGATCGTCTTGATTCCGCGCTCGGCTAGCTTGAGGCCCGCCTTCTCCTCTGCCGCGGCGATCTCCTCAGCCGTGCCGAGCACGACGGGGGTGCAGATCTTGCGGTCGACGCACGCGCACGCGGCGGTTATGACGCGCGGGTCCATGCCCTCGGGCAGAACGACCGTGCCGTTCAGCTTCGAGGCCTTTTCAATGATGTTCTTGATTGCGTTCATGTCTTGCAAATTTAGTCGTTTAAAAGTGATTTCTATTGGAGGGGATGAGAGGGGCAGGGCATGAGGGGCGTGAGCGACGTGAGGGGCGTGAGGCCGTTGTCTCTCACGTCTCTTGTGTCCCTAATGCCTCTTCTCATGTCTCTCATGTCTCTCGTGCCTCTCACGCCCTTGTCCTTACGCCCCCAGCACCTTCACGGTGTCGCGGGCGATCATGAGCTCCTCGTTCGTTGGGATGATGACGACGGGGATCTTCGAGCCCTTGGCGGAGATGACCTTCACCTCGCCGCGGACCTTGTTGGCCTTCGGGTCGAGCTTGATGCCGAGCGCGCCGAGGCGGCGGATGATGCGCTCGCGGACCTCGCTCGAGTTCTCTCCGATTCCGCCGGTCATGATGATCGCGTCCGCCCCGCCGACGACCGTGTTGTACGCGCCGATGTAGAGCGCAACGCGGTAGGCGAGCATCTCGAGCGCGAGTTCGGCGGCCTTGTCGCCCTTCTCGGCCTTCGAGCAGATGTCGCGGCAGTCGCTCGACCCCGCGAGGGCGAGGAGTCCGGACTTCTTGTTGAGGAGAACGTCCATCTCGGCCGGAGTCTTCTTCTCCGCGTCCATGATCGCGAGAACGGCAGCCGCGTCGATGTCGCCGCAGCGCGTGCCCATGACCATTCCGGCGAGGGGCGTGAGGCCCATCGACGTGTCGACCACTCCGCCGTTCTTGATCGCGGCGAGCGAGGAGCCGTTGCCGAGGTGGCAGGTGACGAGGTTGACCTTGGAAAGCGGCTTCTTGAGGAACTTGGCGGCCGCCTGGGTGATGAACTTGTGCGAAGTGCCGTGGAAGCCGTACTTGCGGATTCCCATCTTCTTGTAGTACTTCGGATCGATCGCGTACATTCCCGCGCAGTCGGGCATCGTGGCGATGTGGAAGGCCGTGTCGAAGACGCCCACGTTCGGGACGCCCTTGAAGATCTTCTCGCACGCCTCGATTCCGCCGAGGTTCGCGGGCATGTGCAGGGGGCCGAACTTGACGAGCTTCTTGGCCTTCGCCATGTTCGCCTTGTTCATGACGGCGGAGTCTTTGAAGACCTCGCCGCCATGGAGTATGCGGTGTCCGATCGCGTCAATGTCCTTCGCCGCGTCGCCGAGATCGGCGACGACCTGCGCGAGCGCGGCGGCGTGGTCCTTGGGACCGCCGCAGCCGATGCGCTCGACGAGGCCTTTCGCAAGGCGGGTTTCCGACTTCATGTCGAAGAGCTGATACTTGAGCGAAGAGCTCCCCGAGTTGATTACCAGTACTTTCCTTATTGCCTTTTTCATTGTTCGACCTTATTTCTCCAGCTTCACCTTGAAGAATCCGCTCGAGAGGTCGACGTCTCCGCCGAGGTCGAACGTGTACTCGTTCGTGGTGCGCTTGATCGCCACTTCAGACGTCTTGATCACCGTCCACGCCCCTCCGATCTCGTCGCAGTGGAGAACGGTGCAGGTGAGCGTGAGCGAATCGGCGCCGGACGGGATCGTGTAGATCTCGGACGTGATCGCGGAGGAGCCGGACTGCTTGCCCTCGGTGTCGGCCGTGATCTTTACCGTGCCCGCCTCGCGGTCGAGTTCGATCGCCGTGATCGCCACGGAGAACGGCTCGACGGTGACGTCGCTGCCGGCGGAGCTGAGTCCGCTGCTGACCTGGGCGTCGCTTCCCGTCGCGTTGGTTCCGAGAAGGAGTGCGGCGACACGCGGCGACTTGAGGTTCGTCGACGTGAGGACCGCGAGTCCCGTCGAGAACGAGCCCTTGGCCGTGATGGCCTCCGCAAGCTCCTTCCTCATTGCGAAGCCGCCGACGTTCTGGTTGATCTGCGCCGGACCATAGGAGGTCAGGTTGCCGTTCTGCGTCCATTCCCACGCGTCGGGCAGGCTGTCGCGATCGGTGTCGCAGTCCTCGATGAAGACCGGGATGACATCGTTCGCGTTGGAGCCCGGACCGACTGTGATGCTCTTGGGCGTGAAGATCGTTCCCGTCCTGGAGTCACGCGTGCAGTAGCAGCCCCACGATTCCCAGATCGCGGTGTGCTTGACGACATCCGTCGTGTAGGAGAGGGAGCCGTTGCGGTCGGTGTCGACGAACGCACGGATGTAGTAGGTCCCGGCCTTGAGTCCGAGAATCTGTGCGTTGCCCTCCGTGATCGCCTCGGTCGAGTCAACCGTGGTGAGGTCGGAGACGTAGCCCTCGCCGACGGGCGCGCCGGAGAAGTCGGGCGTCTTGAACGCCTGGACGCGGATCGGACGTCCCGCCGCAACGACCGAGCTCGGTCCGTAGTACCTGACGGCCACATGCGCCGTGCCGTAGTCCTGCGAATCGGTGAGGACGTTCGGGATGAACGTTCCGCCGGTGACCCAGGAGTCTTCCTGGAACTTCGCGTTGTAGACGGAGATCGACCAGGTGTAGGTCTCGCCGTTCCTGAACTCGGCCGTGCCGCCGGGCACGATCGCGCCTACGCGGAGCGGGAGCTCCCACGTGTAGCTTCCGTCGCTTGCGCGCGGAGGCATCAGCTGGTAGCCGCTCGTCCATGTTAGTCCGCCGCCGGTGACCCTGACCCTGAACGCGGAGTACGTCGGGTTCTTGAGGATCTCGCCGTCGTCGCCGAGGAAGGTCCAGGAGAGCTTCGGGGACGGGACGTTGACGAGTCCGTTGTTGTTGATCGGCGTAGGCGCGAGACGCGAGACGTCGAACTTGCGGCGCATCAGCTTCGCCAACATCGTGCCGTTCGTCAGGGTACCCTGCGAGATGTCGCCGTTGCCGATGAACACGCCGTAGTAGACGTTCGTGAACGCGAGCGACGCGCCAGCCCTGGAGATCAAAGCCTGCAGCGTGGGCTGCGCGGGATCAATCGCGGCTGCGTTCCAGTCGAGGTCGTACTGGTTGGTCGCGTAGGAAAGGATGTCCGCCTCGGTGATCGTCGGATGTCCGTCGGACGTGAGGTCGAGGACGCGGTCGTAGACCACCGCGAAGTACGAGCTGAACAGGAAGTTCGTCGCGCCGTCGACCGCGAGGCGGGCGATCCTGACGCGGACGTGGTCCTTGCCCTCGACGGAATCGAGGAACGCGTTCATGGTGCCGTAGGACTCGTCGGACATCGTGTAGACGCCGGTGCTCGTCGTCTCCCACATCGACTCGCGGTCGGTGTTGGACGCAGCGCCTTCGCCGCCGTTGCCGCCTTCACCGCCCTCGCCATCGCCGACGATGTTGTAGCGCATGCTGACGATATTGGTGTCGGTGAGCTCGATCGAGGCCTTGGCGTAGTTCCAGCCGACGTCGACGTTGCGGATGAAGCCGTAGGGCTCGCCCGGAGTGTACATCCCGTTCTTGTCGAAGTCGTAGAACGCGATGAACGAGTTCAGGCCCTGCTTGACGTGTCCGAGCGAATTGTTGCTCGCCGCGGACGGGTCGGCCTTGCCGAGGTAGTACGTGTGGACCTTGCCGCCGGTGATGAGCTTGGAGGCCCAGTTGACGCGGACGTAGCTCTTCCCGAGGTCGTAGATGGAGTACCAGTTGCCGTCGCCGGTGCTGCCGGAGACGTCGCCTGCGATCCAGAGGTAGTCGCGGACCTTGGTGAAGTCAATGAAGAGCTCACCGGTCTCGTAGTTGATCGTGCCGAGCGACTTGTCGGGTTCGCGCTGGTCGACGATGTCGCCCATCGAGAGGTCGTCAATGCGCGGACGGTCGATTATGGTTCCCTCCCAGACCGCGGTCGCGGGGTCGTTGACGTACGCCTGGCCCGTCTGCGCGTTGTAGAGAACCCAAGCGAGGTCCTTGAACTCGAACCCGACGCTGCCCGGCACGACGCTGCCCGGCGAGAGGTGCAGGAGCATCTCGCGCTGCGGGTTCATGCCGAAGTACTTAACGCCCGTGACGACGTTCGAGCCGCCGTTCTGGGTAACCGAGACGTCGCCTTCGCCGCCGAGGGTCCAGACCGCGTCCGGGATCGTCGTGAGCGTCTGATCGCTCCACGCCTTCACGACCACGGGCTGGTCGGCGATGTTCTGGTTGCCATGGTAGGCGACGGTGAACTCAATCGTCGGAATCGGATACTCGTCCATCTGGACGCCGTCGATGCTGAGCGATCCGAGGCGCGTCGGGACGGTTCCAGCCTGGAACTCGTCATAGTTGGACCAGCCATCTGCGTCGGCGTCGACATCAGCGTCGTAGAGGTACGGCGAGATCATGTCGCTGCCAACGAGGTAGTCGGACTCCCAGAGATCCCTGATCCTGTCGTGGTCGGTGAAGATCTCGCCGACGTAGAGCTCGTTCATGCGGTAGAAGTAGTCGGACACGTTCATGTTGACGCTGAACGAATTGTCAGGCGCGAACCTGAGCCACTTGCCCTCTGTATCCTTGAGGCCGAAGACCTCGCTGAGCAGGTACTCGACGTAGTTGCTCAGTCCGTCGCCGTCGTCGTCGCCGGCCGCGCCGGTCGTGAGGGCGTAGAGGTTCTGCCACCAGTCGAGGAGGCCGTTGCCGTCCGCGTCAGCCACGGACTTGTAGTCCTCGTTGACGCTGCCGTCTGGCTGCATGCCCTGCGCGACGTCGCGGAGGTACGCCTCCCACGCCGGAATCAGCGCGCCGGTCGACTCGTCCGGATAGGCGATGATCTTCGCCATGTCGCTCGCGTCGTTCGGATCGAGCCCGTACTTCGTCTCCCACCAGTCGGGCATGCCGTCGCCGTCGGAGTCCTCCTTCGTGTCGGACCACGCGGTGTCCGCGCCCTGGCCGTCCCAGTAGTCTGCGTCGAGCTTCGCGAACGCGCCGCCGAGCGGAACGAGGTCGTCGAGACCCGTGAACT
>JAEEOY010000209.1 GCA_016284515.1 Kiritimatiellia bacterium | reverse complement strand
TTCAGGTTGACCTGCGGGAGGGCGAAGAGGATTCCGCCGATTGCTCCTGCGACACCGAGCGCGATAAGGGTGAGTCCGGCGGTCGTGTTGTATGGAACGGCTGTGCAGACTGGCCAGAAAAAGTTGAAGAGTCCGTAGAAGCCGAGTGGGATCATCGCGCCGGACATGACGGCCGAGGCGGGGGCTGGGGCGGCGGGATGCGCCTCTGGCAGCCACACGTGGAACGGCGGGAAGCCTATCTTGAGTCCGAAACCGACGATTGCGCAGAAGAACGCGGCGAGAAAGGCGTCCGGACTATTGAGGAGCACGCCCGCGAGCATGAGCGCGCACGCGCCCGCGTGGCACGCGAGGAGGTAGATCCATGTCGCCCTGCGCACGGGCTTCTCGGTGTTTTCAAAGGCGACGAGTCCGGCCGAGGACAGCCCCATGGCCTCCCAGGCGAGGAGGAACGAGATCTTCCCGGGCGCGTAGACGACGGCAAGCATGGATGCCAAAGTTGCCAGAAAGAAGGCCCAGAAGCGGAAAAGGTGCTTTTTCGCCTCGCCGTGAAGGTAGGCGGTCGCATGCAGCGCGGCCGCCGCGCCGACGATTGCAACAGGCAATGTGAAGAGTAGTTTTGTCTGCACGATTAGTATTCCAGTTTGAAAAATTCGCATATTATACTCTTATGCTCCGATTCTGGCAATGGCATGCCCAAAAGAGAGATACTTTCGTATAAGTGCCAAAACGGGAAGGATATTGTATAATGTCCGCAGAACAACCACAACTGGGATTGGAGATGCAGATGATGAACGACAAGAATGTGATTACGACTTCGAATTCCGCGGGCAGGGCAATCGTCGTGCGGTGCGCCGCGCTGGCCATGCTGACTTGCCTTCCGCTGGCGGGAGTGGCGTCCGCAGAGTTCTTCAACGACGTGAAGATCCCCATGCGCGACGGCGTGAACCTCGCGGGCGACTTGTATCTTCCGACGAACCGCGCGGAGAAGATAGGCTGCTTCTTGTCTTTCTCGCCATACAAGGCGACAGGCGGCGAGAGGCCTTGGTCTGCGGACCGCGCGGAGGAGTGGGGCGTTGCGACGCTCGCCGTCGACTGCCGCGGATGCTGTCATTCCGAGGGCGTGTTCGAGCCGTGGGAAGGGCGACTTGTGGACGATGCGGAAGATCTTTTGAAGTGGATCGCCGCGCAGCCGTGGTCCAACGGACGCGTGGTGACCGTCGGCGGATCGTACCCCGGCAACACGCAGCTCGCCTGCCTCAGGAGCGGAAACCCCGCGCTTGTCGCCTGTGCGCCGTCCGTCATCACCTTCAACCCGTATTCGATCAACTACGCGCCCGGCGGGGTGCTGATACCCGAGTTTTTCCAAAAGTGGCATTCCGGATTCGGCTCGCCCGAGAGCTGGGAGGAGCTGACGCGCCATCCGGACCGCAATGACCCCTACTGGGTGTCGCGCTGCGATCTGAGGAACCTTTCGGCGGCCAGGGGACGCGTGCTCTACCAGGCGGGATGGTTCGACATGCTGGGCACGGACACCTTCGAGTCGTTCGCGCTTATGCCGAAGGGCTCGTTCCTGCGCGTCGGACCGTGGAGCCACGGCGTCAACACGTTCGACAAGCCGGAGATCGACTACTCGAAGGTAGAAGGCGCGGCGGTAACCGAGGATATGGAGAACGAGTTCCTCCGATCCGCGCTGGAAGGCCGCGCGAGCGAGACGGCGAAGCTTCCGGGGAAGATGCAGATATTCGTGATGGGCGCGAATGTCTGGCGCTACGAGAACGAGTGGCCGCTCAAGCGCACCGTGTACAGGAAGCTCTACTTCGGCGAGGGCCGCGCGCTCTCCTTCGGCGCGCCGAAGGGCGCACCGGGCGAGGATGCGTTCGAGTACGATCCGAAGAACCCCGTCCCGACGAAGGGCGGACGCATCATCCTGAACGGCGGACAGTTCTCGCAGGCCGAGATCGAGGCGCGCGCCGACGTGCTGTCCTATACGGCGGACGTGCTGGATGAAGACCTGGAGGTGACGGGCAACGTCATGGCGTCGATCGTGGCGAAGTCGACGGCCGGGATTGCGGACGTCGCGGTGAAGCTTGTCGACGTCTATCCGGACGGCACGCCGTACAACGTGCTCGACTCGATCTGCCGCGGCGCATTTGCCGCGGACGCGCCGACTAAGCTCGACTTCCGCGTGGACATCACGAGCTACGTCTTCAAGAAGGGGCACCGCATCCGCGTGGAGATCGCGGGCTCCAACTCGCCGCACTACGAAAAGGCGAAGGAAGCGGCTACGACGCGGCTTGTCCGCGGCGAGTCGCACCTGGTGCTTCCGACCATCCCGGCGGCGTCTGAGTAATACAGCGCGACTGTCGCTTCATTTTGGCGGAACTCGCTATTGACCGCGGCACGAATTTGCGGTAAAATATCCTTAAATAGGTAAAAGAAGGCATTCCGCTAATGTGGCTTCAGAAACTACAGTCGCTTTTTTCAACTGACATCGGCATCGATCTCGGCACGGCGAACTCGCTTGTGTACGTGAAGGGGCACGGCGTTGTCCTGCGTGAACCGTCGGTCGTGGCAATCCAGGCCGGCTCGAAGCGCGTTCTCGCCGTCGGTGCGGAGGCCAAGCGCATGCTCGGCCGCACGCCTGGCAACATCGTCGCGATCCGTCCGATGAAGTCGGGCGTAATCGCCGATTTCGACATCACCGAGGCGATGCTCGCGTACTTCATCAACAAGGTGCGCCCGAAACGCTTCTTCTGGTCGAAGTACTCCAAGCCCCGCATGGTCATCGCGGTTCCCTCGGGCATCACCGAGGTCGAGAAGAAGGCCGTGGAGGAGGCTGCCCGCAACGCGGGCGCTGGTCTCGTGTTCCTCATCGAGGAGCCGATGGCCGCGGCGATCGGCGTGGGGCTTCCGGTCAGCGAGCCTGAGGGCTCGATGATCGTCGACATCGGCGGCGGCACTTGCGAGGTCGCCATCATATCACTTGCGGGCATAGTCCACAGCGACTCCGAGCGCGATGCCGGAGGCGACGCCATGGACGACTGCATCATGAGGTACATCCAGCGCGTATACAACCTGCTCATAGGCGAGCGGATGGCCGAAATGATCAAGATCGAAATAGGGAGCGCCTTCCCGACTGGAGAGGAGAAGACGCTCGAAATCAAGGGCAGGGACATAGTGGCGGGGTTGCCGAAGACTTTGACGATAACCTCCGAGGAAATAAGAGAGGCTCTGAAGGATCCGATCAGCAAGATCGTGGACGCCGTGCGCGCGACGCTCGACAAGTGCGAGCCGGAGCTTGCGGCGGACTTGGTGGACCGCGGGCTGGTGCTTTCCGGCGGCAGTTCGCAGCTGAGAGGCCTCGACAAGCTCCTTTCGCAGCAGACGGGCCTTCCCGTGACGCTGGCGGAAGATCCGCTTTCCGCCGTGGCGGAAGGCACCGGCGTGGTGATGAACGAGCTTGATTTCCTCGAGAAGAACAAGAAATCGTAAGGTTTTCGGCAAGTCCCGCATGGAGGGCTTGCTGGAGTGAAGGCCAGAACAACCGGAACATACGCGCTCATCGCCCTCGCGGCGGTGCTGACGGCGGTCATGTGCTTTTCGCGCGCGGCCGGCGTCGAGGCGATGTATCCGTTCCAGCGGGTCTGGCGCGCCGTCTCCAACAGGGTCGGCTCGAGGATTTCCGGTGCATGGCGCGGCGCTGCGGCGAGCGCGGAGAACGTGCGCCTCAAGCGCGAGGTCGCCGCACTTGCCCTCGCGCGCGACGACCTTGCGAGGCTGGAGGCGGAGAACGAGCGCCTCAGGCGCGCGCTGGACTATTCGGAGAGCGAGCGCGGCGTATGGCTCGCGGCGGCGGTCCTTACCCGCGCACCCGCGCTCGCGGCTGGGCGGCGCGTGCTGCGCACCGACAAGGGGTCGAACGCGGGAGTCGCCGAAGGCGCGGTGGTGACGGTTCCGGAGGGGCTTGTCGGACGCGTCGTGTCGGTTACGCCGCACACATCAGAGGTTCTTCTCGTCACGGACCCTTCGCTAAAGGTCTCGTGCGAGGTCGCGCTCCCGGGCGGGGATTTCCTGCGCGGGACGCTTGCGGGCGGGTCGGACGAGCGGCTCGCCCTTAGGCACATCTTGTCCAAGGCGGAGGTCCCGCCGAGGAGTCCGGTATTTACATCAGGTCTCGGAGGGGTGTTCCCCAAGGGGATCGCGGTCGGCACTTTGCTTGAGGTCCGTCAGGACTGTGATTCGCCAAGGCGCGAGGGTGAGGTGCTTCCGGCCGTCGACTTTTCGACGCTGAAGGACGTCTTCATCCGCCGTGAAAGGTAGCATCGTCAAGTTCGCCTTCATAGTTCTGGCGCTCGTCATCGGCGGTGCGCTTGAAAGCGTGCTGCCTTCCGTCTGGGGCCTCGGCGTGCCAGTCCTCCTCGGCGTTGCGATCTTCTTCGCCCACTACACCGCCGCGCCCGTGTGGATCTTTGCGGCCGTTTCCGCCGGCGCGCTCGAGGAGTCCGTAGCAGCTCTCCCCCCCGCGACGGCGATAGTCTTCTTTGCCGCAATCGCGCTCGCCGTTCGCTTCCTTCGCGAGCCGGTCGTCTGGGTGGTCGCGGCGTTTCCGGCGTACCAGGTGTGGCTCGGGCTCGTCGCCGATGGGTCCGGGGCGATTGCGCGCGCGATGGTGGCGATTCCGGTCGGGGCTCTTTCGCTCGCGGCCGTCGTGGCGCTGATGTCCGTCGCATGGAGAAAGGCGGGTGCCGATGCGTGACGACGTCAGGCTCGTAAGCGACCTCTCCGCGCTCGCGACGGGCGTGGTGTTCATCGTCGGACTCGTCGTGCTCGGGTTCCGCCTTGCGCAGATACAGCTCGTGGACGCGGCGAAGTACCTTGAGGACGGATCGCGCCAGGCCGCGCGCAGGGTGCAGACGGCGGGTCCGCGCGGACGCATCATCGCGCGCGACGGGACGGTTCTCGCCGACAACCGCGCGTCGGTCTCGATAGTCGTGAGCCCCGAGGGCTTCCAGCGCCGGAACTGGACCGAGACCGTCTCGGCGATATCCAACGCAATCGAGTCCGTCGCGTCCGCGATAGAGACGCCGTCTCCGCTTTCCGCTAACGCGATCGCGCGGCACGTCCGCCAGCAGCTGGCCCGTCCGCTCGTCGTCTGGCGAGACGTCGGCGACGAGCAGATCGCGCGTCTCGTCGAGCGCGAGAGCGAGTTCCCGGGCTTCGAGTGCGTGGAGACGGAGGAGCGGACGTATCCCGAGGGACGGCTTGCGGCGCATGTCATCGGATACGTCGGACGCGGCGAGACGACGAGCGCGGCGGGCGAGAAGTTCAACTTCAGGGACAAGGAGATGAAGGGGCGCGCGGGGCTGGAGGCGTTCTACGACGGATACCTCCGCGGCTCGCCGGGGGAGCTTTCGGTGACCGTCGACGCGCGCGGCTTCGCCGTCGCGGAGGAGACGGTGGTGGAGGCGAGGAGAGGTCCGGACCTCAAGCTCACGATCGACCCGAAGATACAGCGCTCCGTCGAGCGGCAGCTCCGCGGCGAATACGCCGCGTGCGCGGTGATGGATCCGAGGGACGGCGCGGTGCTCGCGCTCGCGAGCGCGCCGGCGTACGACCTCAACCTGCTTGTTCCGCGCCTGACGCCCGAGATGCAGGAGCGCTACGTCGGCAACCACGCATGCCGCAACCGCGCGTGCTTCGAGACGTACGCGCCCGGCTCCACGTTCAAGCCGATAACCGCGCTTGCGGGGCTTGCGGCGGGACGCTCGGCGTTCGCGGAGTACGAATGCACGGGAGTCTTCTCGCTCGCGGGGATGCGGCTCCACTGCGCGAGGAGGTGGGGGCACGGTCCGATCGACATGCGCCACGCGCTGAAGGAGAGCTGCAACACTTACTTCTGCAACCTCGGCTCTGAGATCGGGACGAACGCGCTCTTTGCCGCGGCAAGGGCGTTCGGACTCGGCGAGAAGACGGGACTCGATTTTCCGCAGGACTCCGCGGGCGTCGTGCCTTCCGCCGAGTTCAAGCGCCGCAACTACAACCTGCCGTGGTACGCGGGCGATCTCGCGCAGGCGTCGATCGGACAGGGCCAGCTGCTCGTTACGCCGCTTCAGATGGCGCGCGTCGCGGGCGCGATAGGGACGGGCCGCCTGGTGCGGCCGCACCTCAGGGCCGACGCGCCGGTGGAAAGCTCGCCGGTTCCGTTCTCGCAGCGCCAGCTCGCGGTCGTGCGGGAGGGGATGCGCATGGTCGTGGACGGAGGGACAGGAAAGCTCGCCGGAGAGGGCGTCGCGGTTCCGGTCGCGGGCAAGACGGGAACGGCCGAGGTCGGGCGCGGCGCGACGCGGAGGAAGAACACGTGGTTCATCGCATATGCGCCGGCGGAGAATCCGACAGTCGCCGTCGCGATGGTCGTCGAGAACGGAATGTCGGGCGGAGGCACCACCGCGCCGAAGGTGGGAGAGGTGCTGAAGACGATATTCGGGGAATTATGAATTATGAATGATGAATGAAGAATGAAGTTTCTTGAATACATAAAGAGATTCAACTGGATCACGTTCGCCGCGATGCTTGCGCTCATCGCGCTCGGCACGGCCGCGATCTACTCCGCCGGGAACGCGCGTTCCGGCGAGCTGTTCCACTCGATGTGGAAGTCGAATCTCGGTACGGCTGTGTTCGGGCTCGCCGTCTACCTCGCGCTCGCGTTCTTCGACTACAGGAAGTACATTACCCTGTCCGCAATCCCCGCGTATGCCCTTGCGGTCGTTCTGCTCGTCGTAGTTCTTTCAATCGGGACTTCCACCTACGGAGGGAAGCGGTGGCTCTGGTTCTTCCAGCCGAGCGAGGTGTCGAAGCTCTGCGTAATCTCGATGCTCGCGTGGCTGTTCGGCCCGACGGACTCCCCGCCGTGGATGCGCGGCTTCAGGGGGTTCCTGCTCGCGGCGGCGCTCGTCGGGGTTCCGGCGGTGCTCATTTTGAAGGAGCCGGACCTCGGGACGATGCTCACGCTCATGCCTGCGACGGCGCTCATGCTCTTCGTCGCGCGCGTGTGGCGCAGGGCGCTCATCGTCGCGCTGTGCGCGGCGGTGGTCGGGGGGACGGCGCTTCTGGGCGCGGTCTACGAGGCGGAGAAGCCGGGCGTCCCCGAGGCGAGGCGCGAGGCGATAATGAAGTACGTGCCCCTGAAGCCGCACCAGGTCAAGCGCGTGAGGGTCTTCCTCTTTCCGGACGAGGATCCGAACGCGGCGGGGTACAATCGAAGGCAGGCGCTGATCTCGATCGGATCGGGCGGATTCTCCGGCAAGGGGTTCCGCAGGGGCGAGACGAACCACCTCAAGTACCTGCCGCAGTCAATTTCGATGAACGACTTCATCTTCTGCGTGTACGCGGAGGAGGCTGGGTTCGTCGGATCGGTCTTGCTGCTCGCGCTGTTCGGGGCGCTTCTCGTCCCGTGCGCGTGGACGGCGTATGTTGTAACGGACGGAACCGGACGCCTGCTCGCGCTCGGGGTCTCGACGCTGGTGTTCGCGCATGTGTTCATAAACATCGCGATGTCGGTGGGACTCGTGCCGATCACCGGGCTTCCGCTGCCGTTCATATCTGCCGGGCGCACCTTCCTCGTGACGGTGATGGCCGGCCTAGGAATCGTACAAAGCGTGTCAATACACGGAAGGGAAACAAGAACATGAACCTGTTCGGATGGCTCAAGCGCTCCAAGCTGAAGCGCGAGATAATAGTAAACGTCGAAAAACTCGAGACCCGCGTCGCGGTGCTCGAAAACGGAAGGCTCGAGGAATTCATGGTCGAGCATCCCGAGGCCGAGCGCCTCGTCGGAAGCGTCTTCAAGGGACGCGTCCAGAACCTGGAGAACGACCTCCAGGCGGCGTTCGTCGACATCGGACTCAAGAAGAACGCATTCCTGCACTACTGGGACATGACTCCCGACGCGGACGCGCTCCTTGACGAGGACGACGAACCGAAGAAGGGACAGAAGGGCGGAAGGAAGTCCAACCGCCTCTCCGACGCCGAGATCGCGAAGCGCTTCCCGCCGGGAAGCGAGATCATCGTGCAGGTCACGAAGGGTCCGATCTCCACGAAGGGTCCGCGCGTCACCGCGAACCTCTCAATCCCCGGACGCTACCTCGTGATGATGCCGGGGACGCGCATCCGCGGAGTGTCGAAGAAGATCGGCGACGCGAAGGAGCGCCTGAGGCTCAAGAAGATCCTCGACAAGCTTCCGCTTCCCGAGAACGTCGGACTCGTCGTGCGCACCGTCGGCGCCGGCGCGAGCGCGCGCGCCTTCGCGCGCGACCTCCGCAACCTCCTCGCGGTCTGGAACGAGATGCAGTCCAACACGAAGCGCCTCAGGACGCCGTGCTGCATCTTCCAGGAGCCGGACCTCTGCGAGCGCGTGGTGCGCGACTGGCTTACCGAGGACGTCGACGCGATCGTCATCGACGACGAGAAGAGCTACGAGTCGATGCGCGAGGTCACCGCGCGCATCTCGCGCCGCGCGAAGTCGAAGATACGCCGCTACGACGGCACGACGAGCCTGTTCGAGCACTACGGGCTCGAGCGCCAGCTCGCGGAGGCCTTCCGCCGCCAGGTGCCGCTGAAGTCCGGCGGCTACCTCGTCATCGACGAGACGGAGGCGCTCATCGCCGTCGACGTCAACACGGGGCACCACAAGGGCAGCGGAAGCCAGGAGGAGGCGATCCTCCAGGTGAACCTCGAGGCGGTTGACGAAGTGGCGCGCCAGCTGAGGCTGAGGAACATCGGCGGACTCGTCGTGCTCGATCTCATCGACATGAAGTCGAGGAAGCACCAGAAGCAGGTGTACCGCGCGCTCAAGGACGCGCTCAAGCGCGACCGCGCGCGCACGAACGTGCTCGAGAT
>JAEEOY010000208.1 GCA_016284515.1 Kiritimatiellia bacterium | reverse complement strand
AGTTCACGCATCCGACGAACAGCGCGACGGTCGCGAGGTCCTGTCCGTTGACGACGACCTTCACCGTGTGCGGCTCAAGCCCCTTCACGGCATCGGCGGACAAGTCGGCGAGCTCGCGGTACGTGACCTCGCGCCCCTCGTCGATGACGGCTATTCCGTCGCGGTCGAGGTTGAACACGAGTCCCTGAAGCGGCGAGACGCCGCTTCCCCCAGTCAGGGGCCGACTCTCTGCGGCGCCGCGGCCGAGCGCCAGGATGTCAATGGCGTCGCCGTACGACCTGAGACGGTATATCTCGTCGGGCGCGAGGGCGCGTCCGTATTCCCGCTCGATCGCCGAGGCGAGCGCCATCTGTCCAGCGGAGTCCCACGCCGGATGCTCCTTGTACTTCATCGCGACGGCCTCCTCGGGCGTCACGGAAAAGACGCCGCAGAAGACGTCGGTGAGGCGCGAGTCGGCGGCGGCTGGACTTGAGACACGGGACGCGGGACGCGCGGACGATTTGCCGCGGCCCGGGATTTCGACTGGCTTGCCGCCCGCTGCGACCTTGAGCTTGTTGTAGTGCTCTATGTCGCGCCAGCCTATAACCTTCGCGGGGTTCCCGGCCGCGATGGCGCATGGCGGAATGTTGCCCATGACTACGCTGCCGGCCTGCACCACAGCGCCTTCGCCGACGTGCGCTCCGGGAAGGACGATGCACCTCACCCCGAGCCACGCGTAGTCGTCGATTCGCGTCTCCGGATAGGTGAAGCCCCATCCGAAGGGAAGCACGTCGGAATGGTCGTAGTCATGCACCTGCGTGTAGACGAGCGTATCCTCGGCGAGCACGGCACGGCGTCCGATGAAGACCGGCCCGTCGCCGTATATCTTGACGTCCTTGCCGAAGCCGACGCCGTCGGAAACAGTCGTGTTCGACGTGACGTTCACGCCGGGACCGAGGATGTACAGATCCCTGCCGCAGGACTTCGCGCGGCGGCGCACGGCAATAGAGTACAGCGCAGACTCGAGCTTCGCCTTGAGGCCCTTGCGCCACTTCTTCGGCTTCCAGAAGAAGAACTGAAGCAGAACCTTGACAAAAAACTTTACCATGAGAAGATCTCCAGATTCGACATCGCCGCGATTACTTGCCGAACTCCGCCGCGACGAAGTCCGCGAGCGCTTCCTGCCAGCGCGGCGTGCGGTATCCGAGCAGATTGAGGACGCTCTTCTTGAGAGCGGAGTTGCGCGGACGCGGCGCGGGGCGCGGGAACTCCTCGGTCGTGCAGGGCACCACCTCGCGCTTCAGCCCGAGCAGACGGAAAAGCTCGACCGTCAGGTCGTACCAGGTGCACTGGTCCTCGCACGTGCCGTGGACGATTCCGCTAACTTCAGGATGCGAGAGGAGAAAGCGAATCACATCCGCCACGACCTTCGTAGAAGTCGGGTTGCCGCGCTGGTCGTTCACGACCTTGAGCGCCGGACCCTCCTGCACACCGAGCTTCGCCATCGTGTGCACGAAGCTCGGTCCGCCCGCGCCGTAGAGCCACGCGATGCGGAGAATCACGGCGTCGGGGAGGATCATCTGTATCATCTGCTCGCCCGCGAACTTCGACGCACCGTAGACGGTGCGCGGACGCGGGATGTCCGTCTCGCTCCACGCCCACGGCTCGCGCGGCGGCTCGCCCGAGAAGACGTAGTCGGTGGAGATGGCGATCAGCCGCGCGCCGGACGCCTTGCAGGCGAGCGCGACGTTGCGAGTCCCCTCCTCGTTGAGGCGAAACGCCAGATCGCGCTTCGCCTCGCAGTCGTCGACCTTCGTCATCGCCGCGCAGTGTATCACGACGTCCGGCGACTCAGCGAGAGTCTTCGCCGTGAATGCGTCCGCGTCGGTGATGTCCCACTCGGGAAGATCCGCGATGACGAGCTCGTTCCCGGCGAGCTCCCTCTGGAGCGTCCGCCCGAGCATTCCCTTTCCGCCTGTAATCAGTATCTTCATTTCACTTGCCCCCTATGTGGGTTTATGTTGCTTTCGCTGCTGGGAGTCTTGGAGTTCTGGAGCTTGAAGTATGTTGACCTTGGATTTGAGACGTGTTCAATGCCCTCCTTGAGAGAAGGAAAGCCGAAATTCAAAACAAGCCCAACAGGAAGATCAAGCATCCGCAAATAGGTGCGGCACTGCGCGGCGAAAACCGGATGCAGCGTACAGACTGCCTTCAATTCTACCACAATCTTGTTGTCGACCAACAGATCAATTCTTTTTGGGTGGTCATCATCTTGGCAGAATACATTGCCTTTATACACGACAGGACACGGCACCTGGCGATGAACTATGTGACCTCGATGCGTTAATTCCCAAGCCAACGCAGCCTCATAGGCATCTTCTTTCAAGCCACAGCCAAGTTCGGAATGAACTTCAATCGCTGCATTGATTATCTTGCCAGTCAAATCGGCATGCACGCCAGCGTAGTTAGCCTCATTCATGCCATTACCACCAGTCTCCAAGACTCCGAAACTCCACGTAGCGAAAGCAATCCCCGTTCATTGAGCCTCTCCCTTGACGGCCATCGACGCGTGGGTTATGCACGCGCCGAGGAGGACGATCTGCCAGCTCATGTACATCCACGCGAGGACGATGGGGAGGAACGCGAACGAGCCATACAGCGCGGACGACTTCGCGATGCCGACCTGCGCGACGGCGCATATCTTGACCCAGGCCCCGAAGAGGAACGCCGTGACGAATCCGCCGATGACCGCGTCGCGGAACGTCACCTTCCTGTTCGGCAGCACGGCGAACGCGTAGGCGAACGAGAGCGTCGCGAACGCGAGCGTGACCGCGAGGCGGAAAAACGTCGAGTCGAGGAACCAGATGAGTCCGTCGGAGACCCACTTCGTGAGCCACGTCGCGCCCATCGTCGCAACGATGATCTGCTTCGCGACGTTCAGTATCGGAACGGACAGCGCAAGCATTGCGAAGATCGGCAGGATGACCGCGGTGAAGATGTTGAGGTAGGCGCGCTTCCACACCGGACGGGCCTTGCCGACATGGAAAACCTCGTTGAAACTAGTCTCCACCATGCTGATCGCGCTTATGACGGTCCACACGAGGAAGCCGAAGCCTATCCACCCGAAAGTCCATACGTCGAACTGCGCGATGCGCTCGAAAAGTCCGTTCGATATCTCCCGCGCCTGCGCGGCGAACTCCTCGGCGGCTATGCGCTTGCGCTCGCGCTCCTCCTCGCTCACCGGCGCGACGACCTGCGCCAGGTCGTCCTCCTGCCCGCGCTCGACGTTCGTGATCATGGCGTCGATCTGCTCGTTGATCTTCTGCCGCGCGAAGTCGTCCGCCCCGCAGAGCTTGGCGACGGACAGCAGCACGCAGAGGAGCGGCACGAGCGCGAGCATAGAGAAGTACGTGAGCCCCGCGGCGTGCATGGAACAGTGGCTCGAACCGAAGTCGCCGACAACGGTCTTCACCCAGAAAACAATCTTTTCCTTCATGCCGTATAGTATACCAAAAACGGCCGCCGCCGTCCCTGTTCGGCACCCGAACGCTATTTGCCGAGAGCCTTCTTGAGCGAGTCGGTGCCGCCGGAAGGCGCCGCGCCAGTGAGGTCCGCTTCGTCCACCTCGACCTGCTCCGTGCCGATCCAGAAGCGGATGCGCTTTCCGCGCACGATCTGGTCCTGCACCTTCGACTCGTCCCTCACCTCGGCGGTGATCCCGTCGCCCGAATACAGGACGACGAGTCCGTTCTTCTTCGAATAAGTCGCCTTCGCGCCGTAAGCCCTCCGGGCCTCGTTCGTCATCGCCACGTTTCCAATCGCCACGATGCGCTTCAGCTCGTTCGTCCCCTCCATGAAGAGGTACACCCTGTCGGCGTGCATCTGGTACTGCTCGTCGTCGACGTAGACGTGTCCCTCGAAGCTCGCGATCCCCTCCTTGCGGTTGTATATCGTGGAGTCGGACGTTATCTTCGCCGGACGCCCGGTGAGCTGCTTCGCCTCCTTCGGCAGCGCGCGCTCAAGCTTGGCGAGCTTCGCGCGCTCTTCCGCGAGATCCTTCCTGAGCTGCTCGTTGTCCTCGCTGAGGTCGGTGTTCTTCGCCTCGAGCTCCGGATCGGCAACGCGCTTCTCGACCACCTTCTCGACGACGTTCGTAACGACCTTCTCCTCTACGACGGGCTTCTCTACAACCTTCTCGACGACATTGGTGACGACCTTCTCCACCACCACAGGCTTTTCAATCACCTTTTCCACGATGTTGGTGACGACCTTCTCCTCCACGGCGGGCTTCTCGACGGTCGGCGCCTCCGCGACAGGCTCGGGGTTCTCCGCCGCAGGCTCAGCCGCCGTGTCCTGAACCGGCGTCTTCGCGGACTTGTCCGACATCTCGCTGAGTATCTGACCCAGCGAAACGGACGGCGAAGCCTCCGTCCGCTGCTCAGGAGCCTTGTAGCCGATTTCAAGCACGGACGGCTCCGCCGCAGCCGCAGCCGCGGCCACGAAAACCAAAAAAGCCAAAGTGGTGTTTTTCATTTCAGTTAATTATACCAAAAATGCCCTGTCCGCGTAAGGCTCTCGCGCGCCCTCACTGCTCTATCGCGACGTCGACGGGAACCGTGAGGCCCGCCAGGACGACGTCGAGGTCCTTCGGATTCATCGCGACGAGTATGCCGCGGTGTCCGGCGTTGATGTATATCTCGGGGAGGTCGTAGATGGTCCTCTGCACATACACCGTCATTCTCTTGCGCGTGCCGAAGGGGGACGTCCCGCCGACATGGTAGCCCGAATGGCGGTCGGCCGTTTCGGGAGCGCACGTCTGCACGGTCTTCACCTTGCGCGCACGTGCGAGGTTCTTCGTCGATATCTCGCGGTCGCCGTGCATCAGGCAGACAAAGGGCTTCTTCGTCTCGTCCTCGAGAATGATCGTCTTGATCGTCGCGTGGTGGTCGAGCCCAAGCTCGGTCGCGGCCTGGATCGTCCCCCCGTGCTCGGTGAAGTCATAGCACCGCGCCTCGTACTGCACCTTCGCGGCGTTCAGCGCGCGGATCGCATTCGTCATCGGTATTGTCGTCGGTTTCATCTCGGACGATATTATAGCAAAATCCGAGGCACATCCGCCGCGGAGTGCGGCGGAATCAGAACTCCCAGCAGAGTCCCGAGACGACGAAGCAGGCGTCGAGCTTCATCGTCGAGCCGCGGCGGCGGCGCTCGCGTATCTGCGTGCGCGTGCGGGAGTCTATCGCGTCGTACCCGCACACGTCGACATACCAGCTCGCGCCCCACTTGAGCGGAACGCCGAGACGGACGCCGTACTCGACGGTGCCGAGTCCCGCCTTGATAGACCGCCCCTCGGCGAAGTCGCCGTAGCGGCACCTGTTCCACCTCGCGGAGCCGCCGTGCACCGCGGCGTGCGGCGTGAGCGAGAAAAGCCCGCCCGCGAAGTCGAAGGACCGATGAAGCCCGACTCGCGCGTACGTGCCGAGTCCGTCGACCGCACGGACCTGTCCGTACAGCGTCGCCCACGGAGACCTCAGCTCGCCCATGTACGTCCACTCGCGGATCAGGTGGATCTCCTTCACGCTGTATCCCTCGTTGAAGACCCAGATCATTCCGACGCGGTTGCGCAGAAGCCATCCGTCGGCAATGTCCCAGTCGTAGCCGTAGAGCAGATACGGATCCGACTCGTACACGTACGACCGATGGCTCCTGTCCCCGGTCCTGCCGAGGTCGCTGAGCGCCCAGTATCCGAAAAGGACGTGCCCAAAGGACGACAGACGCTGAACGACGTCGCCCTCCATCATCCAGACGGAGTGATCCGCGCGGACGCTTCCGAGCGAATACAGATACGACGCCACGGAGACGTCAGCGTACCAGTCGCGTTCCCAGCCGCCAGGCTCGGCTTTTGCGCCCGAAGAAGCAAGGACAAGCGCGGCGGCTGCAACGGCCTTCGATAGGCGCAGAGCCTTCACTTGCGGACGAAATGCGGCAGCCTGCTTATGGGTGTCTCGACCTCGACCGTCGTCGGTCCGACGACCTCGATTCCGTCGTCGGCGAGCCATTTTCCGGTCGGAACGAACACCTTGCGCGTCTTCGCGCCCTTGACGATCTGCGGGGCGACGAGAAGTTTCGAACCGAGCATGAACTGGTCCGTAATGCGCTCCGCGCCGAGCCCCGGGAACTCGTACTCCATCGCCCGGAGCATGGGCTCGCCGGACTTCGCGCAGGCCTTCGCCGTCTCGAGGATGTAGTCGACGTGCTTCATGCGCGTATTCGCGGCTTCGCGCACCGCGTCGAGGTACTCTCCCTTGAGAAGCCTCCACGGTGCGGCGGAGAACTGCATCATCGGCGCTAGTGCGTGCACCTGCGCGCTGCGCACGAAGAGCTCCTGGTCGAGCGGGGTCGGCGCGTCTGGCGCGAACGCCATCCAGCTTCCGCCGCCGATCATGTCGGGGCACACGAAGGGATGCCCGAGGAGTCCGCAGGCGATCATGTCGGGCATCAGCTGATGCAGCGACGGCCAGTCGTGGAGCTTGTCGCAGAGACGCTGCACAAGAGGCTGCCCGGCCATCTTGAAGCACGCGCGGTATTCGTTGAGCGGAAACTCCAGGCCTATCTTCGCGTACGCCTCGCAGAGTTCGGAGGGCGTGGACTGGACGTACGTCACGTACGGCTCCTGATACTCCTCGATGTCGCCTGCGTCGAGCTTGAAGCCGTCCACCCCGTAGTCGTTCTGCAGCCGCTTCAGCTGGCGGGCGAACCACGCGGCGCCGCGCGGATGCGTGAAGTCGACGAACGCGCTCACGCCGTTCCACCACGGCATCGCCTGCGCGACGTCGTGTCCGTAGACGTTCTTCTTCCCGGTCATGATGAGCCCGCCCTTCTCGCAGTTGAGCCCCGCGTCAAGCGTGCCAAGCACCATCTCGCGGTAGCCAGGGGAATCCATCGACACGAAGGGACAGACCCAGAGCATCACCTTGAAGCCCTCTGCGTGCAGCTCGTCGCACATCGCCTTCGGATCGGAGAAGCGCCGGCGGTCGAAGTCCCATACGCCGTAGCCGTGCTGCCACGTGTCGTCGATCATGATCACGCCGCCCTTGGGGAATCCGTTCTCGGCGATTCCCTTCGCGTATGCGAGGATGGCCTCCTGGCTCTGGTTGTACGAGAGCTCCACCCATGTGTTCCACTGGGGCTTGGCGATAAGCGCGAGGTCGGGGGTCTTTCCGCTCGCCGGGAAGTGCTTCCTCGCGGCGGCGAGGAACGCCGAGCGGAGGTCCTGACCCTCCTGCATGAGCTCAATCGGCGCGTCGCCCGTGAACGTCATCACTCCGTTCGTGAAGACGCAGGCGAAGGCCTTGTCGCTCCAGACGCAGCGGCCCTTCGTGGAAAGCATCAGCGGCGCGGCCTGGTTGGCGTCGTTCGTCTTGCGGATGTCGAACGAATGCGACTTCGCGTTCAGTCCGAACGGCGCCTTCGTTCCGTACGTCGTGGCGCCGCCCCACCAGCCCTCGCCCGGCAGCACGGACACCTTGAGCTCTCCTGCGCAGACGGCAATCGCCGCAGCTGCGGTAAACGTCGCGATATAACCTTTCATGGCACTCCTCTCCTGGAATTGACAGACTTTGCAAACACCACCCCGTTATTGTACCAAACGGGGCCGCAAAGCTCAATTATACCGAAGTATACATGCATCACCGCAACACACGTGTCCTCCCAAACTCCGAAACTCCCCGCAGCGAAAGCAATCCAATGCTGCGGCGACGCAACCCCCTGGTGCGCGGCAAATACGCCGCCCCCAAGGAGACGCGGCTTCCAGCCGCGTCAATAATTCTTCATCGAGAAAGAATTGGTTCATTGAAGAATTTAGTGGAACAGCATGCCTTTAAGTAATAGAAACTCCGAGCGTTGGGGCTCCCGCTACCGCTCCGCAGCTTCGCACCACTCAACGACTTTGCATATGTCGATAGAAGTATTTGGGTATGCGACTGCGTCGCATAAGTCGGCCGAAGGCCGCTCTAAACACTATGAATGGAGTCAATTGATCGTGGTTGAAAAGCGCGGAGCAGTGAAGCGGTAGCGAGAACCCTAACCATCGGAGTTTTTACTCATGCTCTTCCACTAAAAACTCCGAAGAGCCAAAGAATTGAAGATTCGATGCAAAGAAGCCCACGTCACTTATTGCAATATGTGACCAAACGAGCAGCGGGCAAACGGCATAATGAAACTCCGACGGTTTGCAAAACGCCTCCGCTACCGCTGCGGCCTATGCTTCCCACACCTCAACCACCCTTTCCCGACGCGGGAGGGCCGCGCTTGTCGCGGCAGGCATGAGGACGCGGAGGGAGCGAAGCGAGCGCAGTGTCCGAACGGCAACACCCCCGGCCTTGCAAGAATGTCAGATGCGTCTGGCATCCCACGCGAGACGTGACGCCCCCAAGGAGGTGGAGCGTCCCGCTCCGCCACTCCGACGCGGCGAGACGCCGCATCTCCTTGGTTCATCCGCCTGGCATCGCACCCCATGTAGACGCGGCTTCCAGCCGCATCCTCTCCCAAACCACGCCGCGACAAAATACTCGACTCTTCCATGGAGACGCGGCTTCCAGCCGCGTTGCCCCCTAAACGTTCTTGACTATAACTTAACTATAATTCTAAGCCATTGCTTTCGCTACTTGGAGTCTTGGAGTATTGGAGGTCTTGAAATTCAGTCGCGTTCTCCCAAACTCCGAAACTCCCCGCAGCGAAAGCAATCCAATGCTACGGCGACGGAACCCCCTGCAAGCGATCTGTTCACTACTGGGCCACGCTACTCAACGCAAATGACGGCGCTCGACATCAGCGACGACAAGTCCAGCCAGGGCGAATCCGAAGATCGCCGTCGTATGGGCGACGGTCCCGTTTATCCGAGCCTTCGTAGAGCACCATTCGTGCTTCGCGAGCGACGGATCGCCAGGACCGTCATCCTTCGGGCAGACGCATTCGCCCAGCCCGCATCCGGCCCCCGCCGGACCGAGGTTCTCCCGGCGCTCAGGCGACCAGACGCAGGTGAAGCGCCGCTTCGGAATGCCCCCCGTCTTGCGGAACTTCTGCCGCAGGGCGCGCGCGAGCCCGTCACCCTCGACCTTTGTGAAGTCGCTGCTGCGAATCTGGAACGGATCCATCTTGAGCGCCGCGCCCATAGAGGCGAAAAGCGTCACCGAGGGGATGGACAGCGCATGCCGGATGAGACGGGCCTTGCACTCAAGCGAGTCGATCGCATCAATGACATAGTCCCATCTCTCAAGCTCGAACTCATCCGCGCTCGCCTCCTCGTATATCTTCTGGCGCACGTCAAGCTTTACGTCCGGATTGATCTCGCGCAGCCGATCGGCCAACGCGGCGACCTTGACCTTTCCGATCGTCTTCACCGTCGCCATCAGCTGGCGGTTCACGTTCGTCGGGCAGATGCGGTCCGAATCTACAAGCATCAGGCGGCGCACGCCGGAGCGCACGAGAGATTCCGCGCACCAGCTTCCGACCCCGCCGAGTCCGAAGATGGCTACGCCCGTCTCCGCAAGCGCCCCTGCGGTGTCCGTCCCGAGCATCAGCCGCGTCCTTGCGAACAAAGCCTTTGAAATCTGCGTCTTTTCACTCATGGCCGTAATTATCCCAAAACAGGCGCCGAGTGTCAATCCGCAGCAAGGCTTTGCGCAGAAGACATTCGCGGCTATTCGACGGATATCACGTAGAACGCGGCTGTGCCATTCATCGGCGCACGGAACTCGGCGTCGCCGTCTGCCGTGAGCGAGATCGGCTCGACGCCTGCAGCCGCGGACCACTCCGAGGTCGGCGCAAGAAGCGACGCCGAACTCCTGAGCGTGTAGGTGAAGCCCGCCTTCGCGGCGAATGGTATAACGAGATACATTGTGTCATCATCGCCTTCGCCCTTCACTACGGAAAGCCCCACGAGTTCGTCGCTGCCGGTGCGCGAGCCGATGACCGGCTGCGGAATCTCTCCCGAGGACACCGCGACCGTGATCGTCCCGTTCCCGTTGTCCGTCACGAGCCAGGCAAGGGTGCCGCCGATTGCGAGGGCGTGTCCGTTGGTCGTGATCACATAGCTTCCAACAGCCGTCGGATTCCAGCTCGCGTCCCAGAGAAGCGCCACCGGAGTCTCGCCCGAGGCGATCGCCTCAGCAACAGTCTGGTATTCAACGCCGCCCGCCTGCGCAACGTTCGTGTCCAGCACTTCGCAGCGGTACGCTCCCTCAAGCGACGCAACTTCGCCTTCACCGAGATAGCTGACGGACGAGACGCCGGTATTCTTCGCCGTCATCGGATGGGTGCCGAGCGAGACTCCTCCGACGGTATAGGACACCGTGCTCTCCACGCAGTCAAGAACGAGCGTGACCTCAACCGGCGTCGAGATGTTCGCAGCTACGGTCAGATTCGTGACCACTCCGTTCGCCGTCAGGAAAGCATAGCGGCTGACGCCTCCGACCTCGACGGCGGCGATGCCCGCGCGCGCCGACACGTCAAGCGACTCATCGGTGCAGTCTCCGAAGCAGAATGTCGTGGAGATCATCACCACCGAGTCTTTCGGCGCGGCAGTGCCGGCCGTGAACGTCGCGTTTGAGACCGCTATCGATCCGTCGGCGACTTCAGCAACGTCTCCGGACCACACACCGGTCGAGCCGAACGTCTCCGCCGTCTCATTGATCCAGTCCTCGTCTTCGTCAATGCCGGGCGCACCCTGCACGAGCTCGACGTCAGTCGTGCGGATAACCCCGTTGACGGAGAGCGTCGCCGTTCCCTCGTAGATTTCGCCGGCCGCGGCATCCGCAGCGGGCACCTCGAACGTCACCACGCCGTTCTCGGAATCAATAACGCCGACATAGATGGCGTCGCCGATCGTGAGCGACGCACTCGCCGTCGCGCCTTCCGGAATGTCGCCCGTGAACGAAAGCGTCACGACGCTTCCGCTGTAGTCCGTCCCGGGGCGCGCCGAAACTTCGCCGATCACAATCGGAGCCGGAGCCGGCGGCGTGTCGCCGGTATCCTGCGCATCGCCGTAGGAGAAGATGTCCGCCGCGCCCGCGTTCATCGCGGCGTACTCCGCCGCGACCCATGCGGCGTCCTTAGATCCCTTCGAGAAGCGCACCTCGTCGATCCAGCCGTTCCACGCGGCATCGCCCATCGTGCCGAACGCGACATTGCAGTTGTTGCCGAAGACAAGCGGAGCGTCGTTGTCGATGCAGGCGTCGATTGCCGTCCAATCCGTTTCAATGCCGTTCTTGAAGACGCGGACTACCGCTCCGTCGTAGACGAAAGTGATATAAGCCCACTTGTTCTGGAGCCCCTGGTTCTCGCTCAACAATGCCTTGCCTTTATCGCTGGATCCGCGCGGACAGATCTGCGGGTTCGAGCCGGTGCCGCTGTTGCTCTCGATGGCGAAAGCGTTGACGTAAGCCCCGCTCGTTCCGTTGTCCGACCTCGAGCGCTTGTAGAACAAATGGTCCCAGTAGTAATCGAGCTGATCGTGCTTGAACCAGCCGGAGATGGTAAAGTTCTCTCCGCCGTCGATCGGGCTGTTGGCGCCGGTGTCGTTCACCCACACGCCACCGTAATTGTAGTTCCCGGCCTTCCACCCGGTCGAATCGTTGGTGCGGAAACCTTTGCCGAATCGGCCGACTTCATTCGTCTTCGTATGCTGGGCGATGTGGCCGTCAATACCATCGGTCGCCGTCGAGTTCGCATACATTCCGTATGAGTTCGCGGCCGTATCTGCAGTCGCCTCCTCGAAGTGCCACACGCCGGTGTATCCAGTCCAGACGTCCGCAGGATCCTCGGACGATGCCGCGATGCTGCCGTAGTACATTGTAATCGTCGTGTTCTCGGCAGTCGAGGGAAGCTTCACCCAGACAAGCGATTCGCCGTCTACGTCCCATGTGTCGACTTCGTGCGGAATCGGGGAGCCGTTTTCATCGCAGAACATCATGTCCCCGCCGTTGGCAAAGATGAAATCGTCGTAGTCGAAGCCGGAGATCGTCGACTCGCTGAGCTTGACGAGCGCAGGAATGCCGGTCGTTATCGCATTTGCCGCAAGGTTCGTGGCGAGGGTGATCTCGACATATTTACTGAATCCGTCCGGCTTTGGCACGGGCGCCTTGTACACGTAGGTCGCGGATACAACGGCGCTCGGATCCATATCCTGCATGTAGGCGCGCGCCTTTATAGTCGTGGTAGCTTCAAGAACGATCGGGCCATCGTAGAGCGAACTTGAGTCCGTCGGATCAGATCCGTCAAGCGTGTAGTAGATCGACGCGCCCTCCGTCGCGCAGGAGATCGTCACGTTCGCCGACGGATAGAACCTGGTCCCGGACGCAGGCTCAAACGCGGGCGCCGCGGCGCGGTTGCTGTATTCGTAGCATCCCATGGACGGCGGATTCTCGAAATCAACGCCCGCAAGGTCCGACCCGATTCCGGAATAAGTCGTGCCGGCACCCTTCGCAGGCGAGTCAGAGGCAATGGCAAAGTCGCCCGCAGCCGCGTTCGCGAACTTCGGGTCTCCTGTCTGGCTGTTGTCGCCGAGCAGGTCGTCCTCAATGTCGAAGAAACAGTAGTCCACGCCACCGGTGTAGTTCAGGTACACTGTCGTCGATGCTCCCGCCGTCGTGTTGCCGACGATGATGCAGTTGACCATCGAAAACTTATTCTTCGAGTCGTTGGCCGTGAAGACGGCGCCGCCGTGCGATGCGTTTTGACCCTCGCCCGCACTGTTGCCGACGATCGTCGTGTTGCGGACGGTCACCGTTGCGCTTTGGTTGACGAAGTCGAAGCCTATGCCGCCGCCCCTGCCGGAGCTGGAGTTATGCGTAGAACGGTTGCCGAAGACGAGACATGAGTCGATCGTAATAGCGCCCGTTGGGTAGTAGCCTCCGATGCCGCCGCCGCCCACATCGCCCACTGACGTGGTGCTGACCGAGTTGTCCGCTACGATGCAGTGGTCGACCGTGCCTCCCCCCTGGTAGAAGCCGACGCCGCCGCCAAACCTGACGTTGGCGCTGTACAGGGAATTGTTGGTGATGCAGCACCACGAAACAGTACCGCCGTCGACAAACGCACCACCGCCGAACTTGTAGTTTGTGCCTGTGACCCGTCCACCCGTCAGCGTGACGTGCTCTACCTTCGCGCCGCCGGAAACCGTCGCGACGCGCGTATACTCCGAAGGTGTCGAAGCGACCTGCTTGATAATCGTGTTGTCCCAGCCCTGGCCCGCGAGCGTGACGCCGTTCGTGACCATCAGCTGCGTGTCGATGTAGAAGATGCCGCTTCCGAGCTCAACGCTGCCGCCATTTCCCGCCGCGTCGATTGCGGACTGGATTGCAGCGACGTCGGACGAACCCGAACTGTCGCCAGAAGGCGCAATGGCATCTGCAGCGGCGACTGACGCCGCCGAGGCAATCAAACCGAGGACAGTATTCTTGATTTTCATTTTCGGAGCCCCTTCCTTGTGATCGATACGCAAATATTATACTAAAATTATTGCGCTTTGACACTTATACGGAAGTATCATATCCCGTCTATACCAAAGGGGCGCTTCCGAACACCGTCTACGGCGCGGTCGAGGAGACGACGATGCGGTAGAACGCCTGTCGATCGCCCGCTTCGAGGGCTATCGACAGCTCCTTCTCGCCTGCAAGAAGCGCCGAGCCTTTCGTCCATGTCGACGCATCGACTACGAAGGGCCGAGTGAGATCGGTCGTCTTCTCGAGCGCGTACCAGCAGTTCGCCTGGACATCCGAAACGCCCACCTTCACAGTTGACCCTGAGAACGTGATGGACGCGGCTTCCGGCGCCTCGGGCGTCGCTCCGCCGGCCACCGACACCGTCACGGTGCCGTCGCCGTTGTCCGTCACCGAGCAGGCAAGACTTCCGCCGACGACGAGGAGATGTCCGTTCTTCGCGAAGGTGTATTCTCCGGCGGCCGTCGGATTCCAGCTCGCGTCCCAGAGAAGCTCCACCTGTCCGCCGCCGGACGCCACGGCGTCGGCAACAGTCGCATACTCCGCGCCTCCGGACCTGGCGAGGTTCGCGTCGAGCCCTTCGTAGGCGTACTCCCCTTCAAGCGAGACGACGTCCGTCGCGCCGAGATAGCGCACCTTCGACACGCCGGACGCCTTCACTGCGAGCGGATGCGTGCCAAGGTCTACGCCGTCGACGGAATAGGAGACTGTGTGCGCCGTTTCATCGAGAGCCACCACGACGCGCACGGGCGAGGAGAGGTTCGCGGACACGGTTTCGTTCGTCACGACTCCGTCCGCCGTCGTCATTGCATAACGGTCTGCATCGGACGTCCTGACCACCCAGATGCCGGCGCGCGACGACGCATCGTGAGGCTGCCCCAGCGTGGCCCTGAAGTCGAACGTAGACGCTATCGTGACCAGAGCGCCGCGAGGCGCGGACTTTGCCGCCGTAAACACCGCGTTGGAGACGCTTATCTTTCCCGCGGCGGCGGCGACCTGCTCTCCCGACCAGCTGCCCGTCGTCCCGAAGTCCGACGCCGATTCGCGAATCCACTCTGCGTCCGCGTCCGTCCTAAGCGTCCCCTGCACAAGGGATACCTCCTTCGAGTATACCGCTCCGTCTACAGTGACGGATACAGTTCCGGAATACGTTCCGCCCGCAGTGACCGCATCGGACGGAATTTCAAACGCCACAGCGCCGTTCTCAGCATCGACAGTCCCGGCGTATTCCGCGCCGCCAAGCACGACCTTTGCGGAGACGTTCGCGCCAGCGGGGACAGTCCCCTCGAATTCCACAGTGACCATGCTGCCGTTGTAGTCCGTGAGCGGACGCGCCGCCGGCTCGCCGAGCGCGAACGGGGCAGGCCCTTCGGCAGCCGAGACATAAACCTCGTGGAATCCTAGCGACCCGCTCCCTGGCGCGGAAGGCAGAATGGCGGGAAGCACTCCTGCTGCAAGGCCCGGCACCGAGCAGACCACGGTGCATTTCGTAGACGCAACTGCGGGCAGACCAATCGTGGTGTTCGTTCCGTTCGCCAGGAAGGAGACGTACTTGCCGTCGTACTTCGAGGCCGAGGCCTCTTCGTCCACGAAGATGTTCTGCGTACCCGCGAACGTGGGGAAATGGTTGCCCTTCAGGTTGTCGCCTCCTATCGCGGCGACTGTGCCGCCGTTTATGTTGACGTTGTAGCCGTTGACGTCGAATCCGAACGAACCGACGGTCCTGGACGGATCGTCCGTCGGCTCCTGCGCAGTCGTGTACGCGAGCACGAGTCCTCCGGCGATCGTGATGTCGCCTGCGTTGACGTCGAACACGTCATTGTTGAGCGAGAGTCCGTAGAACTTGCCGCCGGTAATGAGAACGCCCGTCTCCGCCCCGACGCAGTCGTCCGCCGAAACGACCTCGACGTGTCCGCCCTCCATCTCGAAGACTGTCGCGCAGCTGAACGCCTCGGACCCTTCGCCGCGCACGTCAACCGAAATCCGCGAACCGCGCTTTACGGCGATCGACTTGTCCGACTTGAAGACCCTGTTGGACTGCGATGCGTCATCTCCCGTGACGGATATGTCACCGCCCTTTAGCTTGATCTTCCCTGCGAAGTTGAAAAGCCTCGCCTCGGAGCCGACCAGCGTTCCCTGCACCGAGGAGTCGTTCTCCACCTCGGCGTCGACGGATCCCTTGTTGCCGTAGAGCGCCGCGCACTTCGTGCCTTCCACCGTCGCCACAAAGCTGCCTCCAGCGCCGATGCGGCAGAACATGTCCTTGTTTGCGATGTAGATTCCGTAGCACTGCTGCCCCCCGACCATGACGTCCACAGTTCCCTCGCCCTCGACGGCGAAGCCTCCCGTTACGTTCACCGCCTTCGCCTTCGGCGTGTCGCTCGCGTACTCGACCCTGAACGTTCCGTTGGAGACGATGAGGTCGCAGACGTTCATAAGCGGATCGGCCCCGGTCCCTGAGAGCGTGAACGCGCCCTCGTCTGCGAACACGACGGATCCCGCCGCGTCGATGCGGGACGCCGCGTTTGCCGTGCCGCGGCAGTTGTTGAGGACGTAGGTGCCTGCGCCAAGCGTGAGTCCCGCGCGGAAGTTCGCGTTGCTAAAGAAGTACTCGCCCGGCTCGGAGATCACGACGCCCTCGGCGTACTCGCCGGAGTAGAAGGCGCCCTCGGGGATTGAAGAGCCCTTCAGCTCAACGCGCTCAAGCGCAGACCATTCGCCGGCGGCGGAACGCACGCGCGCAGATAGGACAATGCCCGAATGCGGAACCTCGAGCGCGGCAGCGTAGACTCTCGCCGCGGCGCTTACGCCGCCGCCCTCAAGCCGCGGATCGGATCCGTCGGTGGTGTAGTAGACCGTTCCGGACGACGCGGAGGCAATCGTTACCGGCGCGTCGACCTGCTCTCCGCCGAGCAGACGCTTGCCGTCGGACGCGGCAACGGCCGGAGCGTCCACCGAAGGATACCATCCGAGGCCGCGATATCCAGCGATGAGATAAGGCGTGCGTCTGGCGATGAACGACAGGTGCCTCCCGCACGCCTCAAGCCAATCGGCGCGAGTGCGTCCGTCGCCCCAGCGCGCGGCCTCGCAGACGACCGCATCGTCCAGCTCCTCCATCCTCGCGCGGTAGCGCGCGGCCGACGCGTCGGCCGAAAGCGCGCCGTCCGGACGCAGGACGTGCCTGTAGACGAGATCCGCGAAGACCATGCGGTATTCGGCGTTCTGGAGCAGCTGGTAGTTCAGCTCGGCCGCGCCGAACTTCGCAAGCGTGTTCCACGGAGTTCCGTAAGGCGAGGCGCTCGTTCCGAACGTCAGGCTGTCCGCCTTATCGACGTCGCCGAAGCCGAGGTAGTTCCCGAGAGTCGCCTCCGTGTCGTGGCGGTTCCAGATGAACCCGTCGTAGAGCCCCTCTCCGTCCACGCGGTTGCGGAACGCGGCGATGTTGTTCACCTTGTCGGGCGCGGCCGGCGTATCGCAGTCCGCCGTCCAGTGGGCGATGATCATGTAGTCGACGAGGTTCGTCACGTTGAGGTAGACGGGATAGGCGGGGTTGCGCGTGCCGTCGGGGGAGAGGCCGCGTACGCGGTTGTAGTTGTCCGCGTGCTCTCCCGAGAAGCCCTCCGAGGCAATCGCGTAGAGGCTGGCCCACGACGCGCCCTCTCCGTCGACCGTCTGCGTGGAGTAGCTGGGATAAGACGTGCGGACGACGTCGTAGCTCGACTCGAGTCCGCCGCAGTAGGTCGCGGCATAGCCCGCGGACATGCGCTCCTCCGTCTGGTATATCCCCCAGTAGACGCCGTTGATGAAGAGGTTGTAGTAGCGGCTGCGGTGGTACGGCTGGCCCATGTCGCGCTGTGTGTCGCGCGAGAACACCTCGTCGATGTAGGTGAAGTTCGCCTTGTCCGCCACCTTGTCGACGGAGTTGGCCCAGGACGTGTTCGCGACGCGGAAGTCGATGCGGTCGAAGGAATCCGCGCCTTCGCCGCCGAAGAGCGGATGCTCGAGCTTGCTCAGGCCGTAGCGGCTGCGGAAGACGAGATGGAAGGCGTGCTTCGGGATTATCGGACGCCGGCTGCCTGCGCCGCGGATGCGGATTCCGCACGGGACTGTGAACTCATCCGACGCGTCGACGGGGTTGATCTGCTCCACCATCGTCGGACGCTCCCAGCCGTCCGCCGCCGCGTTGACGTAGATGCCGGTCGTCGCGCCGAACATCAGCTCGGGGTCTATCACGAGCGAGACGGTGCGTATCGAATTCGTGAAGCCATTCAGAAGCCTCGCCCTGTCCGCGCCGTTCACAACAGCGCTCGACATCCCGTAGATCATCGTCTGCTGGGCGGACGACGCGGGGAAGCCCTCCGGCCTGTTGTCCTCCGACTGCAGCAGGATGTCCGAGAGGAAGAGATAGCTCGCCGACGAGTCGCACTGGAGGACGCTGTCCGCCTGCGGGACCGCGGCGCGCACCACAGTAGTCGAAGATATCTGGATGGGGCCCGTGTACTTCGCGGAGCTCGCCGTCGGGGAGGATCCGTCAAGCGTGTAGCGTATTTCCGCCGACGGATTCTCGGGGCAGGAAATTGTCAGCGCGAACGGCGCGTCCTTGTATCCGTGCGGCTCGCTGAAGGCGACCGTGGGCGTAGGCGCGCCCCTGCTGACGGTACCGTTCGCGGCGAGCGGAGTCGGCTCGAGGAAATACCCAGTCGACTCGCCGTCCCCGACGCGTCCCCAGGAAATGCCCTTCACCTGCCTGCCGAAGTTCGCGATCTCGCAGACCTTCGTCCCGTCGGGGCGCGCGAGAAACAGCGGCTCGCCCGAGGTGGAAAGCCCCGTCGCGACATGGGCCTCGGACTGCGTCCAGAGCGTGTAGTCCTTGTCGCACCAGACGACGGCATAGCCATGCGCCGGGACGATGCAGCTGCCCGCGATCTTCGTCCACTTCGACATCGCCTTGCCGGGGTTGTCGTACAGGTACCATCCGGTAAGATCGACCGAAACGTCCCCCTCGTTGCGCAACTCCACCCAGTCAATCCCCCTGCCGCCGTTCGCAGTGTTGAATCCGCTCTCGTCGTCGTTCGATGCGCAAAGCTCGTTGATCACGACGCGCACGGATCCGACGGAAACCGCGACCGGACGTCCCTCCTCCGGCAGCGTCATGCTCTCCCTGACCTTGAAGGACATCGTGTTCGACGAGAGGACGTATCCGCTAGCTGGCGCGAACACCACCGTAACAGTCTCGCGAGGCCTTACAAGATAGGTGCCGTCCGCCTCCGCCGCGACCGGAACGCCATTCACCGTCACGGCAGAGACGCTCATGTTCTCGAGTTCGGGGACGGCAAGGGCGACGCGCGTGTCGGGATCGATCTCGTCGAACGCCTCGCCGGAAAGGAAGCCTCCAATGCCCTGGGCGTACTCGGCCTTGACCCAGTCGGCGGAAGCCGCGCCGGACTTCAAGCGGAACTCGTCAAGCAGCCCCTTGAAGTGCGTCCCGCCGACGCCGGACACGCTGCCGATTGTTAGCGACTGGTTGTTGTCCTCGACTTTCGCAATGGAGCCCGACGCAACCTGCACGCCGTTCGCATAAATCGTCGCCGTCGCGCCTGCATAGGATACCGCGAGGTGCACCCACTGTCCGTTCATGGACGGCGTATCCGCCACAACAGTCGTGTTGTACGCCTTCCCGCAGACCGAAACCTTGTTGAAGCCGTCGAGGGTGCATGCAAATCCGTCGTCGAAATAGTGAACCATGCGCGCGAAGATGCGGCAGCCGGTTGGATCGGCCGTCGCCCTGACCCAGCCCGAGACCGAGAACGTGTCGCCGACGGAGAACACATCGTAGCTCGGTACGACGAGATACGACTTAGTGCCGCCAGTCGCGTTGACACGTGCCGCACCTATCACGCCAGCTCCGGACGTCTGCTCGACGTTCGGCGTCGCCGCAAGTCCGTGCCCCGTCGCATCCGCCACCGCGCCGCTCGCCTCGTCCATGTGCCACACGCCGACATAGGGCGACCACACGCCGGCGGCGGACAATGCGGACCCCTCGGGGGCCTTTCCGTACGACATCGTGAACACGGTGTTCTTGCTGACCTTCGGAAGGCCCACCCACACAAGCGACTCGCCCGACGGATCCCAGCGTTCGACCTCGAATGGAACCGCCTCACCGCCCTCGTCCTGAAAGCGCAGCTCGTCGCCGCTGGACGAGGAGAGCATGTCGGCGTACCGGAACCCCGCGGGCGAATTGTCCGCCAGACGCACCAGCACCGGGAAGTTCTCAAGCGTCGAGGCGCCGTCGTATCCGGAGCACGTGAATTCGGCAATCTTGCCGGACGGCGCGGCGGCAGACGCGCAGACCGCGGCGACGGCAAGCACAAAGGCGACAATGGCATTCAGTTTCATATGCAGAACTCCTCTCAGTCAACGAAGAACCCGACGCCCTGGGTCTGGGCAGGAACGACTTCGGCGGATTGCACTCCGCCGTTCGCAAGGAACATGCCGCCCGCCTGGTCGTATTCGGCCTTCACCCAGTCGGCGGATGCCGCGCCGGACTTCAGTCGGAACTCGTCAAGCGCGCCGTAGAGATAGCTCCTCGTGTTCCCGTAGCCCAGCGTCAGCGGCATGTTGTTGTCCTTCGCGGCGTTGATGGCGCCGCTCGTCGCTACAGGCGCGCCGTTCGCGTACACCGTAACTCCCGCGCCCTCGTACACCAGGGCGAAGTGCACCCACGCGTTGAGGGCTGACGGCATCTCTCCGCTCGCGTTCATGCTGTTCGAGCCGTTTGAGGCGCCGCGCGCGTAAAAACCAGTTGCCGATCCCTTCGCCAACTCGAACATCCATCCGTCCGTCGAGAACCAGCCCCACTGGCGTCCGACGACGCCTGCCTCGCTCCCGTTCTGCGCAGAGAGCCGGTACCATCCCGAGACGGTAAAGGTTCCGCCCACGTCGAGCTGCGCAGCGTCCGCAACCTCGAAATAGCTCTTGGATGAGGAGGTGCTGTTTACTCGCGCGCCACCGATCGCACCGTCCGTCGCCACCTGCGCAGTCGTGTCCGTGCCCATCTGCCTCGCCGTCAGCCCATGCCCCGTCGCGTCGGCGACATCTCCTTCCGACTCGGCCATGTGCCAGACGCCGACGTAGCCGGATGCAGTCCAGGTGGAGGCGGAATCGCCATCCGCGGACGTCGAGCCGCCGTAGTGCATCGTGAAGCGCGACGTATTCGTGACAGAGGGAACCTTCACCCAGACGAGAGAGACGCCGCCGGGGTTCCACGACTCTATCTCGCAGGGAAGGACGCCGCCTTCGGAATCCTTGAACACAAAGTTCGTGGCAGAGCCGAAATCGGCGTAGCTGAATCCGCTGATGGCGGTCGACAGCCTCACGAGGACGGGAAAGTCCGCAAGTGCAGCGGACCCCTGGTAGCCTGACGTAGTGAATGTGATGTACTTTGTGAAATCGCCCGACGTATCGTCTGGCGGGGCATCCCCTCCCGAACCGCCCTCTTCCGAGCCGCCACCTCCGGACTGTCCGCCGCCTTCGCCCTGCCCCTCGCCCGGCACCAGCACAGAGACGGCGCCCGCGGAGAGGAACGACGCCGCTGACTGGTCGAACTCGGCCTTGACCCAGTCGGCGGAGCAGGCGGCGTCGCGGAGGCGGAACTCGTCGAAGAGCCCCGTGAAGTGCCCGTTGTAGAGTCCGCCCTTCGTCCCGAAGCAGAGCTTGTTGTTGCTGTCCTTCGCCGCCGTGATCGCGCCGTCAAGGACAACCGTTCCGTCGACGTAGACCTTCAGCGCCGCGCCGTCATAGACTGCCGCGACGTGCCGCCAGCTGTTCATCGCGGACGGGATCTGCCCCGAAAGCGTTTCGCCGCCGTTGCCGCTCGCCTGCAGCGTCGTGGCGTCCGCGAGCGCGACCTCCCATTCCGGCGTCGCTCCGTCGGCGCTGCGCACCGCTATGCGCGCAAGCCCGCCGCCGTCGATCGTGTCCGTCATCTTCACCCAGCCCGACATCGTGAAGTCGCTGCCGAGGTCAAGAAGATAGGAGTCGCTCACGACGAGCATCGAGCGCCCCGTCCCCTTGTTGCGCACCGACGTGTTGACGCGGGCCTTCCCGAAGACGCCCTGTCCAGCGACAGAATACGACGCGCCGCTCCCGTTCGGCGAGGCGGTCAGTCCGTTGCCGGCGGAGTCGGAAACGTTGCCATCCGCCTCGGACATGTGCCATACGCCGACATAGTCCGCGGACCACGCGCGAATCGACTTGACTTCGTCCGTCGGCGTGCCGCCGTAGTACATCGTGAACGTCGTCGTCTTCGTGAGCGACGGAACCTTGACCCAGACGAGCGACGCGCCGTCCGCGTTCCACTCCTCGACATCGTAGTCGAGCGATTTTCCGTCCGAGTCGGCGAACCTGAGCTCGCTTCCGCTCGACGGATCGGACATGTCCGCATAGCTGAACCCAGCCGGCATATTCGCGGCGAGTCGAACTGCCACCGGGAAGTCCGCCAGAGCCGACTCCCCGGCATAGCCCGACGCCGTGAACGTGATGCAGCGCGAGAAGAGATTCGTCTGCACATCCTGCGGCACGACAACAACCGGCTCGCCGGCCTCGCATTCGCGTATGCCGCGCAGCATCGCCATGCCGATCGTCGCGTCGAGGTGTCCCTGTTTGCTTGTCGCCGGATGGTAGGCTGCGGCGAGCGATGTGCCGAGCAGCGTGTCGTAGTCCGCCATGTTTATCGAGAAGCCCGCCGAAAACGTTTCGACGCCGGAGCCGGCGGAATCCTGCTCGACAGACGGATTCGCCGCGAGCGACGCAAGGCCGCGCTTGAAGACGACCTTCGAGAATTCGCCGCCGCCCATTCCTGCGTTGGCGGCAGCCTGCTTGAACGTCGCGAGCTGCGCGCTCGTGATCTTGACGGCGGGATGGATCGAGTAGACCTTCTCGTTGGCGTTCCACGCTGCCTCGGCGTTCGCCATCTGCCCGTCGTCCAGCCCCAGCGCGCGGAGAAGCGTCCGCGCCATGACTCTGTCGCCTGCGGGCGCCATATGGACGCCGTCGATCGTCGCCTTGTAGTGGAGCTGGTATTCGAGGTAGGGCGTCGCGGAGCTGTTCTTCCAGTCCATGATCGCCTGCCACGTGTCGCAGAGAGGGACGTCGTATGTCGACGCGTATCCACGCACCGTTTCCGCGTATGCGCGCGTCACCTCTCCGTTCTCCGTGTTGAACTCAGCGAACGTCGGCGTCATTACGACAGGCGTTATCCCGGCGGCCTTCGCCATCTGCACCATCGCCTCTACGTCTTCGGGGCCGCTCGCCGGCGTCTGGTCGGACAAGGCGACATCATTCACGCCGGCGCTAATCGTCACGATGGCGGGATGACTGTCGACGACATCGTGCTGAAAACGCGCTCGCATCTGCGAGGCCTTCTCGCCCGGAACGCCGCGTCCGATCCAGTCGACCTCGATTCCGTTCGCGGCAAGTCCCTGCACCGTCAGCCTCACGTAGCCGTGCGAACGCTCGACGCCGTAGTGGGTGATCGAATCGCCCATGAAGACGATCCTGTCGCCGTTTTTGACCAGCATGCCACCGCTCGCGGCAAACGCGGACGAAGCAAGCAGAGCCAGCACAAAGGCCTTGATTTCCATGGCGGACACCAACAGGCCGAACCCCGTGTTATGGATTTTGGTTTTCATCTTCTTGCAGGTTTTTATCTTGTTGCCAAGCACGCCAACATTATACAAAAAAAGGCATTGCTTTGACATCTATACGAAAGTGTCATTACCGGTCTATACCAAAGAGCTATGCCGCGCAGCTCGTGTTATTGCAATAAAAACAAATTTCGGCGGGCAAAATGCCCGCCGATTGAAGATTGTCCGATGGACGATGGGATGCCTCCCTAGTCGTCCCCTCTAAGGAGCTCAGCGGTCTCGACGAGGCGGATGAACTCCGCGCGGTAGCCCTCCGCGTCCTCGCCCTTCGCGGATCGCGCACGCTCGAGGACCGAGGCGAAGGACGCCGCGCCCTTGAACTTCGAGTCCTTGAGCAAAAGCGCGAACTCGGCGACGGCGGACACGAAGCGGAAGTCGACCGAAGGCGTCTTGGAAGTGACGGACTTCTCCGCAATCGGAATCTCCCTCAGAACGCTCGTGTCGCCGTCGGGCTTCTTCCAGCGGAGCTTCACCGTGCAGACCTCGCCGCGTCCGGATTCCGTGCGCTTCTGGTACTTGAGTGGATCGACGTCCGCAACCTTCTCCTCCGAACCCGCCGGCACGATCTCGTAGAGCGCCGTCATCGTATGGCCGGAGCCAATCTCGCCCGCGTCCTTCTTGTCGTCGTTGAAGTCTTTCGCGGCAAGCTTTCTGCTCTCGTATCCAAGCAGACGATAGCCCTTCACCTCCGCAGGGTTGAACTCGAGCTGGAGCTTCACGTCCTTCGCGACTGTGAAGAGCGTCCCGCCAAACTCGTTCATCATCACTTTCTTCGCCTCTAAGACCGAATCGAGATACGCGTAGTTTCCGTTGCCCGCCGTCGAAAGCTTCTTCATGTTCGCGTCCTGGTAGTTGCCTGCCCCAACACCGAGTACGGTGAGGAAGATCCCGCTCTCGCGCTTCTCGGCGATGAAATCCTCAAGCGCCTTCGGCGTCGAGATTCCGACGTTGAAGTCTCCGTCCGTCACGAGGATCACGCGGTTGTTCGCCTTCCTGTCGAAGCCCTTCTTCGCCTCCTCGTATGCGAGCTGGATACCTCCCGCGCCGTTTGTCCCGCCGCCGCAGTTGAGTCCGTCGATGACCGCGCGAATCTTTGCCTTCTCCGTCCCAGGCGTTGACGCGAGGCGCACTTCGGTGCCGTTCGCGTACGTGACGATCGCCACGCGGTCTTCCGGACGCAGCTTGTCCGTCAGCATCCTGAGCGCGGCCTTCGCCATCTCGAATCCGCCGTTCCATCCCATCGAGCCGGAGACATCGACGAGGAACGTGAGGTTGCACGGCGGAAACTTCTCGACCGGAACCTCCCTCGCCTGCACGCCGACCCTGAGCAGCTTGTGCGAAGGCGCCCACGGGCAGGCGCCCATCTCGCACGCAACGCCGATCGGATCGTCCCCCTTCGGCTGCGGATAGCTGTACTTGAAGTAGTTGATCCACTCCTCAAGCCGCACCGACTCCTTCGGCGGCATGCGCTTCATCTCGGCGACATAGCGCCGCATCGTCGTGTAGCTCGACGTGTCCACGTCGAGACCGAACGTCGACAGCGGCTCGCTCGTCGGGTCGCGGAATTCGTTCTCCTGTATCTCCGCATAGTGCTCGGTGCCGACGGGAACGGAAGGCTCACGCTCCACATACGCAGACACAATTCTTCCTTCCGTTGCGCATCCAATCACCCCTGGGGTCCGCGAACCTACCATGCTCTTCATCTTCACGGGCGACCTTACTAACGAGACAGAGTCCATTGGCGCGGGACGAACTGAAACCTGTGCTGGCGGTGCCGAAACCACCGACACCTCAGTTATCGGACGATTACGGACAAGATCTTTCGCAAAGTCGATTTCCGCATCAGGGGCGGACTCGCACTCGTCCAATTCGCACGATTCGACCATCATATCTTCGGGCTCGCTACATGCGATGTCAGATTCCACAATCCTGGCACCATGTCCGAGCGAAACTTTTTCAACCTGCATGTCGAAAAGGCACACGGAAACGCCAAGAAGAACGGCGAAGCACGCGGCGAGTCCGCAGACCTTGCGCCAGGAGACATGAATACCGTCGTCGGATTTGGCAAGCGCCTCGGCAATGCGCGTCCTCCACGGCTTATGCGTCGGCACATGCACGACGCGCGGCGTCGCCTTGTCGACGAGCGGAATGAAGTCTCCGCCCGAGACGAGGAACTCGCGCTCGTATTCCGCGACGATTCCGTCCGCGGCGAATTCGCCGCGCGCGGCACATCTGCCGCGGAGTTCCGCTAGCACATCGGCGTCCATCTCGTCGACGCGCCAGCTGCGCGCTACGAAACTGCGCGCTGCCGTGCATGCGTTCCAGAGCTGATAGACCCTCTCCCCTTCGAGCGCCTCGCGCGGCGACGCGGGAACGGTGAACGGCGAGACGGGAACGAGCAGCCATCCGGCGACGCCGCGCTCTTCCGCGACGAGCGCGACGAACGGACGCGCCATGTCGGCGAAGATCCTTATCTCGCCGACCTTCACCGGCGCGTCGAATTCCGCTTCGCCGCGCGGCGCCTCTCCCCTGAACTTCGGACGGTTTCCGCCCTCCTTGTAGAGCTTCCACTCCTCTGCGAACGTCTTGTTCATCTTGCACCTCCGATCTCGGTGCGCAGCGGATCGGGCAGCGCGGCTTCGCAGGCTTCGAGGAGGATGCGCCCGAAGAGCGGACTATCCGCGCCCTCGATCGTCTTCGCCTCGTTTCTGAACTCCGCCATCGCCTTATCCCTCATCGCGTACGCCCGCGATTTTCCAACTCCTAGGCCCTCGAGGATCGCCGCGTCCGTAAGCGGTACATCCTGGGCCGTCGCATACAAAAGGGACGCGACGGCGCGCTTTTCCACTTTTGTCCTGAGGGAAATTTTTTCGAGAAGCGCATCGACCTCGCGGCGCATCGGCTCGAGGTCGAGAAGAGCCGCGGGATCGCTCTCGGCGGACGGCTCCAGCGCGGCGATCTCCTCCGGCCCCGCGCTCTCCCATTCGATGCGACGGCGTCCGTCCGGACCCTTCACCTTGCGCGGACGCCACCCCTTGATCGACGCGATCCAGTCAAGGACGATGTCGTGGACGCGCCCTGCGCCGGAGCCGAAGAGAGTGCCGCACACGAAGTCGGCGAGACACATTCCCTCGACTTTGATGCGGTAGGCGAAGTAGGACTTGAGCGGCTTCTTCGTCTCTCGCGAGCCCTTCAGCTTGAAGTAGGCGTCGAAAACGGCTACGGGATCGTCCGCCCCCGCCTCCTCGCGCGAGATGCCGCGCTTCGAGAGAGTGGAATACATTGCGGACTCCACCTGGCGGCGGAGTGCGGCGGAATGCTCTACTGGGCATCCGCCCACCGAGCAGATGTCGAACCAGTTCCGCCACGCGGCGTCCCCTGCGTAGCGATCAGGCGTCAAAGTGTTGTCGTCTTTCATAGGTACCTCCGCTTAATAAAGGGACGGCCCCATGAGTTTTTCCACTGCCGGCGAACGGCGTTACCGGCCCATCTCGAAGACGAGCTCTCCCCCGGACATGATGTCGGCGTGGGAGATCGTCTTGTCCACGGGCTTGCCGTTGAAGGTTGCGGACTTCACGAACATGTTCTCCTTCGAG
>JAEEOY010000207.1 GCA_016284515.1 Kiritimatiellia bacterium | reverse complement strand
ACGCGTTCCTTGATCTCCTGCGTGCGGCCCTGGTTCCAGAACTGGGAGCCGATGTATCCGCAGGTGCGGCGCGCGACGTTGAGCTTGGACTCGTCCGTGTTGCCGCACTTCGGGCAGCGCCACACGAGCTTTCCGCTCTCGTCCTTGACGATCTCGATCTCTCCGTCGAATCCGCACACCTGGCAGTAGTCGCTCTTCGTGTTCAGCTCGGCGTACATGATGTTGTCGTAGATGAACTTCATGATCGTGAGAACCGCCTTCAGGTTGTTCTGCATGTTCGGCACCTCGACGTACGAGATCGCGCCGCCGGGCGAGAGCTTCTGGAACTTCGCCTCGAGCTCGAGCTTCTTGAACGCGTCGATCGGCTCCGTCACGTGGACATGGTAGGAGTTCGTGATGTAGTTCTTGTCCGTGATGCCCTTGATGACGCCGAAGCGCGCCTGGAGGCACTTCGCGAACTTGTAGGTCGTCGACTCGAGCGGCGTGCCGTAGAGGGAGTAGTCGATGTTCTCGGCCTTCTTCCACTTCGCGGTGTACTCGTTGAGCTTCTTCATGATCTCCAGGCCGAGCTTCTCGCCCTCCGGCTCGGTGAGCTTCTTGCCGTTGAGCGCGAGCACGCACTCCCAGAGCCCCGCGTAGCCGAGCGAGATCGTGGAGTACCCGCCGTGCAGGTACTTGTCGATCTTCTCGCCCTTCTTGAGGCGGGTGAGCGCGCCGTACTGCCAGAGGATCGGCGCCGCGTCGGAGAGAGTGCCCGTGAGGCGCTCATGGCGGCACTGCAGCGCCTTGTGGCAGAGTTCGCAGCGCTCGCCGAAGATCTCCCAGAACTTCTTCATGTCGCCGTGCGCCGAAAGCGCGATGTCGACGAGGTTGAGAGTGACGACGCCCTGGTTGAAGCGCCCGTAGTACTTGGGCTTCCCGTTCTCGTCGACGTACGGGGTGAGGAACGAACGGCAGCCCATGCACGTGTAGACGTTGCCGTTTCCGTTCTTGTCGATCTTGTACTCGAGCATCTTCTTCTCGGAGATGTAGTCCGGCACCATGCGCTTCGCCGTGCACTTCGCGGCAAGCTCGGTCAAGTACCAGTACTTCGACTTCTCGGTGATGTTCTGCGGCTCGAGGACGTAGATGAGCTTCGGGAACGCGGGCGTTATGTAGACGCCCTGCTCGTTCTTGACGCCCTTGATGCGCTCGTTGAGGACCTCCTCGATGATCATCGCGAGGTCCGCGCGCTCGCGGTCGCTCCTCGCCTCGCCGAGGTACATGTACACCGTCACGAACGGAGCCTGCCCGTTCGTCGTCATGAGCGTGACGACCTGGTACTGGATCGTCTGCACGCCCTTCTCGATCTCCTTGCGGACGCGCTTCTCGACGATCTTGTCGAAGTCCTTCTTCGCCATCTTGACGCCCGCGCCCTCGCACTCCTCCTTGAGCTCCTTCTGGATCGCCTTCCTGGAGATGTCCACGAACGGCGCGAGGTGGGTGAGCGAGATGGACTGCCCGCCGTACTGGTTGGACGCGACCTGCGCGATGATTTGCGTCGCGATGTTGCACGCGGTGGAGAAGCTCTTCGGCTTCTCGATCATCGTGCCGGAAATCACGGTGCCGTTCTGCAGCATGTCCTCGAGGTTCACGAGGTCGCAGTTGTGCATGTGCTGCGCGTAGTAGTCCATGTCGTGGAAGTGGATGATGCCCTCCTTGTGGGCCTGCACCACGTCCGCCGGAAGAAGAAGCCTCGCCGAGACGTCCTTCGACACCTCGCCCGCCATGTAGTCGCGCTGGACCGAGTTAATCGTCGGGTTCTTGTTCGAGTTCTCCTGCTTCACGTCCTCGTTGTTGCACTCGATGAGCGAGAGAATCTGCTTGTCCGTCGTGTTCGCCTGGCGGAGGAGCTGCTGCTTGTAGCGATAGACGATGTACTTCTTCGCAATCTCCTTCGCGCCGAACTCCATGAGCTTCGTCTCCACGACGTCCTGTATCTCCTCGACGTGCATCGCACGGTCGCGCGCCGCGCACACGCCAGCGACTTCCTCCGCTATGAGCTTGATGCGACCCTCCGAAAGCGCATCCTTGTAGTCGACCGCCTGCGACGCCTTGCGGATCGCATTCTCGATCTTCGTGATGTCGAACGGGACTTCCTGCCCGCTACGCTTCGTGATCTTCATCTCTTTCATTTTTTACTGTCGCTCCTTTGCGGCTGTTTGTTAAGTTTTTCTACAAAATCCTTGGTTTTCACCCAAAATCACTACTATTGGTAGAAACCACAGAGTATGATACACTAAATGTTGTGTTTCCACAAGGGTAAAGTTATGAAATTTTATCAACAACTTGTATACAGTGCGGCAATAAAACACTATTTGTAGTGTAAAATGGCCATTTTCGGGCTAATCGCCCGCGGAACCCCTATCGGGAGAGCCCCTCTCCCGTGCGGATGAACACATGCGTCGCGGCTGCGGACGAGGGCGCGCGGGTCAGTCCGAGGCGCGAAAGGACGCGCTTCGCCTGACGCGCGACGGCGTCGGAGGGGTCTATCACCACGGCGCGTCCCGCGCAGACTTTCTCGATTACAGGCCTTAAATGCGGGAAATGCGTGCATCCGAGAACTATTCTGTCGCATCCCGCATTCAAAAGCGGCTCAATCTTCGACTTGACGATTGAAATGACCTTAGCGTCATTTAGAGTCTTTTTAGAGTCTTTTATGGTCTTTTTAGGGTTTTTTAGTGTCGCAGGCCCTAATCCGACACTATCCGACACTAATCCGACCCTAAAGGACTCCACCAACTCCACAAACTCGTCGGCGACTATGGCGATTACGGTGACGTCCTTCGCGAACTTCGCCTTCGTCTCCCTGTAGAGTCGTCCGCCGAATGTCCCTGCCGTCGCGAGGACGCCTACGATCCCCGTCTTTGACTCGAGCGCCGCAGGCTTGATCGCTGGTTCTATTCCGATGAAGGGAACGTCCGGCCATTCCGCGCGCAGCGTGTCTATTGCCGCGGCGGTCGCAGTGTTGCACGCGACGACGACCATCTTGCATCCGCGCGAGAGGAGCTCCTCGGTGTTCGCGCGGGAGAGGCGGACTATCTCGTCCGCCGGGCGGTTGCCGTATGGGCAGTTCGCGGAATCAGCAATGTAGACCGTGGACTCGTCCGGACACAGCGCCCGGAAGGCGTCGAGGATGCAGAGTCCGCCGAGCCCCGAATCGAAGAACCCGACCGCTCCGTCGCTGCGCGGCGCGTCCGCTCTGCCCTTCGCGCCCACGTCAGTACATCTTCTCGTATTCGCCCTTCTGGACGCGCTTGAGCGAGTGGAATCCCGCGCGCTTGGCGCGGTAGTGGAGGTCCGTCTTCGAGTGCATGAGGCCGGGGGCCTGGATGACGCGCTCTATCGGCGCGCCGCAGTCGGGACAGGCCGTAAGCCGGTCGTCCTTTATCGACTGCGATATCTCGAAGCCGCCGCGGCACTTCGCGCAGCTCTTCTTCGCGTCCTTAGCCTCGTAGACGTAGATCGGCATGTCACTTCGCGGCGAGCTGCGCCTTGAGTTCCTTGACCTCGCCCTTGAGCTTCTGGATCATCTTCGGGGCGAGCGTTATCGCCGCGAGGTCCTTCATGCTCATAGCGGGGGCTCCGATCACGTACTTGAGCGAGCCGTCGAGCGACTGCGGGACGCCCGCCTGCGGACCCACCTGCACGCCGTCGGCGATCTTGATGTGCCCGGATATGCCGGCCTGCGCCCAGATGAGGCAGCCGTAGCCGATCTCGGTCGATCCGGCGACGCCGGACTGCGCAATGAGGCCCGAATAGCCCTTCACCTTGACGTTGTGCCCGATCTGCACGAGGTTGTCGATCTTCGTCATCGGACCGATGTAGGTGCGGCCGATGCGCGCGCGGTCGATCGTCGTGTTCGAGCCGATTTCCACCCCGTCGCCGATCTCGACGATGCCGAGCTGCGGAATCTTCTCGATGTAGACCGAGCCGTCCTCGCGGCGTCCGTTGTTGAAGCCGTATCCGTCGCCGCCGAGCCTTACGCCGCAGTGGATTATGCAATCCGCGCCGACCTTGGTCCCTTCGCGGAGCGTCACCTGCGGATAGATGTGCGTCTTCGCGCCGACGGTGCATCCCTCGCCGATGAAGACCTGCGCCTCGATGACCGCGCCGTCCCCGATGAAGGTTCCCTTCTCGATGACGGTGAATGGCCCGACGTGGACGTCCTTCCCGAGCTTCACGGAGGGGTCGACTATCGCCGTCGCGTGCACGCCCGGCGCGCGGACCGGCTCCGGCGGGGCGAACATCTTCGCGGCCGCCATGCAGGCGTGGTTAGGATCCGCCACGCGTATAACAGTGCACGGCGCGCCCTTGTCCCACTCCGGCGGGAGCAGCACCGCGGAAGCCTTCGTCGTCTCGACGAGCTTGACGTGCTTCGGGTCCTTGCAGAAGCTGAGATCGCCGGGACGAGCCTCCTCGAGGCCGCCGCAGGCCGTCAGCTCGACATCGTCGCCCTCAAGCGTTCCGCCGAGGACCTTTGCAAGCTCACTTGCCTTCATCCTTGTCCTTCTCCTTGCCCTTGGCGTTCTTGGGGTCCACGCCCATCTCCTTGAGGAGATCGTCCGTCACGCTGAGGGACTTCTTCGCAAAGGCGGTGACGGTGGACTCGACGATGATGTCGTAACCGTTCTTCTCGGCGTACTTGTTGACCATCGCGCGGATGTCGTCCGTCGTGACCTTGAGGAGGCGAGTTTCGAACTCCTGGAGCTTCTGCTGCGACTCCATCGCCTCGCTGCGGAGCTTCTGCTGCGCGCCGACGAAGCGGTTCTGGACCTCGATGAGATCCTTCTCGATCTTGTCCTTCTGCGCCTGGGCCAGCATCGGGTTCTTCGCCTGGTCGGCGATCTTCTTGCCCTCATCCTGGATGGCGTCGATGTCGGCCCTCATCGCGTCGAGCTTCTTCTGGTAGTCCTTCTCGGCGTCCTGAAGGAGCTTCTTGTTGGTCTCGTAGCTCTTGTGGTTCCTGACAAGCGTCATCATGTCGACGGTGCCGATCTTGAGTTCCGCAAACGCGCTCGCGCACACGGCGACGGCGGCAATGGCAATGATTTTCTTCATAATCGTGTATGCTTCCTTTCAAAGCTGGTGTTTTGAGGAGATATTATACCATAAATCCGGACCGCGCGCCCCCGGCGGACAGTCATGGCTTGAGGTAGAGACGGCAGTGGCAGAGCCCGTGGTATGACGCGTCGGCAAGCTGCCCCTTGAACTCGTCGCAGGGGCAGAAGAACTCGGGCAGCTTCGGCAGCCGGCATGGGCAGAACCCCGCCTTTCGCACAAGCCCGTCCTTCACGACCTTGACGACCTTCTCCTCGGGATTGAGGACGACCTTCCCCTCCTCGAATAGACGGCGAATCTCCGTCGACGACTCCTTCGTGCGCGGGAACGCCCTGAACTCCACGAGCTTCGCGAGCTCCTCGCTGTCCTTCCAGCGCGGAAGCCCCTCGACGGAGTCCTCCCCGATGATGAAGTACAGCTTCGCGCCTGGATTCTCCGCGGCGATCTCGCGCACCGTGTCTATCGCATATGAAACGCCGCCGCGCTTCAGCTCCCGTTCGTCAACGACAACCTTATCCATCGAGGAGAAGGCGTTCCTGACCATCTCAAGCCTGTCCCACGGGAAGCGCGGCGCATCCGCCGCGCCGTCCACCTTGAACGGACTGACATTCGCGGGGACAACCAGCAGCCTGTCGAGGGCAAGCTGCTCGATCGCCTGGCGCGCGACGTTGACGTGTCCGTAGTGGACCGGATTGAAGCTCCCGCCGTAGATTCCGATGTTCATCTCAGGAGGCGATTCCGTTCTGCTGCGCGACGAGTCCTGCCGCGCCGTACATCTTGCGCAGCTTCGGCTTCTCGATCTTGCCGGTGGGGTTGCGCGGGACGTCCGCGAAGATGACCTTCCTCGGACGCTTGTAGCGCGGAAGCTCGAGGCAGAAGTCGTTGAACTCCTTCTCGGTGAGCGTCATGCCCTCCTTTACGGACACGATCGCGGCGGCGATCTCGCCGAGGCGCGCGTCGGGGAGTCCGATAACCGCGACGTCCTTCACCTTTGGATTCGACCGGACGAAGTCCTCGATCTGCACGGGGTAGAGGTTCTCGCCTCCGGTGATGATGACGTCCTTCGCGCGGTCGACGAGATAGATGAAGCCGTCGCGCTCCTCGGCCATGTCGCCGGTGAGGAGCCAGCCCGGCTCCTTCATTATCTCGGCAGTCGCCTCGGGGTTCTTGTAGTACTCCTTCATCACGCCCGGCCCCTTCAGCGCGAGTTCGCCTACCTCGCCCGGCTTGACTGGCGTCACCCCGTCGGACCCGACGATCTTCGTCTGCCAGCCGAAGCCGGCGACGCCGATCGCGCCGACGTGGTCGATGTTCTCGACGCCAAGATGCACGGCGCCAGGTCCGGTGGACTCCGAAAGCCCGTAGTTCGTGTCGTAGTCGTGGTGCGGGAAGACCTGCTTCCAGCGCTTGATGAGCGCCGGCGGAACGGGCTGCGCGCCGATGTGCATGAGCCGCCACTGGTCGAGCTTGTACTCCTCGAGCTTGACGTCCCCGCGCTCTATCGCGTCTAGGATGTCCTGCGCCCACGGCACGAGCAGCCACACGATCGTGCAGCGCTCCTGCGAGACGCAGCGGATTATCCACTCGGGCTTGACGCCCTTCAGCAGCACCGCCTTGCCCCCGACGAGGAAGGAGCCGAACCAGTGCATCTTCGCGCCGGTGTGGTACAGGGGAGGGATGCACAGGAAGCAGTCGTCCTTCGTCTGGCCGTGGTGCGCCTGCTCGCAGCGGCAGGAATGCAGCAGGCACCTGTGCTGGAGGACTATCGCCTTGGGAAAGCCGGTCGTGCCGGACGAGAAGTAGATCGCGGCCTCGTCGTCCTCCGTCATCTTGATGGTCGGGGACTTGGAAGAGCAGTAGCCGAGGAGCGCGCGGTAGGACATCGCGAACGTCGGACAGTCGTCGCCGACGTAGAAGCGGTCGCGCACCGCGGGGACCCTGTCGACGATCTGCTCGACGCGCCCCGTGAACTCCGGGCCGAACACGAGCGCCGCCGCGTCCGACAGTTCAAGGCAGTACTTTATCTCGTCAGCCGTGTAGCGGAAGTTGAGCGGCACGGCCATGCATCCGGCCTTGAGAATCCCGAAGTAGACGGGAAGCCACTCCAGGCAGTTCATGAGGAGTATCGCCACCTTCTCCCCGCGCTTGTAGCCGCGGCTCAGCAGGAGGTTCGCGAAGCGGTTCGCCTTCTCGTCGAACTCGCGCCAGGTCATCTCGCTCCTGAACGCCTCTATGGGCGAGCTCTCGATGAGCGAGTACTCCCTCCACGTCGTGTGCCGCGCCTCTAGCTCCTGCGGATTGATCTCCACCAGCGCCACGTCGTTCGGCCACTCGGCCGCGTTGCGCTCAAGTATCTCCGTTATGTTGCGGAAGTCGGTCTTCATGCTCACTTCTCTTTCGCCTTTTCCTTCGCCTTGGCCTTGTCGTTCTTGGCCTTCTCCTTTGCCTTCTCCTTGAGCTCGGGGATCATCTCCTTCAATTCGGCGACGGCATCGTCCTTGGGCCACGTCTTCATGAAGAGCTGGATGACCTTGATCGCCTCTGCGGGATCGCTCTCCTTGAATATCTCGATGTCCGTCTTGACGTCGCTCATCGCGTCGTCGATGGCGGAGAGTATGTCCTGCGCCTCGGAGGCGACGTTGGGGTCCTTGTCCGCCTTCTTCTTCTCGAGCGTCTTCATTATGTTGGTGACGTTCTTGCCGAGCTTGAGCTGTCCGGCGAGGCCCTTGAACTTCTTGAACTCGACGTCGCCGCACATGCTGACGGGCATTCCGATCGAGCTGATCGCCTCGACGACCTTCTCGGTGCCCTCCTTCGACCCTCCGCCCGTGTACAGCGCAGTGCCGCGGTGGTTGACCACGCAGAAGAACGGAGCCTTGCCCCAGCCCGGCTTCGGATCGGGATCGAGCGTGAACTGCCTGTACACCGGGAACGTCACCTTGTGCTTCTCCGCAGCGGCCTTCACCTTCGCCGCGTCGTCCTTGCCGACGTAATTGCCGACGACGCGGAACTTCTTCGTCTTGAACGAGTTCCACACCTTCTCGACGTCCGTGAGCAGCTTGAGGCTGTTCTCCTCGGAAACGTCCCAGTAGTACACCAGCACCACGTTGCCGAGCAGGTCCTCGGACGATATCTTCTCCCCGAACAAGTGCGACTTGTCGTCGAGGTTCTTCCATTTCGGGACAGCGCCCGCGCAGAGCGCGGCCATGGCACACACGGCCAGTAACGTCTTCTTCATTTTCTTCTCCTTTTGAAAATCCCCTGCGGGTCACCCCGTCTCACTTGCCCTCGAGCCGCGCGGAAGTCCACATCAGCTCCGCGATGCAGTTCTTCGCCTCCTGGGCGACAGCCTGGTTCTTGCTCTTCTTGAGGTCTGAGAACGCATCGATGGCAAGCTTGATCTTGTCCGCGCTCAGCCGCTTGGCGCGCGCGTCGCTGAAGTCGTAGTCCTTCGCCTGCAGCGTGAGCCGCTCGAGCTTCGCGACCCTGCGGATATCCTCGTCGTCCTGGAACCTCGCCCAGACCGCGTCGTACTCGCGCGACTCCTTCGGAAACGCCTTGCGGTAGTCCTCGAGCTCAAGAACCGCGCGCCCAGGAAGGACCTCGACGTCGAAGTCGATGTAGTGCTTCCACTGCTTCGGCGTCTGCGGACTCCTCATGGCCATCAGCGCGCTCGCGACGACGCCGAACGCCCGGCGGTCGTCCTTGCCGCGGTAGAGGATGCGGCCTGTGCACTCCACGACGTAGACGAAGCCAATCCGCTCGGGATCCGCCTCCTCCTGCTCCTTCGTGCGCTGTACGCCCGCGTCGCGGTAGATCGGATAAGTCAGGCGCAGGCCCTTTGCGATGCGCTTGATCTTCTCCGCGTCCGCCTCGCCGCGGTGCGAGCCGAGCATCACGAAGGGCTTCATCTTGAACGTCTGCCACGCCTCCTCCATGCGCTGCATCGCCTCGACGCCGCCCTTGTCGCCGTAGTCGCGGCAGTCGACGTACACGACCTTGCCGCGCAGGTACCCCGACGACGCCATGCGCCCCGCGAGATGGTGGGCCTCGTCGAGGTTCTCCCACGCGACGGGACGCGCCGCCACGGCCACGGCGGCCCACAGGACCGTCGCGCCGAAAGTCAGAAGATTCCGCTTCAATCGAACAGGCTCTTGTCGAGGTTGAAGAACGGGAAGAACGGAAGGAATCCGTTGTCGTTGAAGTTGAGCAGGCCCACCTGCACCTTCGCGGACGTCGCGCGGTTGACGAGCGCGACCTGGACCCACGAGACCTTCTCGGAGTCGTTGAAGCCGAGACACACCTGCGCGCCGCTCCTGACAAGCGGGGTGGCGTTGTAGAAGAGCGACACCTCTGCCGCCTTCACCGTGAGCGCCTTGCAGCCGATGCCGAGATGGACGGTCGGATTCTTGAGCCCGTTGCCGCACCACCAGTCCCACGCGACATCCGCCTTCGCGAACACCGCCGCCATTGCGACTGCAACAACCACCATCAGTTTCTTCATAGGTTCCTCCCTTTTATATTTTAAAGGTCAATGTGCACTATTATATCACTTTATGGTATAATCGTGTGTGTGAAACTTAAAATTCTTTTTCTGGCCACCGTCCTCTCCTCCGCGATCCATGCCGCGGGAAAGCCCCCGCTCATACCCGCCGCGGAGTGGCGGATGATACGCCAGATCGCCGTGAACTACGACCTCGACGAGGACGCGACATGGCTCCTCGCCGCGATACGGCGGCACGAGAACGGACGCCCCGGACTCGAATTCGGCATCGGCGGTCCGATGAACTCCGGACATCGCGCGCACCGCTACCGCGACGGCGTGAAGTCGTTCTACGTCCAGGGCTACTGGGCCGCCGGGACGGTGCGCAAGCACTACCGCGGCGACATCGCCGCGTTCGGCCGCCGCTACAACCCCGCGAACGCCGCGCAGTGGTCCGCCTCGGTCTCCTCGCTCGTCGCGCGCCTCAAATCGGAAAACGGCAACACGCTCCCAGGCATCAAGCCCGCGAAGCGCACCATATCACTTCCATGAGCACCGCCGACCGCGCGGTCACTCGCCTACGCGCACCGTTTCGGCCGTCGAATGCGCGGTGAACTCCGGCGCGTACATGCACTGTATCGTCGCGATGCCGCCGGAGAACACGCCCTTCTGCTGCACGCGGTACGAGGTCTCAAGGACGAACACGCCCTTGTTGAGCCTGTCGATGTAGTAGTGCGTCGCCGAGTCCTTCGTCGACTGGTAGTACCCGACTCCGTCGTGCCAGCGGTACGACGAAAGGACGTCCACCGGCTCGGCGCACGCAGGGCGTCCATCGGAGAGATGCACGAACTCGTAGCTGCGGTCGCTCTTTATCTCGAGACGCGCGACAAGCTCGTCTCCCGGTTCCAGCTTATCGCCTATCGCCGCGAGTCGCGTACCCTCCGCGCCCTTCGTCTTCTTGTAGTACTTCTTTTCGACGCGCAGCTCCTTCGGCTCGTGCGCGCGCACCTTGAGGACGTCCTCGAAATAGCTCCAGTGCACACCTCCCCACGCGACGCCCTTCTCGCCCGCGCCCGTAAACGTGATCTCGCCCATCTCGGGCTTGATCTCGGCGGATGCGTAGCGGACGGAGTACATGCCAGTGCCTGGTTCGACAGGCTGCGCCGCCGAGACGGCGGCTTTCCCAGTTAGACCCGCCGCCGGGACGGCGGCGTTCCCAGGTAGCTGCGCCGCCGGGACGGCGGCTTTCCCAGTTAGGTCCGGCGCTATGACTGGGGGAGCCGCCGTCTCGGCGGCGTTCCCTCTTAGACCGGATGTGGGATCAACCTTCACCCCGCCGAGCGTCACCTCGGCGAGCTTGTCGCCGACGAGGAGATCAGCGCCGCCGCCAAGCATGAGAGCGTATATCGCGTCCGCCGTCGCGGCTGTGGTCGTCCAGTCCTGCGTCTGCTTCTGCTTCAGCAGCCACACGTTGCACGCCTCCGCGCTCTCCTCGTCTTGGGTCACCTCGCGGAACGCCTCGACGATGAGCGCCTGCGTCGACACGGGCGCGGCAAAGACGCTCGACGAGAAGAAGTACGGAACCTTCCAGTACATTCCAAGCTCCTCGGAGAGGACTCCGCGCTCCTTGACGGATGCCATGATCTCCTCCGCGAGCGCCGCCTCGCCGCGACGCTTCATCGCAATCGCCCCAAGCGCCTGCGATTCGAGTCCAAGCCCAATCCACTCCTTCCTGAGATGCGCGACGAACAGCCTCTCCGGCTCCTTGTCCTTCGCGGGAGCGACGCCCCGGAAGGAGTGAATGTACATCCAGCGGATGTCGAATCCGTTCACGCAGAACGGAATCCCGTCGTGCTTCTCGCGGTATAGCCTCTCCTTGACGTCTTTCGACACTTCGCGGTCTAGGGCTTCGGCCGCAGACGCAAAGAAGTCGGGATACGCAACGCCCGCCAGATGGTTCAATCGTGCAAAGCCGGTGAGGATGTAGAGCGTGATACCGGACGAGGAAGGTCCGCCCGGGAACCAAGGCCAGAGTCCGTCGCCGTTGCGCGATATCGCCAGCTTCTCGATGCAGCGCGCCTGCTCGCCCTTGAGCCGGTCCTCTCCGAAGAGATCGCCCAGGCGCGCGCGCGCGGCGGTCTCGTGCTCCGCCTCGCGCACCCACGGCGTCTCCTCGAGCGCGATCGACTTGAGGTGTTCGTCCGTCTCGAGCGGACTCTTCAGCGCCTCAGCGCCCGCGGCCTTCCACGCGTCGAAAGTCGCGCGGATGCGCGGATCTGAGTTCGCGATGTGCGCCCCGAGCGCGTTCGCGTAGTAGCGGCTGAACGTCTGCTCGCAGCACTCGTGCGGGAACTCCATCAGGTACGGAATCGACAAGACGGCGTACCACGCCGGACGCGACACCGCGCGCACGGTGAGGTCTTGGTGGCGAATCGTGTCGGAACCCTTGCTCGCGATGAGGTTCTCGAACTTGAACGACTTCGTCGCGTTCCCGCGCACGTTGAGCTGTACCGCCTCGCGCACGAGAATGCGCCGCGAAAGAACGGGGAGAACGCCTTCCTCGCCGTCCGTATACTTTTTAAAGGGGACTATTGTCTTGCTAACAGGGGAACCAGAAGGCGTTCCGCATACAGCCACTGAAGTCACAGGACTTGAAATCGCCGTGGCCTTGGCGATGTACCTGAGATAGGGGCTTCCATCTGGTATCGAGACGCGGAACTCGATGGTCTTCGATTCATGAGGGGCAAGACTGAAGCTCTTGAACTCCGGCTCATCTAACTCGTCTGCATCCAATTTCCCAAGCATCAAGCACACATCTCCGCCGACTTCCCAGTCTTCCGTGTTCGTCACCTTGACGGGGAAGAGGAAGTCGTCGCCCTCGCGTGCAAAGCGCGGCGGATTCGGCTCGCACATAAGCGGCTTCACCGTAACAATTTCTTCGTTGCGCAGAATACCGCTCCTAAGCTCGTTGTCATGCGCGACCATAAGAAGCTTCCACCCCGTGAGCGCGTCCGGCGTCGTGAAGGTGAAAGAGACGTTCCCTTCCGCGTCCGTCTCGAGGTCGGGGAAGAAGAACGCCGTTTCCTTCAGGTTCTTCCGCGGTGCGACTTCGGGGCCTTCGGAGTCACCAGACGCCTTCCCGCCCTTTGCCTTCCTTTCCATTCTTTCTGCGACCGGCGCCGCTGCAGGCGCGCACAAGTCTGCGCACGCCTCCTC
>JAEEOY010000206.1 GCA_016284515.1 Kiritimatiellia bacterium | reverse complement strand
GAATTGTGGTAGTTTGAGAATCGGCAAATGGGCGCGGGCGAGTAGATGCGCCTGTCGCGAAGCGATCAGGTTGGGTGAGCGCGAAGCGCGAACTGCGAAGCAGCCGCAAGGTATAATGTAGAACGAACGCTTTTTCAAACTGGGGAAAGGCTTCGTTCTTTGACAACTGGCTACTGACTGGGACGACTTGCAAACAGCCGCACCGTTCAAGGTGCGGTTGTTCACAAGTCTCTACGCGACAACCAGACAGGGTGATTGAAAAAGAATCCCCCTGTTTGCTACAATGTGATTTGGAACGCACTGGCCAGTGTGGCCGTGCAAAAACACCGACAAACAGGAGGATTCAAATGAACACCGTATATTGTACCACAATTGGCGCCGACGTGAGCGACAGGACGACGAAAATCTGCGTCATGTCGAAGGAGTTCGGGAAGCCCAAGATCGTACGCGAGACGACCATCCCCACCACGCCGGATGGCTTTAGGGCGTTCCTGGAAGGACAGGACAAGTCCGCTCCGCTGGTCTTTGAAACAGGCACGCACTGCCGATGGATCGACAAGGTCGGCACGGGCATGGGATTCAAGACCATCGTCGCGAATCCGGCCAGGCTTCGCATGATCACGGAGTCGAACACCAAGAACGACAAAAACGACGCGCGGACGCTTGCCCGCATGGCGTTGGCCGACGTCGAACTGCTTCATCCGGTCAGGCTGCGCGACGACGAGCACCAGAAGATGGTCAACCTCCACGAAATCCGCGACCAGCTCGTAAAGGAGCGCACCGCCGAGGTTCTGCAGATACGCGCGATTGCAAAGTCGATGGGCTTCAGGATACCGGACTGTTCTGCGGAATGCTTCCACAACATCGCCAAAAACAGCATTCCGAAGGAACTTAGCGACATCGTGTGGCCCTTGATGAAGGAGTTGAAGAGCAAGGCCGTGACGATAAAGACCGTAGAGAAGCAGATGCGCAAGCTCGCGAAGTCCGACGTGTTCAAGGCGCAGGTCGAACGGCTCATGGAGATACCGAACGTCGGGTTCATAACGGCGACGTGCTTCGTCGCCGTTACCGGCGGGGACATGGACAAGTTCGACAGGCCGCGCGACATCGGCCCGTGGCTCGGCGTCACGCCTAAGCAGGACCAGTCCGGGGACATAGACCGGCAGTGCCACATAACCAAGGCCGGGTCGAAGATGCTGCGGTGGAAGCTCACCGAATGCGCCCAGCGGGTGCTGCAAAAGAACTCGGCGGACATGGACCTCAAGGTGAAGGGGCTGCGCATCCGCGCAAGAGGAGGGAAGATCGCCAAGGGGAAGTCAATAACGGCAGTCGCCAGAGGTCTGGCCGTGCTGATGGTCGCCATGCTCAAGAAGCCGGACGTGCCATATGTGCCGCTCTCGGAGGACAAGGCGAAGGAACTTGTGCAGATCAGGGCGGCAATGGCTGCCGCATGACGCCGAGGGAATCGGCACGCATGTGTCCGGGCAAGGTCTAATGCCAAGGTGATGACCTCAATCCAATCCAATTTAGCTTGAATGTCCCGTCCGCGGGTGAGTGCGAGCGGGGTCTAGTGCATCAAAGCACGTCCGCAAGGTGGCACCCCCGCAAGACGGATTATAGAATGCAGGCTGGCCCAGCGGCCTTCACTGCGAATAGGAGAGCGACATAAATCAGGCACTTCGGAACGGAATGCGGAAATCGCCAAAGCGATTTTACCCACTTGACTTTTGTTCTCATAGGAGAACCCTAACCATCGGAGTTTCTGAAATTCCGCGCGGGGTGTCGGGAAGGGGCGACAGTACCTGCGAAAAATGAGGAACCTCCAAAACTTGGGTCCCCTCCCCGGTGAGGGAAGAGGGAGGAATCATCCTTCCCTCAACAACAGCCAATCTTTACAAGGGGTAAACTATCACTAAAATCAAGTTTACTTCTGGAAGCGGCGCCGAATGAGTTCCCTGCAAGTTTTTTTGGGGACGCCATTGACAGCGTCCGGACGCATTTGATAGAATAACGGCATCTAGTCAGACTAGTCAGAACGGAGGGTCATCATGACATGGGCACTGCAAGACGCCAAGAGCCGATTCTCGGCAGTGGCAGACGACGCATGGCACGGCGAACCGCAGGTGGTGACGCGCCGCGGCAAGCCGCTTGTCGTTGTCATCTCTTACGATCTCTACCGGTCGAAGATAATGCGGCAGAAAAAGTCCAACATCGTTGAAGCGTTCATGAGCTGCCCTGCAGACGTCGACCTAGATGATCTCATCGCCCCCCGGAGCCAGGACTCCGGGCGCACAACGCAGACCAACTTTGCGGCGGAGGAATGACATGAAGTACCTTGTCGACACCTGCGTCCTGAGCGAACTGCAGAAGCGTCGCCCCGACCGATCTGTCGTCGCCTGGTTCAGGAAACGGTTCGCCGACAGCATGTTCATGGTCTCGGCCGTCACGATAGCGGAGATCAAGCGCGGGATCAACCGGCTCGACGAGAGCGATCCTCGTCGGCAAAAATTGTCTGAATGGCTGGAGAACGACATCCTTGCCCAGTACGGTGACAGCATAATCCCCTTCGACCTGTCCGTCTCCAAGAAGTGGGGCGAGATAATGGCAGAAGCCGACAGAGCGGGGCGGACACGTCCGTCTCTTGACGGGATGATTGTCGCTACCGCGCTTGTTCACGATCTTGTCATTGTGACGCGAAACGTCCGCGACCTCGACTTCGCAGGAGCGAAAGTAGCGACCCCCTGGAACGGATAGTCTTTTTACATGAAAACGCCGAAACTATTCGATAGACTGCACGCCCGCCTCGGCGACTTCTGGTGGTACTCGCTGATGCTCTTCTGCGCCTGCCGAGCAGGAGACGCGATCCAGGCGTATATCGGCCTTTGCCTCGTTCCGAAATACGTGGGACAGGACGAGCTTGGCGCCGTCATGCCTCTGCAGCAGCTTTCCGGACTATTTGCCGTACCGCTCGCAATTCTTGCGACCGTATTCGCTAAATACGTAAACACGTACGCGACCCGCGGCGAATACGGCAAGGTAAAGTCCTTTATCCGCGATGTGCTTTTAGTGGCCTGCGTAGCCTTCCTTTTCTGCATCGCGACCGCCTACGTCGTGATACCTCACTTCTACGAAAGGCTCAACGTCCAGGAAGGGTTGCTCACCGTGCTCATCCTCGCATCTGGCTTCGCGACAAACATCTCAAGCCTCTTCACCTCGGCCCTTCAGGGTCTGAAGAAATTCAAGGCCATAACGGTTCAGAGTCTGATTGGAACCCCAATCAGACTCGTCACGCTTATGGTTGCGATGCCGGTCCGCGCGCTCTCCGGCTATATCCTCGGCCAGACCACTCCGCCTGCGGCTTGCTCAATTCTCGCCGCCTGCTCGCTCCACAGGGATCTCAGGACAACCACCGTTGACACCGCCTGGCGAAAAGACATCCCCGAAATCTGGCGCTATCTCTGGCCCGTGGCGATATACATGGGAGTTTGCTCAATTCTCTCGTCGGTCAACGCGACCATATACAGACAGCGTCTGCCGGATATCGAATCTTCTGCCTACTACATGCTAACGAGATTTGCCGAAACGGCCGGATACATAGGCAGCTCGATTATGATGGTCCTGGTTCCCCTAGCGTCCGAAGCTCATGAAAAGGGCAAAAACAACCTGAGAATCCTTGCCCAGACAGTCATCGCCTCCATTGGATGTGCATCCGCACTGGCCTTGATCTTTGTAGTTGCAGCGAAGCCACTGTTTGCAGCGGTAGAGACCTGGAAGGCCTATGCGCCCTACTCCTTCCTGCTCGCGCCGCAGACGCTGGCAACTGGCATCATAATAGCCAGCGGCATGATCGTCGCTTACGAAATGGCTTGCCGTCGTTTCCGTATTGCGGCCATTGCGCTCATCCTTAATTTCTTGTGGAACGCCTTCCTCGTGACATTCACCGGCGCAGACTTCTTCCACGGAATCCTGCCTGAATCGTCGATCTACACCATGAAAAGCCTTGAAGTCGCAACTCTCCCGCACATGACGGGGCTGACACTCGGATTTGCAGCCCTTCAACTTGCCGTCGTCGCCGGCCTGGCCTTTCGGAAGAAGTAAGTCAGACTGTCAACCACGTACCAAAAGGATGCGGACAGCAGTGCCCTTCCACGCTTAACGGTATAATAGTGGCGGTCGACGACTTCCAGCAGGCCCTTGTCCGTCACCACTCGGTTGTAGGTATGATATGGCAAAGGCTGCGGCCAATCTACAGCAGAAGACAACTCTTCCGGTTCTCCCTCGGCGTATTGCGTGCGATTAACTACCATTACCGGAACGCAAAGTACACGCCTGCCATAAGCGCCCTCGCAGTCCTGTGCGATACGGTACAGCCTGCCGCCATCGCGGACAAATGCGCCGCCGTTCCGTCGAAGCATCGGCGTTGACGAGACGTTGTCGCTTTGGGGGTGCTTCGTCCATGGTCCATCCAGTCGATCGGCCATCCACAACTCGGGGCGATGCGGCGCATCCGGAGTCACGGAGATAAAGAAAGTTCCATCATCGACGACCATCGCTGCGTCTACATAATTACAGCCACCCCTTATCAAATCGCATCGCTTCTTCCAACGCGAAGGGAACTCGACGCACTCATATAGAGACACAGCGCCCGACTGTCCGGACTCTGGGATCATGCAGACGCGTCCATCGACCTCAAACACGTTGGGGAATGAGAGATGCCAAGGTTCCTCCAGGACAATCCCGCAGTCTATCCAGGAGTCTCCCGCCTGCCTAAGACAGCCGATCACGCCCTTTGCGCGGCCTCGGTCGCCCCTATCGGCGTACAATCCCTCGAAAAAGAGATACGTTTCCCCTTTATGCCGGAACAGGAATGGATCGGCCGCGAACTCCGCGTCCAGCGAACACTTCGGCAGAGCGACACGATGCTCGGCGCCTCCGTTCAGGCGCACATATACATGGTAGTGCGGCTGTATGAAGCGCTCGCGGGCAGCCTGACGCAACGTCCGTGTGATTCCACCGAGCATCCGTCACCCCCTCAACTTTTCCTGCAGAGCCCAGACGATGCGCTTAACCCAGCGAGGCACATAGGCGCGAATGCCATATGTCGTATCGCGTCGCGCATGCACGGGAAATCGGTCCATTTCATCAAAACTCCGGCACGACCACCTGGAATCGCCTTTAAATTGCTCGGGGGCGAGCGGCGCATAGACGCCGTATTCGCAGCAGGACAGTGTGCGGACCCCCTGCTCCTTGCACAGCAGCGTGAAGACGGCCTGGTCATGCCTGTGCTCGCGGAACTCAGGACGGTTCGGGCTCTTCGACGGCGAATCGTCAAGAAGTTCGAAGTGGCTTTCAACTATCGAACGGTACCGCTCGTAGAAAGCCCGGCTCCTTGCCGAGTTTTTCACCAGGAACACGCCGCCGGAGTACTGTCCGGAATTGACGATTTCGTCGTTGTCCCTCACGCCGAAGAAATCAAGAACATCGCCTTTGGTCCACATCCCGACTGAATTGTAGTGATGAAGCGGATCGTATTTCTCGGTGCCGAGAAACGAGCGTCCCTGAAAGGCGATGATATCCGACTCGTCGGCCATCTTGAGATATTCCCGCAACCGCGGCAACCCTTTTGGATTCAAATGGCAGCCGGCGTCCGCATATAGGAAGATTTCGTCCTTCCCCATCCTGTCGAGCGCCTGCAGGACGACCTGCGAACGCCAGCACCAATAGCCATAGCCTCGCGATCCCTTGACGAGATGCGTCTTCATACGTTCGCGGAACCCTGGATCGAGATCCTTCTCGGTGAATGCCAGTATCCGATCCGGCGCAAAGCCCATCAGCAAAGCCTGCTTCCGTATCCGCTTCAACGGTCTCTTCATCCTGGAATCGGCGAACGTCACAAACCAAGCCTTCCTCATTGCTGTGTTGGCGTTCAGAAACTCCTTGTACAGAGTGTCCGGATCGAACAAAATCTGATCCTGATGCCAAGTCCCGCGCTTCTCGACAGGCGGGAATTCCATATAGTCACCGTACGTCCGTTTGAGAACCGCATCGTAATCGCGTGGTACCGGCACCAAGATATTCTCGAAAGGCTGCATCACTACGTCCGCAAGCTCTCGCTTGTAGAGCCAATAGCGAGTATAAAACCACGGATCGTGCGTAAACATCGTGACACGGTCTGTCCGTGAAGTCATCGCGGAAAGCACACGGCCGTACATTCGATATATCCGTTCGAAGCCAATCAGGCTCCAGAGCGGATGTAGCCAGTCTATCAAGGTTGCCAATGGGTGTCCGTTTAACGGCCGCCCCTGATAGATATTCTCAAGCACTAGCACAAGTGTCGACCTAAGTTTCTGCTGAAGCGTCACAATCGCCGCATTGTAGGCATAGCCGTCGAGAACGAATACGTCTATATAGATGCCGTTGTTGTATGCCGGGTCATCCTCACCGACAATGGCACCCGTCGTAGCGCTGTTCCGGAAGCGCGCGTACGGACAGAAGAAGCGTCGATCTGACAAAGCGGTCTGAAGGCAGTACGGCGCAGGGATGTCTTGAGGTCTAAGTTCGAGCAACTTCTCAAAGTTCTCTCTGTCCATGCAGAGATCGGCGTCGTCATCCCAGGGGATAAATCCCTTGTGGCGTACCGCACCCAGCAATGTCCCCGCAAAGACAACGACTTTTATGTCATGCCTTCTGCATAGGTCAAGGAACGTCTTGAGCAGATCGAGCTGCACGGCAAGGACACGTTTCTGCCGCGGCGCAAGTCTTGTCCCCGAACGAACCTCCTCCTTTAGAAAGTCCGAAGGCAAGTCCATTGTGATAGGCATCGGAGAACTCATATCAACGTAAGAATGTCCTTGATCGGCAGGCACAGCTCTTCCGAAGCCTCGAGTGCTCGCCCACAACTTAGGATTCGCTCGGCGCAGGCCTTCATCGCAGGATATGCCGCCCTCAGAAGCTGATTGGCGTATATGACGATGTTGACGCCGACCTTGGCCAGATCGTATTCCGTCACCTGCGCATAGGTTGACGGCACGACGACGATGGGCTTGTCTGCCGAAACCTCGCGACGGAAGCGCTTGACGAAGGAAATGACCTCGTCTGGCGTCCTGGACTTTGAATGGATCATGATGCCGTCAGCTCCCGCCTCGCAGTAGGCTTTGCATCTGGCTATCGCGTCATCCTCGCCTTTCCCCGTTATCAGAGACTCGCAGCGGGCGATGATCATGAAGTCTTCCGTTATCTGCGCCTGCTTGCCGACCTTGATCTTGTGGCACTGGTCCTCGACCGCGGCCTGGGGCTGGACATTCCCAGTTTCGAAAAGCGAGTTCTGCTTCAAGCCGATCTTGTCCTCAATGATAACAGCAGAAACTCCAAGACGTTCGAGTGTGCGAACAAGGTATATGAAGTGCTCGGGAAGACCGCCGGAATCGCCGTCGTAAATAATCGGCTTCGTGGTAATCTCAAGGATGTCATTCACCGTTCTAAGTCGAGAGGTCACATCCACAGACTCATTGTCGGGCTTGCCCTTCAGCGTAGAATCTGTCAATGACGAAAGCCACATCGCATCGAATTCATGCCTCACGCGTGCAGAGCCGGGATCGGACGTATCCTTCGGCACCATTGCAAAGGCATTTTCAACTATAAGCCCGGAAAGCCCCGAATGCGCTTCCATCGTTCGCACAATCGGCTTAGCGCTCAGCAGGCGACGCAGGCGTGCGCGGCGAATGTCGGGCGTAGTGCCGACTTCGCGAATAGCCTTGTTAAGCTGAGTAGAAGATATACCTGGGGTGTACTCCGGCTCCACCAGTCGGCCGCCCCATTTGGCAAGAGTGTCGATCACACCCTGGCGCGTCTTGGCCTGCACACCCTCGCGCCAGTCTGTGCCATGGACAACAAAGTCAGGACGATATCGCTCCAGATTCGGAATGTAGTCAAGAGTCTCCTGCGGAACAACATGCGACACCCCCTTAAGTGCCGCGACCACTGCCGCGCGCTGATCGTAGTTCATGTAAGGCAGGCGCTTGTAGGAGGCAATAGCCGCATCAGTCAGCACGCCGACGGTCACTTCTCCCAACTTTGCAGCTTCCGATATGATGTTCAGGTGTCCGGGATGGATGATATCGGCCGACATCGCGACATAAACGAACTTTGACATATTTGTCCTCTCAGTAAATCGGTTCAAAGGACTCGATGGTAATCGGTCCCGGATTGTTTGCAAGGCGTTGCGGATTTATGTTTTCAATTAGCTTCCGCGTCAATTCCGACCAGGCAAGCCGCTTCTCGTCTGCAAATTCCTTCAATGTGCACAGCTCCGGTAGACGTCTTATGAATTCCTCGCGACCATTGGCCCGGCAGACGTATGGAAACATCATGTACACGGCGTGTCCATGGGGTATTCCGTAGGTCGCCGTCATGTAATAGGACAGCGCATGCGCAGCCGTAGTGCGAGAAATGTCGATTGCGCGCCCGGCCCAGTAAGAGCCAAGCATCTGCTTCCCGCCCGACATTAAATCCAAAGCCTTGCGGGCTGCCGTACGCGACTCATCCGTCGCTCCCTTAGCCCAAAGTGATTCAATCGCCTGGGCATAGGCGTCAAATTCCGTACAAGCCCGTTGATAGGCAGTCAGCGTTTCGGCAAATCGCGGCAGCAAAATGACATCTGTGGGCAGATAACGCACATCATCCGCCGACATCTTCTTGCCGTTGTCATAGTAGACGGCGAAGCGCGTCGCCTCAGCCCCGGTGCCGGCCGTGGTC
>JAEEOY010000205.1 GCA_016284515.1 Kiritimatiellia bacterium | reverse complement strand
ACCATCCTTTAGCGACCCACTGCCGAAAGTACGTGAAATAGTTCCATCACACTCAATATTGACATTCACAGGATCAGATTTATAGTTAACCGCAACGACATACGTAACTCCGTTCATGCTGTGCTCCGTAAAACCGACAGAAGGGTTGTCACCTCGCACTAGTCTCTTAACGCCAGCAACCTCGGCAGCCTCGGCATATGCAGGCCATCCGTCAATCGAAGCATTCACCTCCACTGCGCCATTCATGAAAACCACCCGTCCTGTGCCAAGCCTCTTCATCGTCATCACCGGGCTGCCCTCGGCATCCTTTGCGAGAACATCACCATCAACAAGCGAAATCCTGCGTACATATGAATCAGGTAAATCAAATCCTCCTTTCTTTGCAATGACATGACGAGTGGTATTGCACTTGAAATGCGATTCTGTGCGAACACCTGCTACCGCCTCCAAATCGGACAATACCGCACCATTGCCAAGTGTAATAAGGACTGTCGCGCCTAACTGCACCTTCCCAACAAGCCGCTTCCACGCGCGGTGCGAATACGTCGTGTAACTGTTTGACGCGCTGGACGGAAGGATGTAGAATGACGACTGTGGCCATTCTCCTTCCGCATGCGCATAGCAAATATCGAATCCTGCCTGACGAGACAGCAGCCACGCGCCAAGCGCCTGTTTCCAGAAGTCCTCTTTTTCGCTCACAAGCACTACCGCGTCAATTCGGCGTGGCGGAAGCGCCGCGAACGGCAGAGACTTTATAAAGGATGCAAAGTCCCTCATCGCCCTCGCGGTTGGCTTAGGTGTACCGTCCGCCTTGAAAAGCCCCAGCTCTCGTTCTATAGCCGTCCAATCGTACGGCGCGAAATCGAGATGGCCCTGATCAAAAGCGCACCACCATACAAATGCCGGAACACCTGCCGCCCAGCAGGAGAACATCTGCATCCGCATCGCCGCGGCGGCACGATCCTCCGAAACGATTCCCGGTCCCATTGACCCTGCCTCCTCGACAAAGGCAGGGCGTCCCGACAAGTTGGCGTAAAGCGTCGTCTCACAGGCGGGATGACATCCGTTGCGAAGCGTGTCAAACGGCTCAAGATTGCATTCGGGCGTCCAAAGCGGATATGGATGCGTCGTGAGCCAATCGACGAGTTCGCCTTGCTGCCGCACATTGACCTTGGCATCCTTCAACGTTTTCACGGAATGCATGCCTGACACCACTGGCCGCGATGGATCGTTTACTCGGATTTCGGAAGACACTGCATGCATCCATAGCCAAAGTTGCCCCGGGCTGGCATCACCCATGCAGTTGCACTCGTTCCCCAAATCCCACGCGGCAATCGCGGGATGATTCTTCAACGAGTCGACAAAATACCGCACAAAGCGACACTGCCATGCTATTGCATCGGGATCTACGAGAACATTCTTGCCTTCAAGCGCAGGGGGAACGAAAAGCCGCCCCGACATCCAGCCAGTGACGAGACCGACGACTAACTTTATTCCACGCTTCTCAGCCGCATCGCAGAGGTAGCGGAAGCGATCAATCATTACATCATCAACCGCCGCATAGTTCTTGAGAGGGCCTCCGTTCTGGGCATAACCACGAAACGCTCCGCAGCCACCATATTCCGCCGTAAGGGGCTGAAAGTCAGGCCAAAGCGGAAACACCCGCAAGACAGTCATTCCGTAGGCAGCAAGCATATCCAAGTCCTTCTCGACCTGCCTGTCGTCCCAATTCCTCCACATATACATGCCCGCATGACGCGCCCAATAGTTGCAACCAACCTCGAACCTCTCGTCGGCGAATAGAGAATCCGCTGCGAACAACGAAACATGACATGACACTGAGAAGAGTGTCAAACAAATCACAATTAGCGATCTACGATATTTCATGGCCTTGCGAGTTATTTGTCTATCACTAAAACCTGTCCATCTGCCTTGAGACGGGCGGAGAGATCTGCATAAGGAACATCCTGCACAGCGCGGCCATCCTTAGCGGCAAGGGACTCTCGCACCTCGGCAACTGCTATCTCGGGAGACCCCTCAACTCGCACGACGATCGACCTGGAGAAGTCCGGCAGAACGCCGTCATCTGCTTCAACCCAGCGGTTTTCCCATGGGAGATAGCATCTCAATGAGCCGCTGAACGGAATCTTCTCCCCCGAAATCATCGCGGGTGATTCGCCGCGCACAAGCTCGCTCTCCCATGTGTTCGCCTTGTCACGG
>JAEEOY010000204.1 GCA_016284515.1 Kiritimatiellia bacterium | reverse complement strand
GACGCCGCGGAGTTCTGCCGCATGGCGCAGAAGGAGGGACTGTGGGTGATTCTCCGTCCCGGACCCTACAGCTGCGCCGAGTGGGAAGGCGGCGGCGCGCCGTGGTGGCTGATGGCTGACGACACGGCAAACGGCGCGAAGCCGATATCGATGCGCTCGTCCGATCCGCGCTGGGTCGTTCCCGCGACGAACTGGCTGCACGAGGTCGGACGTCAGCTCGCGGGTCTTCAGGTCACGAAGGGCGGACCGATCCTGATGGTGCAGGTCGAGAACGAGTACGGACTCCACGGTAGCGACGTCGCGTACATGCGCACGCTGCGTCAGGCCGTGATTGACGCGGGTTTCGAGGTTTCGCTCTACGCGTGCAATCCGCCGCGGGTCATGCAGAACGGATTCATCCCCGAGCTTTTCCAGGCGGCGAACTTCGGCGCCGATCCCGAGCAGCGCTTCGGAATCGTGCGGCAGTACCAGCCGAAGGGTCCGCTGATGTGCGCGGAGTACTATCCCGCGTGGTTCGACACATGGGGACAGGCGCACCACTACGCGAAAAGCGACCGCGAGTTTTTCGGTCCGATAGACTGGATGTTCGACCACCGCGTCAGCTTCTCGCTCTACATGGCGCACGGCGGGACGTCATTCGGAGGATGGACCGGCTGCCGCAATCCGTTCGTCCCGAACGTGACGAGCTACGACTACGAATCGCCGATCAACGAGAACGGACGCGCAAACCCGAGCTATGCGAAATACCGCGAGCGCGCGATGCGCCATCTCAACGAAGGCGAGACGGTTCCCAAACAGCCCGCGGACATTCCGACTAAGGCATACGGAACGGTTGCTATGTCGCGCGTCGCGTCCATTGACTCGCTCGTCAAAAGCGAACTGAAGATGGAGCGTCCGCAGTTCATGGAGAAACTCGGACAGGGCTTCGGACTCGTCTCGTACGAGCGAATGCTCGCGCCGGAGGAGGGCGGACTCCTCAATGTCGACGAGCTGCACGACTTCGGATATGTGTTTCTCGACGGAAAGCGCATCGGAGTCCTCGACAGGAGGCATCGCGGAATAAGGCCGCGCATCTACCGCTCGAAGGAGAAGGATCCGCGTCTCCTGCAGATCGTAGTCGAGGCGATGGGGCGCATCAACTCCTCGTCCGGAATGGAGGACAGGAAGGGCATGAACGGACGCGTCCGTCTCGACAAGACGGAGCTGAAGGGATGGACCGCGCGGATGATTCCGCTCGATCCCGATGGCGAGGACATCCTGGAGGCAGTTGCAAAAAACGGTAGGGACGGCGTTCCACCGCCGTCCGCGGCTGTCGATGCGACCGGTAGCTCCGATTCGCCGTCGCTTTACGTCGGCACTCTCGACGTCCCTGACGAAACGCCGGCCGACACGTTCCTCGACATGACGACTTGGACGAAGGGAATCGCGTGGGTGAACGGACACAACCTCGGGCGCTTCTGGTCGATAGGTCCGCAGCAGACGCTGTACGTGCCCGGCTGCTGGCTGAGGAAGGGCGGCAACGAGGTCGTCGTTCTCGACTTCTTCGGTCCGCGCGGAAAGTGCGAAGTGAACTTCTACGGGAAGGCGGTTCTCGACGTTCTTCAGCTCGACACGGACTTCAACCGCGTGCGGCGCGAGCACGAGAAGTTCGTCGGCGGAGAGGAGGTTGCATCTGGAACATTCCCGTCCGGCGACGAGTCGCAGGTCGTGATGTTCGGCAAGGGCGCGCGCGGGAACTACTTCACGCTGCAGGCGGTAACGACGTACGACGCGAAGAACCTCGCGACGATTTCGGAGTTCGCGTTTCTCGACAGGGACGGCAATCCGATGAACGCGTTGGACGTGCAGATAACCGGCGTCGACAGCGAGGAGGAAATCCGCGAGGACGGCGTTGCGGAGAACGCGGTCGACGGACAGATCGAGGCGTACTGGCTCACGAGTTCGCGGACGCTTCCGCACTGGATCGAGTTCCATGTCCCTGCGAAGGCGGAGATCTTCGGCTTCCGCTACACTCCCCGCCAGAACAAAAACATCGGCCGCATCAAGGACTGGAAGTTCTTCGCGCGCTGAAACCCCTCTAAAAACGACACCCCAAATGGGGTAATATTTGGTATAATGACTGTATGAAAACCTTGAAAGCATATGCTCTAGTCGCGGCGGTGTTCGCGATGTTCCACTCCGTTCTTGCCGCCGAGTTGTTCCTCGCTGGAGACTCGACGATGTGCAACTACCAGGACAGGCAGTATCCGCAGCAAGGCTGGGGACAGGCCCTGTACAGGTTTATGAAGGATCCGGCGAAGCTGCACAACAAGGCCATCGGCGGACGTAGCGCGAAGAGCTTCAAGGAGGAGGGGCGCTGGCAGGGAATAGTCGACGAGCTGAAGCGCGGAGACTTCGTGATCGTCGCGTTCGGACACAACGACGCGAACAAGGCGAAGCCTGAGCGCTACTCGACGAAGGAGGACTACAAGACGCTGATGAAGGGCTTTGCGGACGACGTGAAGGCGAAGGGCGCGACGATAATCTACGCGACGTCGATTCCGCATTCCGGCGGCGTCACGAAGGACGATGCGGGCGTGACGCACGTGCGCGGAACCGCGGCGGGGATTGGTCCGTACATGGACGCCACGCGCGAGCTCGGCAAGGAGCTCGGAATCGAGGTGCTCGACCTGAACGCGTATGCGTGCGAGAAGTTCGCAGAGCTCGGACAGGACGCTGTCTTCAAGCTCTACATGCGAATCGCCCCTGGCGAGTATGAGCGCTTCCCGAACGGAAACGGAGACGGATGCCACACGCGCGACACTGGCGCGGACTTCTTCGCGCGCGCGGCGGTCACGATGTGTCGCGAGCGGAAGCTCCCCGTCGCCGCGCTCTTCAAGGACCCTGCGGACGTTCCACTGAGGCCGATCGGCTTCGACGGAAAGCCCACTGACACGATCGTTCGCGCCGACGACTTCTCGAAGGAGGAGATCGCCTACGCGAACTCCGACGCGCCGTGGAAGACGCGCGCGTGGTCCGAGCGCCGCGAGATCGGCAACTACAACGTGACAATCCGCCTCGGCGACGAACGCGAGCCGACGGAGAACGTCGTCAAGTTCCAGGGACGCCGTCTCGCCGCTCAGCGCGTTATGACGAAGCCGGGCGAGTTCGTCGACTTCACCTTCACCGCGCGCGTGCCGGGTCCGTACACGACGAAGCGCGGCGACGAGAGGAGCAACCGCGACCTCAAGCTCCTTGTGATGACGCGCGGCGGGTCCGCGAAGAAGCTCGCGCCGAAGGTCGAGTCCGCGCCGGACGCGCGCACGATATACCTCTGCGGGGACTCCACCGTCACCGACCAGGACAAGGAGCCGTGGGGCAGCTGGGGACAGATTCTCCCTGCGTTCGTCCGTGAGGGGTGGTCCGTCTCGAACTTCGCGCGCTCCGGCCTCGCGCTGAAGACGTTCGAGGGCGAGGGACGCCTCAAGCGCATCATGGAGCATCTCGCGAAGGACGACTGGGTGGTGATCCAGTTCGGTCACAACGACCAGAAGATCAAGGGCGAGGAGCCGGAGAACGGATACACGAAGCGGCTCGAGTCGTGGGTGGACCAGATACGCGCGAAGGGCGCGCACGTCGTGCTCGTGACGCCCGTTGAGCGCCGACGCTTCGACGAGAAGACGGGCGAGCACTTTGGCAAGACGCTAGCGGACTACGCAGAGGCCGTGAAGGCCGTCGCAGCGAAGAAGGGCGTTCCGATGATCGATCTGAACGACGCGAGCTACAGGATGCACGACAAGATGGGCGTGAAGGACTCGAGGGCGATACAGTGCAACAACCGCGGCAAGATCGACAACACGCACCACAACATCTACGGCGCGTACGAGATGGCGCGCATCGTCGCCGCTGGGCTCGCGAAGATCCCCGTGGTCGGGGAGGCGGTACGCGAGCGGTACCGCGCATTCGATCCGGAGAAGCCCGACGCCGATCCGCAGATTCCGCCGAGCGGCGGGACGGACTACACCAAGCCGGCGGGTTCGTGATGTCCGCCGTCGTCCCGATGCTTGCCGCGGCGATTCTCGGATTCGTCAACGAGTCCGGGTCGGACGAGTGGCGTCAGGAGCGCTTCGAGACGACGGTGTCCAATTTCCACCAGACGGCGCTCAGCGTCGAGGGGCACGCGCGAGGCGACAAGTTCGAGCCGAACAACTGGTCGATGCGCATGTTTGACTGGAAGCGTTTCGAGACGATAAATCCGAAGCTTAAGGCGGAGCTCTACTCGAAGCCGCGCCCCGACCTCGTCTTTGCGCGTGCGTTCACGCGCGACAACAGCCTGGGTCTGTGGGGCATACGCGACGCGGCGAAGCGTCCGGTGGCGATTCTCGAGAACCGCGGCGCGGAAAGCGTGTCGCTCTCGATAGCGATCGCCGGCGAGTTCGCGAACGTGACGCTCGCGCCGAAGGCGATGGCCGTGTACGTCGCGCGCAGGGAGACGGTCTTTCCGCAGCCCACGACGGCATACGACTACGCGAAGATGAAGCGCGAGCGCCTCGGACGCGGCGTGGTCGCGTTCAGGAGCGCAGAGCGCGAGGCGGTCGTCACGTGGAGGTACAGGATGGAGGATCCGACGAACCTCGCGTTCAACGTCTACCGCGGGACGACGAAGATAAACGACAGGCCGCTCGCGGGCGCGACGTTCTTCAAGGACACGGGGTTCAATCCGACGCGCGGCGCGACGTACACGGTGCGCGCAGTCCTCAAGGGCGCGGAGTCGAAGAAGACGCCGAGGGGATGGACCATACCGCCGAATGCGCCGGTCGGGTACATTCCGCTGAAGGTCGAGCCGCCCCCGCCGTGGCGCAATCCCGACGAGCCGGGGAAGCCGCCGATCCCGTATCTCGCGAACGACTGCTCCGTCGGCGATCTCGACGGAGACGGAGAGCTGGAGCTTGTCGTCAAGTGGGACGCGAACGGAAAGGACAACTCGCACTTCGGGCGGACAGCGCCCGTCTTCTACGACGGATACGACATGCGCGCGCAGAAGAGGCTGTGGCGGCTCACGCCGGGAAAGAACGTGCGGTCTGGTCCGCACTACGACGAGTTCATGGTATACGACCTCGACGGAGACGGCGTCGCGGAGATCGCGATGCGCACGTCGGACGGCGCGGTTGACGGACGCGGCAAGACGCTCGGCGACGCGAGGGCGGATCATGTCGACAAAGACGGGCAGATACGAAAGGCGCCGGAGTTCCTGTCGGTGTTCTCCGGCGGCGAGGGGCGCGTGCTGGCGCATGTTCCGTACGACCCCGCGTATGTCGACGGCACGCGCTGGTCGAACAACAAGCGCGACAACCACAACCGCGGCTTTCGGTTCCTCTCGTGCGTCGCCTATCTCGACGGGGTGCATCCGTCGCTTGTCATGTGCCGCGGCTACTACGACAGGAGCGTGCTCACCGCGTGGGACTGGAACGGCAAGTCGCTCAAGCGGCGCTGGCAGTTCGACAGCTGGCAGGCGCCGTGGCGTGCGGCGGGGTACTCGGGTCAGGGCAACCACAACCTCCGCGTCGCCGACGTAGACTTCGACGGAAAGGACGAGATCGTGTACGGACAGATGGCCGTCGATGACGACGGGAAGGGACTGTACACGACGCGGCTCGGACACGGCGACGCGATAAACCTGCTGCAGGTCTCGCCGTACAGGCGTGGGCTGCAGATATGGACATGCCTCGAGTCGGGGGACTGCGGGCTCTGCCTCAGGGATGCGGGGACGGGGCGCATACTCAAGCGCATAACGTCGTTCCGCGACACGCCGCGCGCGGTTGCTGCGGACATCGATCCGGAGCTTCCGGGAACGGAGTTCTGGGGTCCGTGGTTCGAGGGCTTCTACTCCGCGAACTTCAACAAGCAGCGCACGCCGAAGAAGGATTCCGGGCCCGGCAACTCGTTCCTCGTGTGGTGGACGGGCGACATGGTGCGGAGCTGGCTAGCGGGCGGACGCATCGGCAGCTACAGCGCGACGAAGGGCGAGCGCACTGTCCAGCGCGTTCTGGAGGGAGGGCTCTCGATCAACGGCTCGAAGGACAATCCATGCTTCTCGGGCGACATACTGGGCGACTGGCGCGAGGAGGTCGTGATGCGCACGGAGAATCCGCAGGAACTCAGGCTCTACGTCAGCGACATGCCGACGGAATACAGGTTCTGGACGTTCCTGCAGGATCCGCCGTACCGCATCTCCCTCGCGACGGAGTCGGTCGGCTACAACCAGCCTCCGCAGGCGGGCTTCTACTTCGGTCCCGACCTGCTTGGACACGACATCGACTTCCGCGGCACGCACCTTCCGTGAATTAGGAAATCACCCCTGCGAAAATTTCAAAATCCTGCGCTTGTCATTTGCAATGGCGGTGTGGTATAATTTTAGTGTCTTGCGGATGACCGCGGGACAACTTGATCTTTTCCATACTCCCGGGTGCATGACGGCCCGGGACCGGCGGCACGCAAAATGCGGAGTCCGCCAAGGGCGGGTGGCAACATCCGCCGACGTACGCAAAACTGCACACAAATTTGGTATAATAATGCTGATTAAAGCCCTTAACAGGAGTTCCCACATGCTAGCAGTAGCGGAAGCAATAGACAAGATGACCACGGCGGAGAAGTTCGATACACTGAACTATCTCTGGTCGTCTCTATCTATTTCAAGTGATGAACTTGTTCCCGATTGGCATAGGCGTGAACTTGAAAAGACGGAGGCCCGCGTTGCAGCGGGAGTGGAGCGCCCAATTCCGTGGGATGTGGCAAAGGAAATCATCAAAGGCGCATTTTGATGAAGGTGTCAATTCTCCCTTCGGCGATTGTGGACATCGTCCGTGTTCGGTGTTTTTACGAAGGCATTGAGTTAGGCTTGGGCGAGCGATTCCAAGACTATATTTTCGCCGAAATAGACAGGCTTCAGGATCTCGCGGGAATAGACGAGGTTCATTTTGGATATTACCGCGCTTTGGCAAACAGATTCCATCAGAGCATATACTACAAGATCGATGGTGACAGCGTGGTCGTCTGGCGAGTTCTTGATCAGCGATTTGATCCTCGTCGCATAGAATCGGCTTTGAATAAGCCAGACGAAGATTAATGAGCGGCGAGACGTTCCGTCACGCCGAAATTTTCAAAATCCCGCGCTTGCCATTTGCAAGGGCGGTGTGTTATAATTCTCCTGTCTTGCGGGTGACCGCATGACAACTTGATCTTTTCCATACTCCCGGGCGCTCGACGGCCCGGGATCGGCGGCACGCGAAACGCTTAAGTCTGCCAAGGGCGGACGGCAACATCCGCCGACGTACGCAATCTTGCGTATTTGGCTTCAATAGGAAACTGACAGATGTCGACCGACATAAAAAATTTCGCCCTGTCGCCCTTGCATTTCGAGGAAGATGTGTGCTAAAATTCCATTGTCACAGTGTGATAGATGGCTATGTCTTGAAAGGAAGTGCAACTATGCCGCAGCAGAGGCGTAATATGATAGACTATATGGTTGTCTGCGTAAATGACTATGCGGACAGACATGGTCTTACTCGCGCAGATTCCTTCGACTATCTCTTACACAACAAGGGGCTGGACTTTATTGAAGACTGCTATGAGGCGGAGCATACTCTTTCGCTCGATGACGCACTTGATGATCTTGACGCCGTGTGCAAGCGTAATGAAGGGGTTGCAATATGAGGTTGTATCATGGTTCCAATACAGCTTTCAAGGAGATAAACCTGACTGTCTGCAGGCCAAACAAGGATTTTGGCTGTGGCTTTTATCTATCACCCGACAGGTCAGCAGCGGAGCGAATGGCTATTCGGACGACCAAGCGATTTGGAGGCCGTCCGTATGTCATGACCTTTGATTTCGACGAGACAATTCTTGGGGACTTGTCGGCAAGGCGGTTTTCCGGACCCTCGGAAGAATGGGCCATGTTTGTCATGGCAAATCGGCGCCCTGACATGCTGTCGGCAGATCACAACCGTGATAACAGGTATGGTGTTGTTGTCGGACCGGTAGCCAATGATGACTTGGCACTGTTGTTCCGTCAGTTTGCGCGTGGGCTTGTAACTGTTGAGATGCTTGTGAGAGAGATGCGCTACAAGCAGCTGACAGTACAGTATTCCTTCCATACTCCAGCTGCTGTTGCAGCGCTTGAATTCGTGGGGGTGGACGATGTCCGTTAAACAGAAGCAGCTCATAGAATACGCGACACAGGATCTTGTATCCATGATTGTGGAGCGAGAGGGTAAGCCAATTCAAAAAGCAATGGAGATTGTCTACCACTCGCAATTGCATGAAAAGCTGCAGGATGTTGAGACAGGTCTTTATCTTGAGGGGTCAGAATATTTGTATGGTCTTTTAAAAGAAGAACGCGGACTATAGCCCGTAAATGGCGGTTCTGCGACTTTCGTAGTCTTCCTCGCGGTCTTGAGGGGCCGAAAATTTCAAAAATCCCGTGCTTGCTATTTCGAAGCGCGGTGTGTTATAATTCTCTTGTCTTGCGGGTGACCGCGTGACAACTTGATCTTTCCCATACTCCCGGGCGCATGACGGCCCGGGATCGGTGGCACGCAAGACGCGGAGTCCGCCAAGGGCGGATGGCAACATCCGCTGACGTACGCAATCTTGCGTATTTGGCTTCACCTGAAAACCGCCAAATTTTCGTGAACTAAGCTGAATATGTGAGATGCGCTGCGTGTGCAATCACACGTGGCGTGTCTTCAATTCGTGTTTAGTTTAAGGCGCTTGGCGGTGCCTCAGGTGAGACATGGATTTACAGGCACGCCACGTTCTATTTCTCGCGTCTCTATGCGGCGTGCCTAAGTCGGTAGAGCCGCGGGAGAGAGGACGAGTTGTGATGCTGAAGCACTTGTTGTCGAATAAGCAGCATTGTTGGGCCGTAATGATGTGCTTTTTGTTGATTGGCCTTTCTATGACGGTTTTGGCCGTGACGCCGACGATTACTGGTGTTACGGCACAACAACGCTATCCATGGAATGGGAAGGTTGATATATCATATACGGTTATAGGTGATATTGAAGCAGAGGCTAAGGAAAGAGGTTTGATCACGTCGTTCAAAGTGACTGCGACAGATAATGACTTGGGAGAGACATATACGGCAACGAACTTGTCGGGTGAGATTGGGCTTGCAGAAGGAACGCATGTGATTGTATGGGATATGGACGCTGAAGGGCTATCTCTTAAGTCAACAAATGTCGTGTTCAAGGTTTTGTGCGACGCGGTGCCGGCGACATATTGCGTGGTTGATTTTTCTGCGGGATCAAACGCATCATCATACCCTGTCACGTATTTAGCAGACCCTCCGGCAGGGGGATTCAATGTGGACACGTACAAGACGACACAGCTTGTCCTTCGCCGAATCGAGCCTGGCTCATTTATGATGTGTGGGCAGTATAGTATCACGCTCACAAAACCGTTCTACTGCGGCATTTTTGAGGTTACGCAGAGACAATATGAGTTGGTGACAGGGGGCAGGCCAATGGCGGATTATGGCAGAGGAGCCACATACCCTGTCTACCATGTATCATATAATGACATTCGGGGCTTGTCCAATGGCGCGGAATGGCCAGCGTCATCTGCTGTGGATTCGTCATCATTCGTTGGAATGCTGCGTGCACGGACTGGACTGGATTTTGATTTGCCTACAGAGGCACAATGGGAGTATGCATGCCGTGCGGGAACGACAACACCATGCTACTGGGGCGATTCGATGGCTGACGATTATGCTTGGTGTTCCAACAACTCAAGTCGGACGTCTCATAAGGTTGGGTTGAAGATCGCGAACGCGTGGGGATTGTATGACATGAGTGGCAATGTTTGGGAGTGGTGTCTTGATTGGCATGGAGAATTGGACGACGGTACTGATCCTGTTGGCCCTTCGTTGGGGTCGAATCGAGTTGTTCGCGGTGCTAGCTGGGTTACAGTGGCGGACAAATGCACTTCATCTATTCGAGAAGGTAGAGAGCCATCAAAGACTAGCTACAACAATCGCGGCTTCCGCCTTTTCAGAACATTACCTTGCCTAGACTCTGCGGGGACTTTGTGCTCTTGTAGTAGTGGGGTAGAAAGCGTTGATTTGTCTCATGGCACACGCGTAGCGTCTGGTACAGAGAAGATTCGTTATTCTACCAGTTGGGTGGAAACAACGGTGCCTGAGGCGTATGTGGTTGTTGCTGTTGATGATGAGATAATACAGGCCACTACAGGATCAGGTTTTGTCGATTGGATGCCAGTACACAATGGTTTATACACATTAACACATAAGGTGATGTCTGGAGATGAGCAGATTGGTGAAACATTGACAGCAACATTCTTTGTGGAGCCAGCGAACCCAGAAATAACCCCTACAAGCGGGACGACGTTCGGGACTTCGCTTACGGTGACGATGTCTTGTCCGGCGGAGGGCGCGACGATCCACTACACAACGGACGGAACCGATCCGACTGTGGAGAGTCCCGTGTATCGGCGCTTCCGCGTCAACGCCAGGACTACGGTGAAGGCGGTCGCGGAGAAGAACGGGATGCTGAGCGAGATCGTCGTGGCGGAGTATGCGCCTGGGCGGTGCGTCGATCCCGTCTTCTCGCTGGCTGACGGCGCGGAGTTCGCGCACTCGAACCAGGTAGTGTCGATAAGATGGAACAATGACGGTGTGCTTCGCTACACGCTTGACGGAACCGATCCGACGGCGGAGAGCCCGATATACGAAGGGCCGTTCGCGTTCAGCGATTCGGTCGAGCTGCGCGCCAAGGTGTTCAGCGACGAGTTTTTCGAGTCGTCCGTCGTGACGGCGAGCCTGACGCGCGTGTGGGAGAACGTGGCAACGCCGGTAATCGATGCGGCGGCCTCGTTCACGGGATCGAAGACGAAGGTCATCATCACCTGCGCGACTGAGGGCGCGACCATCCTCTACACGCTGGATGGCAGCGAGCCGGACGGCAGCTCCGCGGTGTACGCGGGCCCGATATACGTGACGGAGAGCTGCATTGTGAAGGCGTATGCCGTGAACGTGGACTACCTAGACTCGGCGGTGGCTTCGCATGAGATCGTCAAGGTGTGGGGCATCGGCGACACAATGGGCAAGGCGGACCATGCGTTTACGACAGGAACAAATGGCGTCCCTGGGTGGGCGCGAGTCGTTGACGCAACGGCGCCGAACGGCGAGGCGATGAAGTCTGGGGCGATTACGCACAATCAGAGTTCCGTCCTTGAGACGACGGTTGTGGGCCCGGGAACGTTGACGTTCTCGTGGCGGACGTCGTGCGAGGAGGATCCGGGCGGATACTTTGAGTGGGACCACGTCGAGCTGGTGGTTGACGGCACGGCGGTCAGGTGGCTCGATGGCGAAAAGGCGTGGACAAACGAGTCCGTGCGTATCGAAGGCGACGGAGAGCATACGGTCGAATGGCGGTATGTGAAAGACGATGCCGAGAGTGAAGGGGAGGATGCCGCGTGGGTGGCGGGATACGGATGGGTGTCGGACCTTACCGAGACGCAGACAACGGATGTGCACGTGCCGTATGCGTGGCTGCTCGGACACGATCCCGAGATCGTCGACGAGTATGACGCATACGAGGCGGCGGCGAAGGAGACGGGCGCGAACGGACACAAGGTCTGGGAGAGCTATGTCATAGGAGCCGATCCGAACGACAAGGACGATTCGCTGAAGATCACGGCGTTTCCGATGAAGGCGGACGGCACGCCGGACTTTGAAGCGATAACGATATCGCCGCCTCAGTCGAAGTGGAACGTCGAGGGCGCGCAGCCAGTTATCAAGGGCAAGAGAACGTTGGAGGGCGCGGGCGAGTGGCAGACGGTGACCGAGGAAAACAAGGCGGATATCCGGTTCTTCAAGGTTGAGGTTGTGCTGCCGTAGCGGCGCGCCATACCAGGTCGAGGTTGTGCCGGAGCTTTACTATGCGGCGGATTCGGCGGCGACAATTTAGGCGCTGAGGCGGCCGAGCGCGCGGAGCCGGCGAGGGCGGGCGATACGGTTGTCGCGCCGAAGCAGGGGGGCGCGCAGGGCTTCTACAAGGTATGGGTAAGTGACGCGCCGATAGAGGCGGAGTGAATGTCCGTCGCGGAGCGACGGACCCCCTAAGAAGCGCCGAGACGGCGCTTCCCCCAGTTAGAGCTTGCGCTGGAATTACTTCGCCAACGAAGGCCTGTCATTCATGGCTGATTCACAAATGAGCGAAGCCATGAATTCAAGCGGAGGGCGTGAGGCGCGGGGGCGCACGAGAGGAAATTGGTGGCCCGACGTGGCTGCGGTGTATTTCATAAACGGTGGTGAACTTGTAAGCGTAAGCGACAAGCGGTGTGTAGGATTGACGGTCGCAGAGCCATGTCGGCGGGTTGCCACCAATTGACGGTTCGGGCGAGCCCCGCGACGAGCGCGAGGAGAGTCCGAAGCGCCGGGACGGCGCTTCCCCCAGTCAAAGCTCGCGCTGGAATTACATTGCAAACGAAGGACTGTCGTTGATGACCGATTCACAAATGAGCAAAGCCCTGAATTAAGCGGAGGGTGTGAGGCGCGGGGTGGTTGCGCAGCATGATGAGCGACGGTGCAAAGCCATGAGGGCGACCCGATTTCGTCGCGTCGCCCTTTTTGCCGAGAGGCTTGGCGGCACAGGCAAAAAGGTAAAAGACCGCGAAATCGATGTCGCACCATGGTTTTGCACCGGGCCTTGCGCCAGCAAGGCAGCGAATCACTGGCAAGCAACCATCCCCGCGACGAGCGCCCGTAGCGGACGAGCGCCCTTAGCGGACGAAAATTTGCTAAAATAAATTGGTCGCCTGCTTCGTCTATATATACGTAGGCGCCATGGTGGCGGCTGCGAATGCGGCGGGGATGCCGCGAAAGGAAAAGGAAAAAATGAAGAGTCTGATGATGACGGTTGTCGCTGCGCTCGCGTGCGCGGCTTTTGCGCAAGCTCCCGAAGGCGGGGCGCCCCGCGAGGGCGGTCGCCGCGGCGGGATGGGCCCGGGGATGATGGGCGGTCCGATGATGGATCCGATCGTCCGCGCGGTGTCGAATCCCAAGGCCGCCGAGAAGCTCGGCCTCACCGAGGAGCAGCAGGCGAAGCTCAAGGAGGTCAACAAGCCGAACGCCGCCAGCCGCGAGAACCAGAAGAAGGTCCGCGAGGCGACGATGAAGCAGCTTGAGCTCATGAAGGCAGAGAAGATCGACGAGGCGGCCGTGATGAAGGCCATCGACGAGGTCTTCGAGCTCCGCAAGGAGATGGCGAAGGAGCAGGCGAAGCGCGTGATCGCGGTCAAGTCGATCCTCACGCCCGAGCAGATCGCGAAGGCCCACGAGGAGATGAAGCAGATGTTCGAGGCGCGCGGCGACCGCGGTCCTCGTCGCGGCGGTCCCAACGGCGAGCGCGGTCCGCGCCGCGGGCCCAAGGGCGGCGACAAGCCCGCTCCCGCTCCCGAGGCCGAGTGATCTCGATGGAAGAGGACAGCGAGCTCCTCTTCGCCTACTCGCGCCGCGGCGACGTCAAGTCGCTCGCGGCGCTCGTCCGCCGCCACACGGTGTGGATGCAGGCGCTGCTGCGCTCGCTCCTGCCGGCGGCGGCGGATGCGGACGACGCGTTCCAGGAGACCTGGGTCAAGGTCATCCGTTCCGCTTCGTCCTACCGCGGGGGCAAGGTCAAGTCCTACCTCGCCACCGTGGCGCGATCCGTGGCGCTTGACCGCATCCGGCGCGGCGGGCGCACGGTGAGCCTCGACGCGGAGGACGGCGAGGGCGCGGCGGTCGCGGCGAGCTCGGCCGCCGAGGGTCCGGCTCCGAACGAGAGGTTCGAGTCGAAGGCGACTTCCGAAGACGTGCGCCGCGCGGTGCGCTCGCTTCCGGAAGGTCCGCGGCAGGTGCTGCTGATGAGAATAGAGGGCGATCTTTCGTTCAAGGAGATCGCCGCCGAGCTGGACGTGCCGCTCGGAACCGCGCTGACTTGGATGAGGACGGCCACGCTCAGGCTTAGGGAAATGCTGGGGGAAAAGAAATGAACGAAGACAGGGAACTACTTGATTTTCTGAGGGATCGCCTCGAAGGCGACGTTCCTCGCGAGACGCCGCGCATGGAAGAAATCCTGCGCGCCGCCGAGGCCGAGTCGTTCAAGCTCGCCGCCGCGCGGCGTTCGCGCATGCGCCGCTGGGGCGCCTCGCTCGCCGCGGCCTGCGTCGCCGCCGCGTGCGCTTTCGCCGTTCTTGTTGTGCCGTCGCAAGCTCCGACTCCGGAGGCGACTGTGGCGTCCGTCATAGACCTGCTGCGCGCCGCGGACGGCGCGGAGGAGGAGTCCGGCGCCGATTCGCTGGAGGAGATGCTCCTCGCGTGGCAGGACGCGCCGTACGAAAGCGCCATCTCTGGGCTTGTCGCAGAGAACTGAACGCCGATTTGCCAAGCGCGCCGGCATATGGTAGAATTTTGACATGAACACGAAACTGCTTTCTCTTTTCGCGGCGGCAGCAGCCGTCGCGTCGTGCATAGGGGACCCGCTTCCGCTGCTCAAGGTCAGCGACAACCACCACTTCCTCGCGAAGGAGGACGGGAGTCCGTTCTTCTACCTCGCCGACACGGCGTGGGAGCTGTTCCACCGACTTGACCGCGAGGAGGCGCTGCGCTATCTCGACAACCGCGCGAAGCTCGGCTACAACGCCGTGCAGGCCGTGGCGATTGCGGAGGAGGACGGCGTGGGCGCGCCGAATCCGTACGGATTCCTTCCGTTCGTCGACGCGAAGACTCCTGTTCCGGCGGTGAAGGACGGACCTGGCAACGACTACTGGGACCACGTGGACTTCGTGATCGACGCAGCGAACGAGCGCGGCATATACGTCGCGCTTCTGCCGACCTGGGGCAGGTGGTGGAAGGAGAGCTGCATCTTCACTCCCGAGACCGCGCGCGCGTATGCCGCGTGGCTCGCCTCGCGCTACCGCGACAAGTCCGTCATATGGGTTCTCGGCGGAGACCGCGACTTCGGCGGAAAGGGCGATGCGGAGATGATGCGCGCGTTCGCGGCCGGACTTAAGGACGGCGACGGAGGCAAGCATCTCGTCACGGTGCATCCGCGCGGAGGATGCGGCTCGTCGCAGGACTTCCACACTGAGGAGTGGCTTGATTTCAACATGTGGCAGAACGGACACGAGATCGACTACGCGAGGTACGAGAACACTCTGCGCGACTGGCGTCGCACCGACCCCGTGAAGCCCGTCATCGACGGCGAGCCCGTCTATGAATCGCATCCCGTCGCGTTTCGCCCCGACGACCTCGGTCACACCGTGGCGGCGGACGTCAGGCGCGCTCTCTACTGGGATGTCTTCAACGGGGCGTGCGGACACACCTACGGACACCACTCCGTCTGGCAGATGCACGGTTCCAAGGCGGCGGCTGTCTACGATCCCGAGGGCAAGAACCGTCCGCTCGTTCCGTGGCACATCGCAATCGACGATCCGGGCGCGGCGCAGATGCGCTTCGCAAAGGATCTCGTTCTCTCGCATCCGTATTTCACGCGCGTTCCTGCTCCGGAGATGATCGTGCCGCATCCGCACGGTGCGTCGATCCTGCCGGGCGCGGGCACGAGGCGCTTTGCCGCCACGAGGGACTCCGAAGGGAGCTACGCGTTCGTCTACGCGCCTGTGGGGCGCGCCTTCGAGCTCGACCTTTCGCAGCTCAAGGGAGAGAAGTTTCGCTTCGCGTGGATGAATCCGCGCGACGGAAGCTACTCCGACTGGACGTCGTTTGCGCGTCTCGCACGCAAGACCTTCGAGCCGCCCGCCCCCGGCGAACTCCTCGACTGGGTGCTCGTCATCGAGCGGGCCGACTGAACTTCCGCCGCCACGCATCCGGCGTCGTGCCGAACGCGGACGAGAAGGCGCGGGAGAAGTACTGCGGATTCAGGAATCCCGAGTCCGTCGCAATCTTTGCCGCGGAACGGTCCGTCTCCTTCAGCAGCCTGCACGCGAGCGCGAGCCTTCTGCGGAGTATCTCCTGGTGGACGCTCGTTCCTAGCTCTGCGCGGAAGGCGTTGTTCACCGCGGTGTGCTAATAGCCGAG
>JAEEOY010000203.1 GCA_016284515.1 Kiritimatiellia bacterium | reverse complement strand
CGTGGTGGGGTCCTGCGTCCAAAGGCATTAGCTTTTCCACTGCCACAAGAACCACGATCAGAGCCACGAACTCAACAGTCGCAAGTATCATGAGCCGCCGTGTCTGTTTCGCGACGTTCGGATACCGTATCTCATCAATCGGTTTTTCCATCGCGCCTTCTATCATCTACTTCCTCCCTCCCAAAAGCCGCTCGTCATCGAGATCAGCCCAGCAAAGCCTTGAAGCGCCGATCCCATGTCTCCCAGTCATCAGGTTCATCCGCCGCTGGCGCGGGCTCTTGGACTGGAGCCGCTTGCGTTTCCTGCCGAGGCGGCGGGTCCGCGTCGAGACTGATTCCCCGCTGCCTAAGGTTCGCTACGAGCCGTTCGTATCGCTGGTTCGCGGATTCAAGTTCCTTGCGTGCGTTCGCCAGATCCGTTGACAGCGCCCGCACCATCTCAACATACTCCCTGCCGCCTGACTCCACGAGGTCATTCGCCATAGCCTCCGCGTCCACCGACACCAAGACCTGGTTCTGGGCGTCGTTCAGAACCGACTTGAACTCGGCGACCGTGCTTTTTCTGCCCAAGCGGCTGACGAGCGACACGGGCATTCCTGATTGGTTCCAGTTGAATTTCACAATATCTCGCTCTCCCTACATCACGGCGATATTATACCAAAAACCGTGCTTCCCGGCGTTGAGCGCGGATATGCCATCATTGGCAACATCCTCAGTGTATTTCATTTTCTTTGAGGTGGCGGAGGATGAAGGCAAAGGTCTTTTCGCGCTCTTTCTCCGTCTTGAGGGCGCATTCCCACACGACGATGAGGTTCCAGCCATCCGCAGCCCACGCCTTCTCGTGCTCCGCGTCGCGGCAGACGTTGCGGCGGAACTTGGCGTTCCAGAACGCGCGGTTGGACTTCGGGCGCGTTGCCGTCGGGCAGATCGAGGTCTGCACGAGCTTGCGCCCATCCCACTCCCAGCCATGCTGGTGCCAGAAGCACCCGCGCACCTCAATGAGCGTGCGGCACTTGGGAACCACGATGTCCGGATGGCCCACGATGCGCTTGTCGCAGACGCGGAAGCGGTATCCGTTCGCCCACAGCATCTTCCGTACGCGCATCTCCGGCAACGTGTCGCGCGAATGTATCGCCGACATCACCTTCGACCTCATCTCTGGAGTTATCGTGTCCATAACAACCGCCCCTGGCTCTTAACCACTTCTGCCATGCCCGCACATTATACCAAAATCCGCGGCGGATGCGCCGCGGAGGGTCATTTCACCGCCATGCCGACTGCGGCGGCCCCGGGGTGGCGGAGGAACGCGGCGAGATAGGGCTTCACGTCGTTCGGCCATGTTGTACAGATCCTCTGCGGCGACCCGCCTGGCTTGGCGATGACAAGCTCGTTCATCTGCTCGTTGTTTATCCATCTACTACTTTTGCAGACCTTGACGTCAAAAGGCCCGCCGTATTCAAACCGCTGGCGCGCACCCAAAGGGCCGACTCCGACAAAAGTTGTGCCGTATCCGTGGTCGAGCGTCATCGTGCGCTTTCCGAAGAGCGCGAAGAGAAGCTGCGCGAACGGAAAAAGCATCACGAAAGCGAAGGCTATTTTCGCCGGAAGCGGTATGTCTGTAAACTTGAACCAGACCATCCAGGTGAAGAATGTCATCACAGCGACAAGAACAATCGCCAGCAGCCACCTTACGCGGCGCAGAACGACGGATATCCGCCCTTCTAGGTCTCGCGAAATGGACATTCCCCTCGGAGGCCGCCCGGCGAGCAGCGTGAAGTCGCGGCGCTCGATCCCAGCTTCTTCAGCGGCAAGCTCGTCAGCGCTCTTTCCCGCGGGCTTTGGCGCGCCCGCAGTGACGGCGACTTCCTTCGCGACCTTGCAGAGGGTGTAGATGATGTCGCCATCGGTCGAATCGTATATCACGCGAGGCCCGTCGAGGTCGAACTGCGTCTTGACGATGAGGCGATACGCAGTGTAGGTCCCGCCCTTGCTCCTGTGGCACACTACTTCGTCAGTGGAGATTTCACCCTTTATGGGAAACGAAAACTCCTTCGTGAAGCCGAATCGTCCGACGCCTGTGAACCTCGTTCCTCCCTCACGCCGGAAGGTGAAGACCGTCCTCCCGAAAATCATCAGCAGAATCATGCTGGCGACAAATATCTCGAAACCGAAAAACGGCAGCGCGGCAAGGACCAGCTTGAAGCTGAACGGCTTTGTGACAATGTCGACGGCAAGCTTGTAGCAGCCGAACGACCAGAAGGCGAGCCAGAGCATCAAGAATATGCAGGCCGCACTCCAGTGACCGAATGTGACGCGAACAAACGGCTCTCCGTTCTCCGCCCCGCGTTCGATCTCAACCCCGTCGCATGTCGCAATCCGTTTCATCTTTTCAAAACTTTCAAAGCAACACCATGCCAACCCAGCGGCGGATGCGCCGCGGAGGCTACTTGCCGGAATCGAGAAATTCGGACATCCTGCGGCCGCGGTGAGTGCGGGCGTCGGGATAGAGCTTCAGTATCTCGTCGCGGAGCTTCTTCGCCTCGTCCTTCTTGCCCTTGGACTCAAGATAGCCAGCAAGATACAGCCTTGCGTAGGCCCCGACCTGCACACCGTCACCGTACATGCAGTCGGCATACTTCTCCATAGCGAGGCGGAACCACTTGCCGTCGTCCGATCCCTGCGCGCGCTGTCCAGCATACATCACGGCGCAGCCGGTGCGGTTGGCCTTCGGATACTTCTCTATCAGCGTCCTAAGATGTTCGTTGTCCACGTCCTTGCTTCTGGAATATGCGCGGTACGCCATCTCGATGGCGCGCACGCCGTCGCGTCCGTACTCGTCAACGTCGGCCTTCGCGCGCGCCGCAACCTTCGCACGAAGCGCGGTGATTTCAGCATCCTCCGGCTTCTGCGCAGAGGTTTCCGCTTTCTGCGGAGCATCCTCCGATTTCGTCGGCTCCTCCGCACGAATCACATTCGCCACGGCAAGCGTGGCGAATGCAGCTGTCACCATTACAATCTTCTTCATATTATGCTTTCTCCTTGTTGAATCGTTTGCAATAACGTTGCTTCCATCTATTGTTAATGCATCTGCAGAGCCGAAATGTCACCACACCCGTGCCGCAGACGCACAAAGTCCTTCTGTCCGCTCCGTTCATTTCATCCTACGACCTCCCAGTGGCCGTTCTTGTCGGCGCCGACGCGGCGGATTTCGCCGGACGCCTGAAGGTCCTTCATCTTGCGGGCAACCCATCGAGGCGATATCTGAAGAAGATCGGCAAGTTCCATTTTCGTAATGAATGGATCTGCCCGCATATTCTGCTTTATCTGCTCAGACAGAGAATCTGAATTATGAGTGCACTGAACAGAGTCTTGCGCGCGATTTACAGTGCACTCGTCAGCTTGTATTGCAAGAAAATCATCCGCTTTAGCACCATATTCGCAAATTTCGCGAATGCGTTTCTGTGTAAAGTCCTCTATTGCCTCAATGCGTCGCACGGGCAGATTGTATCGTGGGTGACGCTTTATGCGAAAGCCCCGCAATCCATCCAGACGCTCCTTCATCTTCTTCGTTAATCCGCCCGGGAAGCCAAGCCACTTCACATAAAGAGCGGGATTTACGCGAGAAACAAACTTTCGCAGATCACAGAACTCGTCATGCGAATCCCCCCTTCTGTCAAGCGCAAGGGAAAACAATCCGTAGCCGTTATCGAATATGGGCGCAGCTCCGACAATCTCGTTTGTATCGTTGTCGACGAGATAGCCAAAGTTGCCCATGTGCCGGTCAGTGTTGAAGATTACGGCATCAAAGAAGAAGATATCCGCAAACCGAGGGTCGGCCAGCGCCTCGTTGACGGAGACGACGCGAACGCCCTGCGGCTCGACCCACTCGAACCGCAGAAGCTCCCGATCTCTATGCCTTAGAACCATCGTCAAATCCTTCTGTACCGCACATTATACCAAATCCGCGGCAAATGCGACGCTGGAGGCTAAAGATTCACGAGCTGGGCCCAGTGGTAGTTCCTGTTCTTCCAGCGCGGCTTCCCATCCGGATAGAATTCAACTACGCCGTCGAAGTCTCCGTTTCTGCCCTTTGTCCAGAAGTAGCCCTTCTCCGCATTCCAGCGCAGCTTCTCGCCGTCGTACGGATCGCGCGGCACCTCGTCGAGGAACTCCGGGACGAGCTCGTCAAGCGAGGCAGGCAAAGTGCCGTGCTTCGCGCGATAGGACCGGCACGCAAGAACCGCAATGAAGGAACGCGACTTAAAACGCCTCTCAAAGAGCGTGGCATAACTGTCGTTTCTGCCCGGCATCTTCTTTTGTCCGAGGAAGTTGCGCAACAGCGGACTGGTGCCGACATCGCTGGCCATTAGTCCGGCGTGCAGCTCCTGGGCATAGGACATGTCGTATGTTCCCTCGTCGACCTTGCGGCAGAACCGGTCCGTCTCGACTCGATGCGCGTCAAGTATCCGGTTCGGCTGGAAGCAGTAGGACGAGTACCCAGGACATGCCATCAGCAAGACGAAGAGGAAATCGCGTTCCGTGTCGCTCCAAGGATCCTCAATCAGACGGGACCGCGCGGACATATCGCTTCCCAAGCGAAGCAGATCTCCCAATGTCTTGCCATACATGGCGCCGAGAAGATTCTGCTGGTTCTTTGCGTCAGCTTCCACTTCAGCTCGGGTGTATCCTGCGAACGAGCGGCGAGCAATCCTCTTCCAGCGCTCCGCGTCGTCCGCAATGTCTGCGCGCGCGAGGTCGCGTAGACGGACGCGCCACGCCTCGTCTTCTTCCGGCGCAAAGAGCGGATTTGCGGCCGCATAGATCGCGATGTTGCAAAGCCCCTCGCCTATGAGGGCAGAGATTCCGTAGGCAAGCGAGTCTGCATCCATAAGAAAGCGCCCGACATCGTGCAGTTCCATCAGGGAAGCGCGCCCGGTAGCGAGGTCGACGCTCGACGCCTCGTATGTGGCTTTCACCTTGTAGATGTTGCCGATGCGCATTAGCGTGCAGAACCGCCCACCGGCATCAAGCACCTCATTCTGTTCCACGACGATTCCGCGCGAGGATAGAATGGCCTTCGCCGCCGCAATCGTCGGAGCCTCCGCCGCAAGATACTCGCGCGCGGCGTCCGCAAGGTCGAGTCTGTTTGTCTCGCCGTCGAGGTAGGCCTTGCGAAGCCGGTAGTCGATCGCGAGCAGCGTCGCGTTATTCGTCGGAAGATTCTCAGCGAAAGCCTTTATCGCGGCATATGCGTTCTCCTCCGGCGCAAGGTCGAGATTTGGCGGCAGGTATTCGCAGAGGCAGTCGCCCGACGAGTCGCGTCCGGCGACAGTGAAGTAGAGCGAGGCGGCGCCCCATGCGGCGACAACGGCGGCAAATGCGCCAATGATAATTTTCGTTGGACGTTTCACAGCCGCAACCCTTCCAGCAGATTGTTCAGATTGTTCAGCGGCGACAGCAGAAATACGAGCAACGTCGCAAGCAATGCGGACTCCGCCACGAATGCGAGATATCCTGCCCATACGAGCCAGAACGCGCGGCTGCGCCACC
>JAEEOY010000202.1 GCA_016284515.1 Kiritimatiellia bacterium | reverse complement strand
CCCGGCGACATCCGCAAATCCGATCGAAGACAGCTCTTTCGTGAGCGTATCAAGATCTGGGCAGGTTCCCGCCGCGACGGTCTTGGCTCCCTTGGTGCGTACGAATCCGTCATCTTCGCCAAGGGACCTTATGGTCACGGCAGATTCCGCAAACCAGGCGTTCCGCCAATAGTCGAAGTTGGACTCGCCGTCTCCATACACCGTAATCTTCACGGACGGCCCATAGTCCGGAAAGATTCCGTAAAGACCCTCGATTAGGTTTGTCGTCGACGCGAACAGCGCCAGTTCGCGATCGCCGTACTGCAATGCGACGAGGCTGCCGCTGATGCCGTCTTCCAGTCCACGCCAGTTGATGTACTCGCGCGCATCAGCTGGGATCAGCCCCGTTACAGTTCGAAACGGCGATTCGCAGTCAGAATCCTTCCTGAAGATTCTGATTCCCTCCTTTGAATAGGGCGGATACGGAAACACGGGTTCGAATCGGTTGATCTTCAGTTTGCCGTCCACGCGGGCAAGCCCGACTTCAAGCGTCATCCCGCGGAAGAACAGCCAATCCCCCGTTGCCGAAGCGTTCACCGCGTCGTGAACCGCGGAAAAGCAGAACCTGCGAAACGGACACTTCCCGCGCCGGACCTCCCTGACGCGCATGTCGACGTTGTAAGTGGCGCACACAGAATGCTCGAAGCAGGCATCCTCCTCGCCGGGGAGTCCATGTTCCGGCTCGACATGGGCCAGATTCGCGAGCGACGCAAGATCGACAATCTCGACATCCGCCACGACAACGACCTCTTCGGCGTTGGTCGGTGCTCCGGCGGCCAGTTCAAGCGACTCCGCCGCGCCAAACAGATTGATGAAGTCGCCTTCGCGCAACCACCCATACGAAGTCTCGATTGTTCCATCCGCATAGACCGCAACCTCGTCGCCGTCCGTCCCTGCGCCGCGACGATCATGGATGCACGCCTTGCCGCCATCGTTCTCCGGCAGTTCCGTTTCCATCCACTTCTTAAATAGCTTGTAGACGGTTTTTCGCTTAATGGATTTGTCTGCGCTCTCGGCATCACCCCTCTCCCTGTCTGCCTCGTACCGAACTAGCGTCGCCATGCCGTCGTCGATCAGCCGCTTGACGCGCTCGGCGCGTCCGGGCTTCTGATAGACTGGGGTCTTGGCAAAGACCTCGTCGACCGTCTTTTTCGCCTCCGCCGCCGTCAGGCAGCGTGCATGGCTGACGTTCTGCGCGTAGTTCGTGGCTACGTCAAGCAACACCTCGTCCTCGCCAGCCGTAGCGGCAAGCGAGAGAACCGAAGCGGCAACCACCGCAAGAAACGATTTCGACCCTTTGCTATCCATGCCACATATTATACCACATTCCATTATCCGAACTTCACCCCTTCGAGCATTGGAAACAATATGATAGAACATGATACGTCCCACCATCGCGGAGCCGGAGATCAGGGGCCGAACGCGAACTCGCCCTGCACTATGCGTCCGCGCGGCGCATCTCGCACTGCCGCGCCGTGGATGCGCGCGGAACAAGCCATGCGTCATGGTACATTGCGACGGCGGGCAGATTGGGATTCCTGATGCGGAGCATGAGTATCTCGAACAGGGATCGCGCGAGCGCGTCGGACGGCTGGTGAATCGTCGTAAGAGGTGGATCGGCGCGCACTGCATACTGCGCGTCGTCGAAACCCGCCACCATGACGTCATCAGGAACCTTCACGTCTGCCGCGCGAAGCGTCTTCAGAAGCGCAAAGGCAAGCTGGTCGTTTCCGCATGCCACCGCATCCGGCGCCGCTTTCCTGTTCAGCAACCCCGCAATGCCCTTCGCATCGTCCGGCTCCACGTTCGTGACTTCGAACTTCAGTCCGGCCTCCTCTGCGGCCGCGCGCAGCCCATCCCTGCGGTCGATCACACTGAAGGCCCAGTTGTCGCGCATCATGAACGCGATGCGTTTCGCGCCCTTCTCGACGAGGTGTCGCCCAAGTCGCCATCCGGCGTTGTAATTGTCGATTCCTATCAGATCGAAGGCACTGCGTTCCGGACGCGGCACGATATCGTAGTCGAGCAGGACTACCGGAATCTCCACTTCTTTGAACCGCTCGAGGAACATCGCGTTTGTCTTCGGCGAGTCCGCCAGAAAATCGACAGGCTGGTACACCACCGCCGAGACGCGCTCCGCGATGAATTCCTTGACTGCAGCGTTGACGAGGCTTCGCCTCTCGCGCGGCGAACCCGCCGTTAGGTCGGCGAAGATCGGCGTGAAGCCCTTGCGCTCCGAATAGGAAATCAGCCGCTTGCAGATGGGCGAGAAAATCTCCTCGCGGCCCACGCCCGGGATTATGAAGCCGAGGCGCTCGTTCATCCGCTTCGCGTTCTGCGGAATGAACGTGCCCTGCCCCTGACGGCTCGCAAGCAGTCCCTCGACCTTCAGCCGAGCTATCACCTGCCGCACGAGCGTGCGGGAGACGCCGAAGCGCTTCATAAGCGCACGTTCGCTCGGGAACTTTCCCTCGGCGTAGCGCCCGCCGAGGATGTTCCCACGGAGCTCCGCGAAGACGGCGGAGAACTTCGTCTGATTTCCGGCATCGGTCTTTCCCATGCTGGTATTATAGCATTTTTAATGGCCGTCGTGCGACAGGAGCGGGCACCGTCGTCCATTTCGAACACAAGCCGACCACCTCGGACGATATCGGAATGCTTCAGCTTAAAGCCGGGCATAACCTTGCCGTTCAGCGATACGGACTTCACGTACTTGTTTTCGCGCGAGAGGTTCTTCGCCAAGACGGTGAACCGCTTCCCGTTCCCGACATCGAACGACACCTTCGGCAACTGCGGAGCGCCGAGCACGTATTCGCCGCTCGCGG
>JAEEOY010000201.1 GCA_016284515.1 Kiritimatiellia bacterium | reverse complement strand
CGGCTGTTTTCGTTCCGTATTCCTGTCCGACGCGGAGAAAACGGTTCTGTCTCCGTTACGGAGCAATAGTCGTCATCCCCGGGGGTGCGGCGACGACACCCCTACGGGTAGCGGCCCGCGATCCCCCGGGGTAGCGGAAACGCCCCACCCCCCAGGGTGCGCAACCACCGGAACGCGCCGCTTCGCCTCTGGCGGCGCGGTCCGGCAGAAAAGCAGAGGCACGAAAACAGAAAGGAAAATGAACATGGCTGAAAAGCCCGTAATCAGGTACGAGGTCCGCGCCCAGCGCGACCCCATCAACAACACCACGGTCTACGTCCCCGCGATCGTCGACCGCAGCGCCACCAAGAGCCTCACGACGGTGATCGAGAACGCGATCGACCGCGGGCTCATCGTCGGCATAAAGGCATCCGCCGCGAGCGGCATCGCGACGGGGCTGTGCGAGCAGCTGATCAAGGAGTTCAAGGACGGCAACTCCGTGAACTTCGGCGGCTACTTCCACGGGCGCCTCTATCTCGACGGCACCGTGTCGGGAGACGGACGAATCACGGGCGCGAACTCGGTTAACATCCGCCTCATCAAGGGCGTCAAGTGGGCGCTTGCGGCGTCCGACTTCTCGTTCATGAACATCGTGGACGACAAGACCCCGGTGGTGGACTTCGCGATCTCCTCGGCGGGCGCCGCGCGCGGAAGGCTCGTCAAGGGGCAGTCGGTCCTCGTCAACGGCACGACCTTCGGCGAGAATGCCGCGGACGTCGCGGTGAGGTTCGCCTATGGCGACGGTGCTGAAGCGACCGCCACAGTCACGGGCTGCGGGGAGAATCTCATCTCGGTCGCATGGCCCGACGAGCTCTCCGCACTTCCCGACGGCACGGAGGTCTCCATCGTCGTCATCCGCACAAGCGGCAGCGCGACCTACGTCTCCACCCCCCGCTCGGCAATCGTCGTCGGCTGACGTCCGCCGACGTCACCCCACCCGCGGCGCACGCCCCTACGTGCGCCGCGGCGAATCAACTTTAACGATTGCGTTCCAATTACTTTAGCGTGCTACTTTCTGAATAGGAGGTTTTCGAGCGACGTGCGCTTGCCTTCTGCGTTGTATGTCATGCGGTTGCGGGCAATAGTATACCAAATTCCATCGATGAACGCCTCGGTGCGGGTTTCAATGCCTCTTGACCGTCGACTTCTGGACCACGAGAGGCGAGGGAAGGCTGATCTCGGCAGGGGCTGGCGCGCGGCCCGCGATGCGCATCGCTATGCGGTCGAAGGCTGCCTCCGCGATGTCGTCGACCGGCTGAGCAATCGTAGTCAGCGTCGGCGAGCTGACCTTCGAGAAGTTGAGTCCGTCGAACCCCGCCACCATGATGTCGTCCGGTATCCTCCTCTTCAGCTTGCGCAGCGACGCCATCAGGACTATCGCGTACACGTCGTTCTGGCAGACGACCGCATCGACCTCCGGATGCTCCTCCAGCAATCGGCGCAGCTTCCTGGTGTCGTCCGGCGCCGCTTCCAGCTCAATAACGCAGGGGCACGCCATCCCAACCCCGTCGAACCGGTCCCTCACGCTTTCGGGGAAGTTCGGATTCGCGCAGCATAGCACGCACTTCGCGCCGCACTCCGCGAGATGCGCCCCGACCAGCCGCCCGGCCGCCAGGTTGTCGATTCCGACCTTGTCGTAGGCGCTCCGCCCGGGCGACGGAACCACGTCGCAGTCCAGCAGGACGACAGGAATCCCCGCGCGGTCGAACATCGAAAGGAGCTCCATGTTCTTCTCCGCCGCGCCTGGGATGAACTCCAGGGGCTGCATTACGACGCCGGCGACTTTCATCGCGACGAGCCGCTTCGCGAAGTCGATCGCCCGCGGCACGGACTTTTCGGCGTCAAGGCTGGACGCATCCTCGTAAACCACGTCCAGACCACTGTCCCTTGCCATCGCACATATGGCCTTGCCTATGCGGCGGAATACCTCGGTGTTCCTGCATCCCGATACCAGCACCCCGATGGACTTGCGGTTGTCGCCAGGCTGCAGGACGCTCGTACCGCTGCCTCTGCTTGCGCAGATGAGCCCGGCCTCCTCAAGCTTCTTCTTCGCACTGCGCACCGTTCCCCTGGAGACCTTGAAACGCCGCACCAGGAGCGATTCGCTCGGAAACCGCCCAAGCGGCTTGTACTTTCCGCTGTTGATCTCATCAAGAAGCGTCCTGTAGATTTCCTTGCTGCCTATAGATGCACTCATAACGATTATTCCTGCTTCGAATTCAGCCCCCCGCCATCATACCGCCCGCCCGACAAGCTCCGCGAGCCACGCGCCGAGTCCGGGCAGGACGAGCACGCCGAGTATCGCGAACATGACGCCCAGCGCGACCTTCGCGGGGATGACGTTGCGCGACGACCACTTCGCCATCTGGAATGCGTCCGTCGTCTTCGAGGCGAGGACAAACACAGCAACGAGGGGCGCAATGAACGCGAGATTGTAGATGGCGAGGAGCGCGAAGGAGCGCCACGCGCCCGGCTCGCGCGAGATGAGCGCGAGGACGGGAACATAGACCTGACCCGTGCAGAGCGCGTCGAGAAGCGTCACGAGGAACGCGCAGCCAAAGCCCGCGAGGGCGACAGCCGGACCGCTCCAGCTC
>JAEEOY010000200.1 GCA_016284515.1 Kiritimatiellia bacterium | reverse complement strand
GTCCGGAAATCGCGACCGTCGCGCCCGGGTCCAGCTGCGGCAGCGTCACGCGCCAGGAAGTGACCGGACCATCCTTGCGGCTGTCCGGCGGATCCGCCGACCCGAATGCGGTGTTGAACACGTTGTTCGTTCTGCCGCCCGCGGTGAAATAAACGCAGTTCAGGCTCACGACGCGCACAGCGTTCGTCACCGGAAGCCACAGGCAGACGGAGCCCGAGGGGTCAACGACGACGTCGTTCATCCCGTATGTCGCGGGAATGTCGGACGAGGCGATCGAAACCGCCGCGCCCGCCGTCATGTTCGTGAAGAGAAGGTAATTCAGGAGATTGCCGTCGGCGTCCTTTGGCTCCGGCCTCACGTCGAGGTTCGCGCCGTGGACGCTCCCGCCAGTGATGCAGAGCGCCTGGTCGTAGCCGGACGGCGTAACGACGTTTCCGCTCAAGATGAAATCGCTGACGTTTGCGCCGACGCCGCCTCCCCTCGCCGCGAGAATGGTGCCGCCGGAAATCCTCACCGCGCCGTTGGTGACCGCCGTGCGGGAGAGTCCGGACCCGATGCCTACTGCGCCATCCCCTCCTGTCGCGGTGATCCTTCCACCGGTGATCTCTATGTTGTCCGCCAGCAGGTTCGACGAGACGCCGCCGCCTATTCCCGCCGCCTTCTCGCCGCCCTGCGCAACGACTGTACCGCCCTCGATCACAATCCTGCCGGGGGGCGTAAAGCCGCCGCGCGAGCCGATGCCCGCGCCGTTCTTGCCGCCGAAGGCGACGAGGTTTCCGTCTCCGGCGACCGTCATTACGGAATTGGACGCGACCTCGATTCCGGCCGCGTACTGTCCCTTTGCCGCGATGACGTTGTCGCCCGAGAGCGCGACCGCGCAGGCAGAGTTGGACACCACAACCGCGGACGCGTATTTCTCGCTGCGCGCGACAATCGTCAGGTCCTTCAGCGTAAGGTTCGCGACTCTGTCGTCTGCCACGACGATCCGGAAAGTGCCGTTCGTGGAGACGCCGCTGACTGTGGCGTTATTGAGAAGAGCCAATACGCTCGTGCTTTTCGTATAGGTCCACTCCGTGCCGGGCAGGTCTTCATCTCCCGTTATGATCGCTTCATTCACTATGAGGAAGTCGCTCGATGTCACTTTACCGTCGGTGCCGACTTTGAAGCAGAAGACATGCTCGGATCCATCCTCCATTGTAATGCGTATTCCATAGCTGTAAATGGAAGAAGCCAGCCAGATGCGCAGGATGCCCCTGTCGTTGGTATAGATGTTCTCGAATCCGCTGCGACGAGTCCCCAGCTCGAACTCCGTCACCTTGCTGTTGGGGAGGCCTATGTCGAGGTCGACGGGGAAGACTCTTTTTTCGAACCCGTCTTTCGGATCGGGCTTAACCTTTTCCTTGTCAACATAGATGGCGCCACCGGTGAAAACCACGATTACATTATGTTCGTTGCTTCTGCGGCCGATATCTGGGGATTCGCGACTGCCCGAAGCGTAAATCGTGCCGCCGGAAATGCTGATTGATCCAGTGCCTGCGTAGGTGTAGCCTTCGTAGCCACTGCCGACGCCTGCGCAGCCGTTCGTTCCTCCGACGGCCATGACGATTCCTCCCGAAATGGAAATCGTGCCCGGAACGCAGCCGCTGCCGCCGCCGATGCCCGCGCCGAGCGCATCGCCGGCTGCGTCTACATGACCGCCCGTGATTGTGATTGTGCCGCCGATTTTGTTTCTGCCGCCGCCGATGCCGGCACCATAGCCCGTTCCCCTTGCGACAACATCGCCGTCGGAAATCGTGATCGACCCGCCGGCGCCGCAGTCGCCGCCGCCGATACCCGCGCCGCCATCGCCGCCCGTCGCTCTCACGGCGCCACCCGTAATCGCAATGGTGCCGCCGTTACCGTTGACGCCGCCGCCAATTCCCGCGCCGACACGACCGCCTGTTGCATTGACCGTGCCACCGGAAATGGAAATGTTGCCGCCAGCCGCCGAGCTGCCGCCGCCGATACCCGCGCCGCCATAGCCGCCAGTGGCCGTCACCTCGCCACCAGTAATCCGGATGACGCCGCCGGGCTGCGAAGCGCCGCCGCCGATGCCAGCGCCGCCGCCGGAAAAACTGATTCCCTTGCCAACGGCTGTCACTTTTCCTCCGGAAATGGTGATCGAGCCAAAACCGCCATCTTTCGCCGACCCTATGCCGGAACCATATTCTCCGCCGTATGCCTCGATTGTGCCGCCCTCGATATTCAGCTTCGCGGTTCCGGAGACGTCGCCTACCGCGCCGCCGATGGCCGACGCGTTCGCGCCGCCCGTCGCCGACATCTTGCCGTAGTCGTCCGGCTGGGGGAAGAGGCCGAGGAAGCTGCCAATATGCAACGTCGAATCTTCGCGGACGTGGATCGCCGGACGGTTCGTGCAGCCGGTGAACGAGTTTTCGCCAAAGAGAAACAGCGACGATCTATTGCCGCTGCTCGTCGAGTACGGGGAGTTTCCCAGGGAGTTGGACGTGTTGAGCACGAGATTCGACGCTATGACTATGCAGCCGACGGCGTCGTAGAGGCTGAATTCGCCCGCCGTGTCCTTGCCCGTGACGGTGAACGCGTAGGCCTTGTTGAACGTCACGACGCCCATCGACGCATCGTATTCCCAGCCGGAGCCGGTCTGCGATATGCCCGCGACGAGGGGTACGTTGTTGATCCAAATCGAGGCGGCGGCGTCAGGGTCGGTCAGCGTCCACGAGGCGTAGAGCGTGAGGTTGCCGATGTCCGCCCACTCTTCGGCCGTCGCCGTGCCGTCTGCGTTGTAGTATTTCGTGCCGCCGTTCGTCCCCGTAAACCAGCCGTTGAACGTCCAGCCCGGGCGCGACGGCGGAATCGGCGCGGTCGGATACGCGTAGCCGAGGCGCGCCGTGTGCGATTCGTTCACGCGCTGGCCGTCTTTGAACGTCAGCGTGTATTCTATGGCGGAATGGGAGGTGGCCGAATTCGCAGATGGGTAGGTGCCGGAAATCGTCACTCCACTGTCCTTGTAAATGGCTCCGGAAGATCCGTTTTCACCCGCCGCGCCGCCGCTTCCGCCCGCACCGCCGGACTTGTCGGCATGAATCGAAACCCCTACCGAGGACGTCTTTTGCGTACCGCCGCCGGAACTGCCGGAGTTGTTGTCGCCGCCAGATCCCGCACTGCCTCCTCCGCCGTCCGGATAAGACGGATCGTGGCCTCTCGGATAGGCGAACTTGCCGCCGGAGCCGCCGCCGCCGCCGCCGCCACCACCGCCGCCGCCACCACCGCCGATGGCGAATGTGGCGGCACGTCCGCCGCCGCCACCACCTCCGCCGCCGCCATATCCGAACATGAACCAGTATGTATCCCGTTGCTCGTCAACCCGGGGACCCTCGGAACCGCCGCTGCCGCCGGAACCCTTCGCGCCTCCAGTCGCCGCAACGTTGACCGTGCCGAGAATGTAGACCGAGCCCGCGTCGGTGCCGTTTACGGCTCCGGAGCCGGGGTTGCCGCCTGAACCGTTCGCCGTGTATTCGTTTGCGTCAAAGTAATGGCATTCGTTTTCCCAAGAACCTGCGCCGCTGCCGCCGTTGCCGCCATTGCCGCCGATGCCGCCGATGGCAGCAGAAGCACCGCCTCCGCCGTTGCCGCCCGAGCCGCCCGAGCCGGCAGTCCAGTAATCGAGACCGCTGCGGAAGCTGCCGGATGTTCCGTTGCCGCCGTTGCCGCCGTTCGCTGCGTTGCCGCCGGTGACGTTGAGCTTTCCGCCGCCGGTGACGATAAGCGTCGAGCCGTTGTTGAGGCGGATGCCCGCGCCCGCGCTCTCCGTGCCGCTCGCGTTGCCACCCCTCACCGTGAGCGTCACGTTTTTCGGAATGTAGATGACGGCCGTCGCGTTGTCGTCCACGTACATCGCGCTCAGTGTCGAGCCGGACGGACGGTCGATCGTCGCGTCGGACGGCACGAAATACACCGTTCCGTTGGCGAGCTTCGGACCGCTCTGCGTCGTCGACAGAGTCGCCTTGGTGGTGAATCCCGTGCTTGCCGGCGCGGCGGAGGCGAAAAGGGACAGCGCTACCGCAAGGACCGCAGGCCACCTGCGTCCAACGGCTCCCATCTGGGCCTGGATTCGTTTCAGTTCATGCACTCCAAACTTTATAGTCGCTATATCCGTCTTGTTCTAGTGCATATTATATCAAAAAACCTCCGCATAACGAGTGCAGTCGACGACTTTAAACATCTTTCCGCACTCCATAGGACTCAGCGGACGATCTCGTAGAGGAACGTCGCGTCAGAGGGGTCGCGAGCGGTGTCGGCCGTGAACCGGAGCGCGCCGGCCTTGAACACGGACTCCACCTCGCCGCGGCGCGAACCGTCGGATCGCAGTGCGTATACCTTCGGACGCGAGAACGAAAAGCCCTCAAGCATCAGCGTGATTTCCGCACACCCCGCGCGCATCAAATGCGGGAGGCGACCCCACTTGAGGAGGACCGTCCTGCGTCCGTCGGCATACGTCGTCCCCTCGTCCTGCACATCCGTCACGTGCGTGAGGAGAATGCGACGCGAGCGCTCCAGCGGACGATTGTCGAGCGAACTGGCCCAGACCGCGGCGGGCGCCCCGTAAACATTCGCAGCAAGGACCTTTGTCGCGCGTGACCCCTCCTCAACGAAGAAGCCCTGCGTCCGCTCCGTCTGGACGGCGAACCACCCCGATTTGGAATCGAACGAGACCTGTCTGTTCCCAGCCATCATCCCGTGCTCGAAGATAAGACTGACAAAATCGCCGGGCTTCATAGAACTTACTTTCGTATACTCGACCGCATCCGCAAACGAAGGCTTGCCGTCTCTCGTCCAGGTGCCGAACCGCGCAAACCATCCGTATCGCATATCGCCGACGTCGGCGTGCGGACCGATGTCGAAGTTCGATCGCACCGTGTCTTCCGGAACCTTCACCGCGAACGTCCATTCGAGCGGCTTCATGTCGCGGCGCATGTAGAGGGCAAGCACCGCTCGCTCGGTGGCGCGCTGCAGCGGATCGCGCGCGACGTCGAAGTATCCTATTGGCCGCGGCTCGAGAACGCCGTCCTTCGAGTGGCTCCACGCGAAGCGCCAGATTCCGTCGTACTCCTGCAGCGCGGCCTGCGCGCCGAGCATCATGCCGCCGACGCCGCGGAACTGCCCGGGCGCGGAATAGTTGAACTCCGTAATCGTGAACGGCCTGTCGAGAAGGCGATGGCGCGCGACGCCCTCGAATCCCATGTCCGCGCGGCGGACGGGGTTGGCGTTCGTGCACTTCGACGGAAGGCGCCATGCGTGTTCTATGAACTGCGGATGGTCGACGTAGAAATGGTCGTCGACATAGTCGTAGTGCGTGCGCACGAGCTGGTAGGCGATGGGATTCTTCCAGCTCGACATGTCGGAGATAAGAACGTCGGTTTTGATCTCCTCCTTGAGGAACTTGCGCATCCTGTCGCAGAACTCAATCTCTAGGTCCGCAAGGAACAGCGTGAAGGCGCAGTTCTGGCGCGTGTTCTCCCATGCGTTTGCGGGGAACTTCTCGGTTATGTCCGCATACAACGCAGGCGACTCGGCATTGCGCTTCGCGAGCCATTCGGTCCACTTCGCGCGCAGCGCAGGCTGGCTCTCCATGAAGGCGTAGCCGTGGTTGCCGGCGTTGCCTTCGTTGACGAGGGCGAGGAACGCGAGCGCCGGCTCGTCCGCCCAGCGGCGTCCGGTCTTCGGATTGACATGCCCGAGGAACGCGCGGGCGAAGGCGGTGTAGTTGGAGTACGCGCCTTCGTCGAAGAGAACCAGGTCCTTGTAGTTGTCCATCGGGATCTCCCCGTCGCGGTCAACTCCGATGGAGCGCCACGGAACCGCGCGCGAGACGAACAGGTCGGTGGTGAGGTATATTCCGTTCTTGATGCACGCGTTCAGCAGGTTGTCGAGCTCCGCCATCTTCGCTGGGAGAATCGTCGTTCCGTCCTTCCTGTCGCAGAGGTCGCGCTCGTAGTGGTGTATCCTGAGCGCGTTGTATCCGAGGCGCGCCATGCGCGAGCAGAGCGCATTCGCCTCGTCCTCCGAAAGGAAGTTCGCGGAGAAGCACAGGTTGCATCCGTAGAAGCGCTGCGCCACGTCGGGCTTCTTCTCGAACTCGAAATGCGCGTCCCTCGCGACGACGCGTCCGTACTTCCCGGCGGGCGCGTCGATCCAGCCAAGCTTCGAGAAGTCGAGGGCGGAACCTGGGATGACGTCTGTGGTGTCGCTCAGCGGAATCCACCCCGCGCCGGCGGAAATGACGAGGGGCCCGGTCGCGAGCTCGCCGACTCCTCCGTCTGCGGAAAGCGTAAGCTCCACGGTGCGGCGCTCGCCCGCCTTCAGCTTCGCGTCACCCGCCTGGATGCGCAGCGTGAAGACGTCCATCTTCCACTCGCGGTTGTCCTGCAGCATCATCCAGCGCGCGCCGCCGGAAGAGAGCGCGAACCATCCGCCCTTTCCGTCCTCGACGCGTGCCTCGGCGCACGTCGCGCCGCCGATCCACGGCTTATCGCCCTTCTTTGACGGAAGATCGAAGACCTTGTCGCCGAGCGTGGCGCGTCCGCCGCCGAAGGCGGACGTCGGGAAGTCGACCGAGACGGCGATCGCGGCCGACTCCCAGTCCCTGTGCACGTCGAAAGTCCAGCTCAGCTTTGCCTTGTCCCCTTCGAGCGAGTGGCGCGCGACGACCGCGGCGACTACTCCATCCTTGTCGCAGAGCTCGGAGGAATACGAGCCGTCGTCGAGCGGATGCCACCCGCCTTTCACCTTGCAGGCGGACCACGACTTGTCGAACAGCTTCGGCGCAAGCGTCGCGCCGCACTTTTCCAGAACGACGTCTCCCGCCAGCCCGACGGAAACGCTTTCGCCGCCAGCCGCAGACTCAATGGCACAGAAGAGTGCACATACTACAGATGCTGCCGCGCTGAAACCTGACTTCTTCATCTTTTTACAGACCTTCCGGTCCCCTCCCTTTCTCTTTTTGTAGCTTGATTCACTGGTCATGACTAAGTTTCCCTTAAGGCGTTGAATTATGGTTTTGACAAGCGACGTGCGTCATGCGACATGCGCGGCGACATTTCGGCATTTCGACCTGCGCCGCATGTCGCCAGTCGCCCCAGCCTGTCGCGTGTCATTTCCACTCCCACTTTCTCGTGCCGTTGCAGTTGGGGTAGGCTACGCAGCTCCAGAACGGGTTGCCTGCATTTGTGCCTTTCTTTGCCATCACCTTCCTCATCGGACCGCCACACTTCGGACACTTCGGCGCATCTATGTCTGCGGCGGCCCTTTCATTTCGATGCTCGAGCCTTACTTTCGTCAGATGCTCGGTAAAGCCGCCTTGCTCGCGGAATTCCTCGCCGAGCGCGTCCATCTGCCGTCGCAGAAGCGAACACGCCCGGTCGATCGTGACGAGCAGCGCATTCGCCGCAATTACGGGATCTTCGTTTTCGATGGCTGGGGCGAAGCGCCTGCGCATCTCCGCAAGGTGTGCGAAGAAGCCGTGACGCAGGTCTTCCCGCCCCTCGAACACGTCGAACTTCAGGTTCTTTGCCTTAATCCACTTTGGGTCGTTTTCGCTCCACGGCAGTTCGCCGCGCGAAAAGAGGAAGTCTTCGTAGTCGCCGGCAAGCTCTTCGAGCGAGCCTTTCGCGACATCGTAAAGGCGCAGTTCCGTCTCGCGGCTCGTTCCGGCGCGTGACGAGCCTTCCACGATGTTCTGCTTGGCGCTTCTCGCCGCGCCAACCATCTGACCAAACGTCTTGCCCAGAGGGTCGTTCTTAAGCCCGAAGTTGCGTCGACAGAAAGTCTCGGTGGCGTAATACACGAGACAGACAAGACCGAAGGAAAGCGTCTTCCTGAAGCCGCCCGACTTGCCGATGACTGGCATCGGGGCTCCAGTCGCGCCCCTCCCGTCGCTTGTCGCGTGTCGTGTGTCAAAGCCTGTCTCGTGTCGCGCGTCGCGTGTCATCTCATCTGCTCCTTTCTTTCATGTCGCCTGTCGCTCCGCGCAAACGCAGGGGAATGCGCGAGCTAATTATCGGAGTTGCGGCACTTGCCTTAATCCGCTTTCCAATGGCGGAAGTAGTCCACCGAGAATGTCTGCGGCAGGTCCGCCTTGTCAGGCTCGCCGACCCAGTTGTACATTATCTCGCAGTCGAAGGTGACGTGCATCGGACGGTGGAAGTAGTCGTTCGGACGCGAGAACATCTCCTTGCCATCCGCATACCACTTCATCTCCCGCTCCGTCCAGAGAAAGCCGTAGACATGATATCCGTCCGCGAAGTCGAAGTCCACCTTGCGGCGGCTCGACTTCTCCGGAAGCTGCTCGACGCCGCCGAAGACGCGTCCCTCGAGGTACGGCGTCGCAAGGCGGTGGACTGTGTTGTAGAACGCGCGGCGGCAGTCGGACTCCACCGTGCCCTCCTTGCCGAATATCTCAAACATGTCGATCTCCTCGGAGAAGTCGCCCGGACGGTACTTCTTCTTCGGCTCGTCGGAAAGCGGATCGTACAGCCAGAACGCGTTGCACACCGCCGCCTTCATCGCCTTGGCGCGGCACTCATAGTATCCGTAGAACGTCTTGCGCCTCGCCTTCACGATCGCCGTCGCATACGTGTCGAATCCGCGCGCGATGTTGTCGAACGTCTTCTCGTCCTCCCTGAGAAGCCGAGCCCTGAGCCGCAGCTCGCCATCCGCGACGTCGACGTTGTCGCGGGAGAAGAGAAAGCCCTGGCGGCGCCCCTGGAAGGACTCGACCCAGTCGTCCCACCTCGAGCGGTCGAGCGTCTCGCCGTCGAACTCGTCGCTGGAATCAGGGTCGAAGACGAGCTGGCATCCGGCATCCAACAGCGGACATTCGACCGTCGGCTGTCGTCCGTCGGTTGTCTGCGCTGGGGTTGTTGCTACTTCCTTCCAGTGCCTTTCAGCATGGGAAAGATAGACGTTCCAGTCGTAGAGGCCAAGGTCGTGCCTGCCGGGATGGATGTGATACGAGACGCGCGACGAATCATCCCACGCGGCGCGCGCGAGTTCCGTCGCCTTGCGCTCTCCCTCCGGACCGGCCCACTTGTCTTCGCTCCCGGAGCCCACCGCAAGCAGGCGCGGAGCCACGCACGACAGGAGCTCGTGCTGGTCGAACGGCATCTCGCGCTCGCGGTTCGCCCAGAGCGTGTAGTCGAGGCAGAACCAGTACTGGAACGTGCGGACGATGTCGGCGATATGCTCCGAATCGGGGAGATCGAGGTGGTTCAGCTTCGCGCCGCCACATCCGGACCCGTTGACGCACGCCATGGCGAAGCGCGTATCGGTGACGGCGGCCCAGAGCGCGGTCTTTCCGCCGCGGGAATGTCCGACGACAGCGACCTTCTTCGCGTCTACTTCCGGAAGAGTCTCCAGCCAGTCGAGTGTGCGGCTCGCACCCCACGCCCAGGCGGAGAGCGTGCCCCAGAGCTTGCGTCCCCTGTAGTCCGACGGCTCCTCGAACGCGGCGAAAACACCCTGCGTATTCCCGGTGTTGCGGTCCGGAGCGACATCCCACGTCGTGAACGAAACCGCGGCGAATCCGCGCTTCACGATCTCCTCCACGGGGAAGAACGCCCTCTTCTTCCCGCCTGGAGCGAATTCGTTCGCCCCTCTCCTGTTGCAGATGAGGAGAAACGCGGGGACTGGCCCCTTTGCGTCCGCCGGAATGTACGCGGCGACGGGAAACGAATTCGTTCCGTACGATCCGCCGTACACAATGCGCACGCGCTTGCGGACAATCCGCAGTCCGTCGCCGCATTCAAGCACGCTGTCCGCGCCATCACTCTCGAAGGAAAGCAGCGGGGGCTTCTCCGCGGCGGCTGGACGCCTTCCGAACTCGTTGTCCGCGAAGAACGCGACGATTTCGTCGCGCGACCTCTCGCCAATCGCGTTTATGCGCGTCTCCGCCGCGCACGCCGCGAGCGAGGCTGCCGAAGCAAACGCCGAAAATGCAAGTCTTACCGTCATCTGCAGTATCCTCCGATTCGATTCACGGCCGACAGCGCACTGGCGCTTGGCTATATCCGCTACCAGTCGCGCTCGTTCGGCGGAAGCGGCGCCTTGCGCATGCGCGCCTTCTTCTCCGCCTCGTGCTCATCGCTGCGCTCCTGGGCCTTCTTCAGGACAGCTTCGACTTCCTGGTCTTCAGGACTATCCTCCCCTTCGTCGCCTTCCTGGTCGTCCTTCTGCTGGTCGTCCTGATCATCCTGGCTGTCGTTTTCGTCCTGCTGCTGGTCCTGCTGGTTCTGCTGGTCCTGCTGCTGGTTCTGCTGCTGGTCGTTCTTCTGCTGTTGCTGCTGGCTCTGTCCGCCGCCGCTGTTGTCCTTCGGCAGAAGCTCGCGTATCTCGTTGATGATCTCCACCGCCCTTTCCTGGCTCGGCGGAAGAAGCTTGTCCACGCATTCGATCTGCAGCTTCTCGAGCTCCGTCGCAAGGGCTGATATCTTCGCCTGGTCCTCGGCTGTAAAAGGAGGCTTGTTCGTGTCGCTCTGCGCCTGCTGCTCGTAGGCCTGAGCCCAGGCCGGGAACTTCGCCCTGAACGCGCGCGTGTAGTCGAGCGCGTCCTGCTGCCAGGCGCGTCCGTTGAACGCCTCGACGTCCATCCACGCGTTCGACTGCGCGACGAGGTCCTCGTCCATCGCAGCCGGAGGCATCACCGTGAGCTTCACGAAACGGGTGAAGTCGTTCTCCGCGTCCGAGAGCAGCGGATACGCCTCCGGATCAAGGTCGCCGAGCTTCTGCGCGGAATCCTTCGTCTTCTTTCGCGCAGCGTCTATCTGCGCGGAGATCGTCGCGGCCTGCTCTTCGTTCGTGACGGACTGCGCGATGAACTCCCTCACCGGAATCCACGCGTCCGCAAGCCTCTCCGCCCGCTTCGAGAGCGCGTCCGCGAGCGCGACGGCTTTCTCTGCGCGGTTAGTCCTGTATGTGCCCGACTCCGCCATCAGCGCGCGGCAGTCCTTCGTCGCCGCGAGGAGGAGCGCGCCCGGGTCCTTGCCCTGGGCGGCCTTTAGGACGGACTCCAGATGCGCCTTCTCGCGCTCGGCGGGAAGGCGGTCCGTGGCCCTCGTGAAGTTCCTGTTCGCCTTCGCGTCGTCCGGTGCGGCCCTCAGCGCGATCTGCGCGGCGTTCGCGGCCTCCTCAAGGTCGCCCTTCTCGAACTCGAGCTTCGCGACGACCTCGGCCGCGCGCGCACCGTGGGTGCGGGAGAGGAGGAGCGGACGCAGCACGCGGAGCGCGTTCGTGACGTCTCCGGCGCGGTAGTATTCGACTCCTTCGTTCCACGACTCGCCGTCCGTCTGCACGGAAGGCTCGGCGGCCGCGAGAAGAAATGCGAGAGCGAGAATCAAAGCGACATCTCCTTCAGGATCGCCGCTGCGGCCGCGACAGGATCTTCCGCAGCGAGAATGGGACGTCCGACGACCAGGTGCGTCGCTCCGTCGCGCACGGCGTCTGCGGGAGTCGCGACGCGCTTCTGGTCTCCGACCGCGGCACCGGCTGGCCTCACGCCCGGCGTGATGAAAAGAGTGCCCTGCTTGAGAGCCTTCGACAGCGCGCCGACTTCGCGCGGGCTGCAGACGAGTCCGTCCGCACCGTTGCCGACTGCGAACTGCGCCATCGCGGAGACCTGCTCGGCGGGAGTGCGGCCGGCGATTCCGACATCCCTCAAGTCCTGCTCGTCCATGGACGTAAGCACCGTCACGGCGAGGATCTTCGGCGCGGACGCGCCGAACTCCGCCGCAGCGTCCGCCGCAGCGCGGATCATCGCCGCGCCGCCGACGGAATGGATCGTCATGAGGTCGACGCCGAGCTTTCCGCCCGAGCGCACCGCGCGCTCGACCGTGCGCGGGATGTCGTGGAACTTGAGGTCGAGGAAGATCTTCTTGCCGAGGTCCTTAACCGCCTTGACGACGTCCGGGCCCTCCGCCGTGTAAAGCTCGAGTCCGATCTTGTAGAATCCGACCCCGTCTCCGATCGCCTTAACCTTCGCGACCGCCTCCTCGCGCGTCTGCACGTCGAGGGCAACTATAAGCTCTGCCATTTTGAAATCCTTTCGTATCAGTAGATTATACCAAAAAAACTCCCGGCGCCGCATGCGGAGCCGAGAGTTTTTTCTCGTTCACGGAAGTCCGCTTACGCGTTCTTCGCGATGTCGACGAGGGTCTTGAAGCCGGCGGGATCGTTGATCGCGATCTCGCTGAGCATCTTGCGGTTCAGCGTGACGCCGGCCTTGAGAAGGCCCGCGATGAACTTCGAGTAGCTGATTCCCTCGGCGCGGGACGCCGCGTTGACGCGGGCGATCCAGAGCTGGCGGAAGTCGCGCTTCTTGAGCTTGCGGTGGATCGTCGAAAGGCGCATCGCGCGATCGACGGCCTCAGTCGCGGTCCTGAAGAGTTTGGAGCGGGCGCCGTAGAATCCCTTGGCCTTGGCAAGGCGGCGGCGACGACGTTCGCGGGAAGCGGGAGCATTAGTAGCACGCATTGTAAGTTACCTCCTGTGATTAGCGGCCCTGGAGGGCGCGCGAGTAAGTCTTGGTGACCTTGAGCGAGTCAATGGTCGTGCGGCCGCAGAGATTGTTCTTGCGGTTGCGCTTCTTTCCGTTGTTGAGGTGTGCGTGTCCGCCCTGCGAACGCATGACCTTCCCCGACTTGGAGAGCTTCATGCGCTTTACGGCGCACTTCTTTGTCTTCATCTTAGGCATTTTGTTTTTTCCTTTTTTGTTTTTTCCTTACCGGTCGGGCAGCCCTGTTTCGCCCGAGCCAGACGGTAAATACGTCAACCTTCGACAGTCTCCTTGACCTCGGTCTCGAACTCGGGGCGCTTGCCCTTGTACCACCAGAGCATGATCGGCGTCGCGATGAACACGGACGAGTACGTTCCCGCGACGACGCCGATGAGCATCGTGAGCGCGAAGTCGAAGATCGAGCCGTCGCCGAACGCGAAGAGCGCGAGGATGGCGAAGAACGTCGTGACGGACGTGATGACCGTACGGCCGAGGCAGGCGTTGACCGCGCTGTTGCAGAGCTCGGCGAACGTCATGCGCTTGTCGTGGCGGAGCTGCTCGCGGATGCGGTCGAACACGACGACCGTGTCGTTCACGGAGTAGCCGATGATCGTCAGGAGAGCCGTGATCACGATGAGCGACACCTGGCGTCCGCACAGCGAGAAGATGCCGAGCGAGATGAGCGCGTCGTGCGCCAGAGCGACAAGCGCGCCGAGTCCGAAGCCGAACTGGAAGCGGAAGCCGACGTAGAGAAGGATCGCGACGAGCGAGAAGATGACGGCGTAGGATCCGCTCTTCTTGAGGTCCGCTCCGACCATCGAGCCGACCTCGTCGACGGACGCCGGCTTGATCTCGGCCTGCGGGAACCTCTCCTGGAGGAGCTTCGTGACGTGCGCGCCGACGTCCTTGTTCTCGACCTGCGAGCCCTTCTTGGTCTCGGCCGTCTCACCGGTCTTGACGAGGAGCGTCGTATCGCCGACGCCGCCCATGTACTGGATCACCGTCGCGTTGTCGAAGTCGTTGAGCGCGGCGCGGATGTCCTTGATCTCGGGCTTCGCGTCCTGCTTGAGGTTGTAGACGATCGAGGTGCCGCCCGTGAGGTCGACCGCAAGCACGGACGCCCTGTTGTTGATGAAGCGGACCGCGAAGATCGCGAGCGCGAGCGCGATGAACGCGAACGAGCCGCCGACCGTGTACTTGGTGATCTTCATGAAGTCGTAGTTCGGCTTCTTGAAGAACTGGAGCATCCTGAACGGCGTCTTGCGGTTCGAGTCGACGCAGTGGTCGAGGATGAGGCGCGTGACGACGACGGCAGTGAACATCGAGATGACGACGCCAGCCGTGAGCGTGATCGCGAAGCCGCGAACAGGACCCGTGCCGACGACGAAGAGGATGATGCCGGTGATGATCGTCGTGAGGTTGGAGTCGAAGATCGCGGTGAACGCGCGGCCGTAGCCGTTCTTGATCGCCTCGCCCGCGGCGCGGCCGTTCTGGAACTCCTCGCGGATGCGCTCGAAGATGAGCACGTTCGCGTCGACGGCCATGCCGAGCGAGAGGACGAGGCCGGCGATGCCGGGCATCGTGAGGACCGGAAGCTGCATCGAGCCGCCGCCGCCCATCGAGGGGTCGTGCGCGAAGACGCCGAGGATGTTGGCGACGAACACGAGCGCCGTCGGGAGGAGCGCGATGTCGAGGAAGAGCGCAACGTCGGCGACGAGGCCGGTCATCCAGTAGTAGATGAACATGAACACCGCGACGAGGCAGAAGCCGAGGCACGCCGCGATGACGCCCGCGTGCTTCGCGTCCTCTCCGACCGTCGGGGAGACGGAGGATTCGGCGAGGATCTTCATCGGAGCGGGGAGCGCACCGGCGTTCAGCTCGTTCGCGAGCTTCTGCGCGGAAGGTCCGTCGAAGCGGCCGGTGATCTGTCCGTTCGCGCCGATCTCGCTCTGGATGACGGGAGCGGAGATGAGCTGGTCGTCAAGAACGATCGCGAGCTGGCGTCCGCGGCCGGTCGGGTTCTTCGGACCGCCCGCCTTGTAGTTGCGCGTGAGGGTCGCGAACTTCTGCGCGCCGTCAGCGTTCAGGCGGAAACCGATGGAGAGCTGGCCGGAGGTCGGATCGCGCTCGACGGCAGCCTTCTCGAGGTGCTCGCCAGTGACCTGCGGATCGGTGCGGCGGGCGACGAAGTTCGGCAGGTACGTGCCGTCGCCGTTGTCCTCGAGCATGAAGACGTAGCGCGGATCCGGCACCTCGAACGCGGCGAGGCGCGCGGCATAGCCCGGGGCCTTGGAGACTTCGGCGAAGTTCGCGGCGCGTGCATAGCCGTTGCCCTTCTTGACGTAGCCCTCCGGCGCGACGTCCTTGGAGAGGAGCTTCGCGACGAGCTGGTCGTTCTTCGCGTGGGTAAGGCGGAACTCAAGGTACGCCGCGCTCTGGAGCGACGCCTTCGCGGCCTTGCGGACCTCCTCGTCGACGCCGGGAAGCTGCACGAGAAGACGGTGGTCCTTCATTCCCTGAATGACCGGCTCGTTCGTGCCCATCGCGTCGACGCGGCGGCGGATGACCTCGATGATGCGGGAGTCGCAGTCCTGGAGACGCTTGTCGATTTCGGCCTCGACCGCCCCGGTCTTGTTGGTGATGTCGGGGTTCTCGGCAATGATCGACTCGGCGAGCTTGTCGGTGTCGACGCCAAGCGTGAAGGACGTACCGCCCTTCAGGTCAAGCCCGAAGCGAAGCTTATCCTTCACGGGCGTGGTTACATAGAACGACACCACCGCGATAAGCAGCAGGACGAGCCATTTCCAGATGTTGTTGCGCACAGCAGATTCCTTGGACATAGTGTTCCAATTCCCTTTTTTGACAAATTTGAGGAGAGATTATACCAAAAGTAGCGTGAGAAGTCCAGCGGCCAGGCAGTACGGACCAAACAGCCAGAACCACCTGCCCTTGAGGGCCTTAAGAAGGACCGCCAGCGAGAAGTAACCGACGACAGCGGCGACTAATGCACCATAAATCGTCAATCCCCAGCCAATTTCGCCACTTTCAGCCGCGGCAGATGTGCCGCGCAAGGCCTTTAGGACCTCCATGAGCACTCCACCGACGATGAGAGGAGCGGACATAAGAAATGAAAATTCAGCCGCCTTCTCGGCGTCCACCCTCCCGCCGCGCGCGCTTGCGAGGGTCATTCCAGAGCGGCTCACGCCCGGGAGGAGCGCGAGGGCCTGTCCGCATCCCATTATAAGCGCGCGCCGCCAGCAGACGTCACGCGAGCCCCTCGGCAGGTAGCGCGTCCCGATAAGGACAGCGCCGGTGAACATGAGGAGAGCACCTACCATCTTGGCGTTCTCGAACATGCCGTCTATGAAGTCCTTGAAGCAGAAATACACGGCGACGGCCGGCAGCGCGCTCAAGGCGATTTTGAGGGCATACTGCCACTCGAAGCGGACCACTATGCGGCATATCGTCCGCCAGTAGAACGCGAATATGCTGACGAGCGTGCCGAGGTGCAGCATGAGGTCTAGCCTCATCCCAGGCACCTCGAGCCCCAGCATGTGCTGCCCGATCACCAGATGCCCCGAGCTCGAGATCGGAAGGAACTCCGCGACCCCCTGCAGCACCGAAAGCACCGTCACGTCAAAAAAAGCGGCCAATCCCGTCATTTCACCGCCCTCCGCGCACCATCCTCCTCAATGCAGTCGATCCCCACGCCCGAGGGACGCGCAAGAGGCTCTATGCCCATGTCCTTGAGGCGCGCGTTCACCCCGAGCCACGCGCGCTCGCGCATGCTCTCGGGCGCGCGGTACACCGCGTCCAGCGCCTTCTCGCGGAACTCGCGCTCCTGCGCCTGGCGCTCGTCGAGGAACTCCAGATACCCCGCGACGTCGCCGCCCTCGGCAACGTAAGCGCGCATGTCCTCGCGCATCTTCGCGATGATGTTGCGGAGCATCCTGTGCTCCGGCGGCTCGCCCGGAACGCGCGGAACGTCCGCATCCAGCTCGGCCTCGTACGCGGCGAGCTCCTCTGCCGTCGGCGCGGAAGGTTCCACGAAACGGCCAGGCTGCGCATAGCGCGCGAGGCGGACGTCGAGTGCGGACGTGAGGACGTTCGTCCAGCCGGAGTAGACGCCCGCGGATATCACCGCCTTGTCGCCCTCGAGCTGCGCACGCGGACGCGGCACGCGGTCTTCGCGCCCCACGAGGAGCGTCGCCGCGAGGGCCGTCGCGAGCAGCACTATCGCCGCGCTGGCGGCGTAGGGCTTCCAGTTGAGCGGATCGTCTCCGACGACCCGGTACGGGCGTATGCCGGACTTCCTGAGCAGGGCGTAGGCGTTCTCGCGGCTCTTCGCCTTGATCCACCCCTCCTTGTTCTCGTTGTCCTTCGTCTGATAGAAGTACCGGTACTTCACTTGGCGCCCTCCTTTGCGAACCCGCCCGTCAGCGGAACGCCCTCGATGTTGCGAAGTACAGCATCGCGGCCGACACCGCGGTCTGCGCCTCTATCTCGTCGCCGATCTGCGGAGTGCGGGCCCAGTCGGGTCCGTTCACCCCGTCGGAAAGCCTCCGCGACGTCCATGCCGAGCTCGCGTTCGCGAGCAGGTAGTCGCGGTATTCGGAGCAGCCCGGACGCCGCGCGAGCTCCGCGAGATAGCGCACCGCGATGCCGTTGAACGAACCCGCGTCGCCCTGTCCGACGCACTTCATTATCCCGTGCCGGCTGTGCTCCTTCACAAGATGGTCCGCAGCCTTCACCGCGTTCGTGAGATACGCCTTAACGCCAGTCGCACGGTAGAGCCGAAGCGACGCGCCGATGAAAGTCCCGGAATTGTAGGAGAAGTCCCACTCGCACTTCTCCCCCTCGACCGTCTCATGGTCGGTGACGCGTCCGGTCTCCTGGTCGAACAGATGCTCGATGCCCCACTGGTAGAGCTTCTTGCCCTGGAGGAGGTACTTGACGTCCTTCGTGGCCTGGTAGAGGTTCATCGCGACGATCACCGCGGGGAAGTTTACGCACGCGTTCTTCGTCTTGTGGTCGTCGCTCCTCCACCACATTCCGCCGTCGAGCGCGTTGTCCACCTGCGTGGACCAGAGGTGGTCGTAGAGGCGCTGCGCCTCGAGGAAGTACGTCTTGTCGTTCGTTATCCTCGCCGCGCGCGTGCAGGCCATCGCCCACCAGAGGATGTCGTCGTTGTATACGTTTGACTCGCGGCTGGGATGCATCTCCGTGAAGTCGCGAAAGTACGCCGCCACGGCGTCCGCCGCGAGGTCCTTGCGCCAGAATATCCCAACGCTGTCCAGCAGCAGGTCGAAGGCCTGCGCGGAGAACCAGAAGTCCAGCGCTCCGTCCCCCGCGGCGTTCTTGAGAAGCGCGCCGTCGCCCTTGAACCTGTACTTGGACCATATCGCCTTCGTCGCGTCCGTCCCGCGCTGGTACCAGTACAGCTCGCTGTCGACGTCCGCGATCTGCGGCTCGCCCTTCTTCTCCTCGGTCGGGGCGGTCTCGCTCGTCGTCTCGGGCGAAGACTTGCAGCCCGACGCAAAGGCGACGAGCATCGCCGCTAGCGCGGCGGCGGCGTGATATGCGCCGGACCGGATCATGCCTTCGGAAACTCCCCTTCGGCGACTTCCCTGACGTACGCGGCAAATGCGCCGCGGACGACGGACGCGAGATCTGCGTACTTCTTCACGAACGACGGGACCTTCTCGTTGAGCCCGAGGAGGTCGTGCATGACAAGCCACTGCGCGTCGCACACCGGACCCGCGCCTATGCCGACCGTTACGATCTTAAGCGCCGCCGTGATCTCCGCGGCGAGATCGGATGGGATGCACTCGAGCGTGACGGCAAACGCGCCAGCATCCTCGACGGCCTTCGCGTCCGCGATGACCTGGTCCGCCGCCTCGCGAGTCTTGCCCTGCTTTTTGAAGCCGCCGTATTCGTTGACGAACGTCGGCATCATTCCGATGTGGGCGAGAACGGGGATGCCCGCCGTCGTGAGGCGCTTGATGAGCCCGCACACCGAAGCTCCGCCCTCCAGCTTCACCGCGTCCGCGCCCGCCTTGATGATCGCGACGGCGTTCTTCACCGCCTCGTCGTCCCCGCACTGGTAGGAGCCGAACGGCATGTCGCCGACGACCATCGCGTCCTTCGCAGCGCGCGCGACCGCCGCGACCGCGGCGAGCGTGTCGGACATGTTTACCGGGAGCGTTGTCTCGTATCCGAGGCAGTTCATTCCCTGCGAGTCGCCGACCAGTATGATCGGCACGCCGGCCTCGTCCGCGAGACGCGCAAAGCACGAGTCGTACGCCGTGCAGCAGCCGAGCTTTTCCCTACCCTTCGCGGCCCTCACGGCCGCGACGTTCCATTTCTTCATTTTGCCTTCTCCTTTTCCGCCTCGGGCTCGACATGAATCTTCACCATGCGCGTCTGGGCAAGCCTGCGGACGGCGAACACGAGGTCCTGCCGCCCCTTGATCTTCGACGCGAAGTCCTTCGCGTCGACCACATTCTCTCCGTTCACCTCGGTGACGAGCTCGAACGGCTTCAGCCCCGCGACCGCCGCCGGCGAGCCGGGCTTCACCTTCGCTATCACCACGCCGGGCGCCTTCTCGTCGAATTTGAAGAAGCGCCGCACCTCGAACGTCATGTCGCGGACCGACAGCCCGAGGGCGCGGTTCCTGGACTTGGGCGCGTTCTTGTAGTGCACCGGAGCGGACTTGAGGATCACCTCCGCCTCGCGGCGCTGTCCATCGCGGGCATAGACGAGCGTCACCTTCGCGCCGGAGCCGAACTGGGTAAGCATCTTGTTGATCTCGTTCTCCACATTCGGCCATGGCGTGGAGTCGGTTCCGCCGAAGATGGAGTACTCGCTCGAGAAGAACGCTCCCCAGTCGCGGGACGAGTAGTCCCTCTCCGACTCGAGCTCGCGCTCGGCCTCGCTCCCGCGCCTGACGGCGAGAAGGACGTCGCCCACCTGTGTGCCTGAAGTCTGCGCCGGGGAACCGGAGTAGACCTCGGTGACGTATGGCGGACGCGAATAGCTCTTCTTGATGAAGCTCTGCGCCTTGCGCTCGCGCGCGAGCGCGTCCGTGAGCTGCACCGTCTCCACGCCGAGCCACACGAGGCGGTTGCGGTCCTCCTCGCGGCGCGGCGCGAACTCGGGGTTCACCCCCTCTCCAGCCATGAAGCGCGCGAGGTCCGCGGTCGTCACGCTCTCCCTGTCGGAACTCGACCAGCGCTCGGCCTTGAAGCGGCGCGCGAGGGCGAAGGACGCGATTCTTCCGTCCGCGTCGAGGACGAACGAGCGGCTCCTGCGCTCGGACCATTCGTCGCCTCCATCCGCGTGCGGAGCGAACACCGCCCCGCGCAGGAACTCCACGCCATCAAAGCGGCGGCGCCTCGCATCCGCCACGACGCGACCGTTCTCGTTCTCGACCGTGACGCACCACGCGACGGCGTTGTCGAAGTCGTCAGCCGAGCCCTTCGCGATCTCAAGCGGATCGAGCTTCGCCCTGAAATCCTCCGGCACGTCGAAGAGGATGGCGTTCCACTCCGCGAGCGCGCCGGCGAAGACGAGGTTCGTCGACGACCCGTCGGGGAACGTCGCCTCGGCCTTCGAAAGGCGGGCGATCTTCTCCCCCCCGAGGTCGCACGGAACGATCACCCTTCCGCCGACGGCGAACCCAACGGCGTCGATCTCGTTCTTGTTGGAGTCGTCGGACGACGAATAGTAGATGAACGAACGGCGGCCTTCCTTCTCCTCGGCCTCTAGCTTCAGCAGCACGCCGACGGACGCGGCGGAGACCTTCCGCTCAATGGCCTCGGCGGACTTCTCGAAGGAGTCCGCGGGATGGCGCGTCCACTCGGACGGCGGAACGTACTCGAACTTTCCGTCCGGCACCTCCGTGCGCGCGCCGAAGTCGACCCACACCGGATTGCGGTCCTTGTCGAGGTAGAGGGAGTTCGACTCGCCTTCTCGGAAGATGCGCCCACTGGCGACGGAAACGGACGTCATGTCGTTCGTGCCGACTCCTGATGACTTCACCGTCAGCGAGTCGTTGCTCCACCGCCACGTCTCCCTCTCGACGGGATCGCCCTTCGCGAACACGAGCGGGGAAACGCCCTTCACCGCGCGGCCGGCCTTCAGCACGACGGCGTCCTGCCCCTCGATGCGCGCGGCCTCGGTCGCAGGCACCTTGTCGCCGCGGAACCATATCTCGATGCGGTCGAGGTGCTTCGCGCGCACGAGCGGATCCTCGATCAGGAAAGTGTCCTCGGCGATGGCGAACGCCGGGAAGCGCTTCGGCTTCGCCTGCTCGGATATGTCGTCGCCCTTGCCGCGCTCGTCCTTCTTGTACCAGTACGCCGCCGTGGCGACGGACGAGAGGTTGTCCGTCGGAACAGTCACCGCGAGGAAAACAGCCGCTACTGCAGATACCATTTCTCAGTCCTCCTTCTCGGTGTCTTCGGTGTAGTCGAGGACAAGCGTCGTGCGGCGCCCGTTGCGCATCACCACGAGCGGGATGCGCGTCTTGTCGGGCAGCCCCGCAAGGGACTTCTCGTACTCCGCCTTCACCTCTGCGACGGACTTGACGTTCTTCCCGCCGACGGACACAATGATGTCCTTCTCGCGGAAGCCGCAGTTCTCCGCGTTTCCGTCCCACGCGAGGCCGGAGACGTAGACGCCTCCGTCCGGCGCGAAGAAGACGAGGTCGGGATTGTAGAAGCGGTTGATCTCCTTCGCGGTAAGGCCCCAGCGCTCGCATGCGAACTCCTCGCCCTCGACCTTGCCCTTCTCGGTCGGCGCAAGTGAAACGTCGATGCGCTTGCCTCCGCGCATCACGACGAAGGCGCACGGCTTTTCGAACTCCTTGCGCCCTAGCATGCGCTCGATCGCGGGGATGTCCTCCCAGAAGCGCGCCGTGACCTTCTCGCCGTCCACCGACAGCAGGAGGTCGTTCGACTTGAGCCCAGCCTTCTCGGCGGGCGAGCCCTGCTCGACGTCCGCGACAAGCGCGCCCTCCGTCGCGTCGAAGCGGATGTTGCGCTTGAAGTCCTCGAGCGGCTGTATCTTGAAGCCGAACCACGCCCAGTGCGCCTCGCCGTGCTTACGAAGGTCGGGAAGGATCTCGAGAATCGTCTCGGACGGAATCGTGAAGCCCTGTCCACCCATTGTGTTCCCGCGCGCGTTGAGCCCCACGACGAGACCCGCGGTATCCACAAGCGGGCCGCCAGAGTTGCCTGGCGAGATGGCGGCGTCAGTCTGGTACCAGAGGGTGTAGTCCCCGCAGTCCTCGAGGAAGCGGTCGTTGCACGAGACGATGCCCATCGACACGGACCTCGCGAGGCCCCACGGCGCGCCCATCGCGAGAACGACCTCGCCGACATCAAGCCTGCGCGGCGAAAGCGTCGCGACGGGCGGAGGCTCCGCGCCCTCGGGCAGGTCGAGCTTGAGGAGCGCGACATCGAGATCCTTGTCCTTGCCCAGCACCTTGGCGGAGAAGGACCTGCCGTCCGCAAGCTGGCAGCGAATCTCGCTCGTCTTGTCGATTACGTGGTGGTTCGTGAGCACCTCTCCGTCGGACGATATGACGACGCCCGAGCCGGACGCCACGCCCTGGCGGTTGCGCCCAGATTCCGTGTCGTTGTAGATTACGCGGATGAACACGACGGACGGCGCGACGGCCGCCTTAGCCTCCGACACGACCTGCCTGAAGTCCGGCGTGCTAGACACGCACCCGGCGACGCAGGCCGAAGCCGCGACAATAAGCATTCTAATTCTAATTCCCATGATTACAACATTATACCATTTCCAACGGACCGTGTGTTGTCGATTTCACGCGAAAAGCCGTCCCGTCCGCTTGCGCGGACCGGGACGGCCTTCAATGCGCCTGGCGCATTCTGTCCGCGCGTCAGACCGCGAACGGATTCTCCCCGGCGTAGAGCTCGCCCGCAGGCTTCGGCGTGTTGATGTCTTCGACACCGAGAAGGCCGAGAGCCTCGAAGAGGATCTTGCCGCACTTCTCGAAGCCGAACGCGCCGTGGTGCGGGAAGCGCTTCTGGATGAGCACGTGCCTGTAGAAGCGCGCGAAGCCCGGGATAGCGGCGACGCCGAGCGACCCGAACGAGTGCGGGTTGACGTCGAGGAACGAGCCGTGCGCGATGTAGGAGACGAGGTGCGAGTCGCTGTTGGACTGCAGACGGAACATCGTCGTCTCGCTGGGCTTGATCTGGCCCTCCATCGTGCCGCGCGAGATGACGGGCTTGCCGCCGCCCTCGAGCCCGCGGTTCATGATGAGCTGGTACTTCATGCCGCAGTTCTTGAGGCACGAGCTGCAGGTGTTGCCGCAGTGGAAGCCCATGTAGAGGTCGCGCTTCTCCGCGCCGCAGAGCTTGATGCCCTTCGGCAGGATGTCGTCCGGAACGGAGTTGTTGATGTCAAGGAGCGTCGCCGGCTTCTCGGTCGCGCACTCGAGCATGTACTCCGAGACCGCGCCGTAGAGGTCGACCTCGCACGCGACGGGAATGCCGCGGCCGGTGAGGCGCGAGTTGACGTAGCACGGGACGAAGTGGAAGCTCGTCTGGAACGCGGGCCAGCACTTGTTCGCGAAGACAGCGTACTCGGACGCGCCGCGCTGCTTCTCGTACCAGTCCATGAGCGCGAGCTCGAACTGCGCGAGCTGGGGAAGGAGATCCGGATACGGGCACTTCTTGCCGAGCTCCTTCTGCATATCCTTGACGATCGCGTCGATCTCGCTCTTGCGGGACGCCATCTTGTGGAAGTGCTCGAAGAGGTCGAGCTCGGAGTTCTCCTGGACGTTGACGCCGAGGTCGAAGAGCGGCTGGATCGGCGCGTTGCACGCGAGGAAGTCGTACGGACGCGGACCGAAGCCGAACACCTTGAGGTTCTTCATGCCGATCACGACGCGGGCGATCTTGACGAAGTCCGCGAGCTCGGCGACCGCCTCCTTGGCGTTGACGACCGGATACTCGGGAATGTAGACCTTGAGACGGCGCAGGCCGACGTTGTAGCTGAAGTTGAGTACGCCGCAGAGCGCATCGCCGCGGTCGGACGCGAGAACGGCCTTGTTCTCCTCCTTCGCCGCGAGAACCATCGCGGGACCGCCGAACTTCTGGACGAACATCGTCGTCGGACCCTCGGGACCGAAGTTGCCGAGGAACATGCAGCAGGCGTTGACGCCTTCCTTGCGCGCCCACTCGAGCGCCTTCAGGGCGTCGATCTCGTTCTCGATCGTGACCGGGCAGTCGACGACGTTGGCGAGCTTCGCCTTCTTGACCTCCGCCATAAGGGCGGCAACGCGCTTCTTGGTGAGCGAAGCGGGGAAGCAGTCGCGGCTGACGCCGACGACGGCGAGTTTCACATTGGGCTGGTTTATCATGGTTTTGTCCTTTCTTGACGACACCGTAAATCTTATCACAAGAAGGCAAAAACGGTCAATCGCGATGTGTTGTAATCTTCACAACCTTCGATTGCACAATCGAAAACCACTACTTCAGCTCGTATGTGCCGGCCGCATAGGTGCGGACGCGTCCGCCGAACGACACGCGCGCAGCTGTGTTGCACCGACGGCAATCACCAATCACGTCTGGGCGGCGCTCGTCAGCTCCTCGAGCTCGGTCGCGGCCTCCTCCCAGTCCGCCGTGTACCGGTCGATCTCGAACTGGAGCGTGCGCACCTTCCGGTTCGCCTCCGCGAAGTCCGTCGTCGGCTTCGGATTGAACAGCTCCGCGCTCGCCTCGTCCAGCGCCTTCTGCAGTTCGTCGATCTTCTTCTCCGCAGTCTCCACGCGGCGCTTGAGCTCCTTCACCTTCGGCGCGATCTTCGCCCGCGCGTCCGCGCGCTGCTTGCGGAGGTCCTTCTTGGAAAGCGCAGGCTCTTCGCCCACGACCTTCTCGGCCTTCTCGACACCCGCGTCCTTCTCGACCTTCGTCGCCATCTGCGCCTTCTTCTCGCAGTAGTAGTCGTAGCCTCCCGGGAACTGGCGGATCCCCTCGCGCGTGATCTCGAGAACCGAAGTCGCGACGGCGCGCACGAAATCGATGTCGTGCGAGACGAGGAAGATCGTGCCCCTGTATTTCCTGAGCGCGTCCTCGAGGAGGCGGCGTCCGTCGAGGTCAAGGTGCGTCGTCGGCTCGTCGAGGAGGAGGAAGTTCGGCGCGGTGAGGAAAAGCCGCAGGAACGCGAGTCGTATCTTCTCGCCGCCGGAAAGGACCCCGGCGGGCTTCTCCACGTCGTTCTCGTCGAAGCCAAACGCGCCGAGCTGGTTGCGGAACACCTTCTCCGGACCTCCCCCGTGCGCGTCCCACGCGTTCTTCGCGTTGCGGTACACCGAAAGGTCCGGCGGAATCGTCTCGGCGAACTCCTGGCTGAGATATCCAGGCACCACGTTGTGCCCTATGACCGCCCTGCCCTCCGTGGGCTGACGCGTCCCCGCCATGATGCGCATCAAAGTCGTCTTGCCGAGTCCGTTGTAGCCGATGAGCGCGACCTTGTCGCCGCGCGTGACGTTGAACTCGAGCCCCGTGAAGACGTTCTTCACCCCGTCGTAGCTGAAGCCGAGGTTCTCGCAGCGGAACATCTCGATTCCGCTCGGCGGCGGCTCGGCGAGGCGGAGCCTTCCGGAGTTCGTGTAGCGCTTCGGGAGGACGATCCTCTCCTCGTCGATCTTGTCGATGAGCTTCTGGCGGCTCTGCGCCTGCGCGGCCTTCGTCGCCTGCGCGCGGAAGCGGTCCACGAAGCGCTGCAGCTGCTCGCGGTGGTGGTCCTGGTTCTCCTTCGCCGCTTTGAGGTGCTGGTACCTGACCTCGCGCTCCGTCATGTAGTAGTCGAGATCGCCCTCGTAGCGCGTAGCAGTCCCTGCGTCGACCTCGACGGTGATGCTCGTAAGAGTCCTCAGGAGGTAGCGGTCGTGCGAGATGAGCATGAGCGTCCCGTCGTACGCCTTCAGGAACTTCTGCAGCCAGTCGACGGCGGGGAGGTCGAGGTAGTTGGACGGCTCGTCGAGGAGCAGCAGGTCCGGCTTGGACGCAAGGACTCGCGACAGCTCGGCGCGCATGCGCCATCCGCCGGAAAACGACTTGAAAGGCTTCGTGAACTCTTCCGTCGAGAAGCCGAGTCCGCCGAGCGCGACCTTGACGCGCGTCTCGATGTCGTATCCGCCGAGGTGCTCGAACTTCGTCTGAAGCTCTCCGTAGCGCCTCATCTTCGCGGGGTCGGTGAGGTCGCCCTCGAGCTCCTGCATCTCGGCCTCCATCTCGGAGAGCCCGGGGATTCCGCGCAGGGGGTACTCGAGCAGCGTCTCGTCCGGAGTG
>JAEEOY010000199.1 GCA_016284515.1 Kiritimatiellia bacterium | reverse complement strand
CTATGAGCTGTTAACGACTGAGCCCATCATGCCGCCACAACGCTTCAAATTGTACCAAAGTTCAGTATTGCGTTTCAACCCTCGATGCGACCTGTATACCAAATATTTCACGTCCTTTTGGCCAATGACTGGCGGACAGCAACCGCCGTCACTTATTGCAATATGTGACCGGGAGAGCAACGGTAAACAGCATGATGAAACTCCGACGGTTCACAAAGCGCCTTCGCTACCGCTGCGGCCGATGCTTCGCACTCCTCAACCACCCGAATCCGACACTGCGAGGCGGCCTCTCCATGGAGACGCGGCTTCCAGCCGCGTCCTATCCCAAGGAGGTGGAGCTTCCAGCTCCGCCACGCCGACGCGGCGGGACGCCGCATCTCCTTGAGTCGCCAGACCGCTCAACGACCTCCTTGACACGACATATCCTCCCAAACTCAGAAACCCCCAACAGCGAAAGCAACCATATAGCGGCGGTTGAAATACGCGAAGCACAAGGCGAAGTGGTAACGAAGCCCCTTTGCCAACCATCGGAGTTAAAGGAACAACGGGGACCGATATTTTACAATCCCTTCTCGGGCTCCATGCCTTTCGGCTCGACGTAGCCGCGGACGGTCAGATAGCCGAGTTCGGGCGGGCCCTTGAACGCGCGGCGGTAGATGCACACGTACGTCAGCTCCTTCGCGGGGATTGTCTCGCCGGTCCCGTCGTTGAACACGATGACCGCGCAGGCGTCGAAGTGTTTCAATGGCGAAGCGGAAAAATTGCCTTCCAATCTCCCTTCGCAACTGCACCAATTTCATTTTCGGAAAACACGTTCTTTTCGGACATCTGTCTGATTAAGCGATTGCAGCATTCCCTGTCACCCGCCGTTCGAACATACTCGGCTGCATGAACGGCAAGCGCCACGCACATATCATTGTCGACACGGCGAATTGCACGTTGGCGACTATCTGCGGCGAGGCGGATATTGTGTGCGCCGATAGACGCCTTATCTGTCGACGGCGGATTTATTTCTGTCCCGAACTCATAACCGGGGATGACCTTCGACTTTATAACTCCCCTTATGTCAGCAAAACAAAGGATCGCCATCTCTGCCGCAGAACTTTCTCCTGCGACGGCAAGACTCTCAATGGCCATCTCGGAAAACACTCGCAATTGCGGCATTCCCCATTCATTGATGTCGCCCGACATCTCCCTGAGCAGCAAGAGCTCCTCGCAATCCAACGCCGTCGTTTCGGCTTGCTTATTCACTTGCCTAACCTTAGTCTTCTGCCGCACCTTTTCCGCGTTAACCGCAGTCCTGAACAAAGGCGCGTTAGTCTGAAAGAGCGGCATCACTCTTTCCACAGCGACCCGGAATTCACCTACACTATCCTCTTGCGCACAAGAAGGCATCGGCACAAGAGAGACAAGCCATATCGCAAACGCCAGGTTTCTTCCCGCAGTACAGTTTATAGCCAGCATTTGTTTACTCTCCTTCAGAAGTTATCAACCCATAATTCTGAGTTACCTCACGCTTTACGCACAATCCGAACTTCATACCGCCTACAGTGCCAAAACTGTCAATCGTGAACACTTGGTTGGACCATTCAAATTGGTTTCCTTCGATTTCATCACCGCAGACACGCCAACATGCAGGAATATCCCAGCTAAACGAGCCGCTCTCCCACGGCTTCGGAAGGAAATCTGCAAATGCATGGTCTGTACCCATTGCATTATCATTGCCAACACCTTTCCAGCCTGAAAGCCAGCAGGGTCAGACCTGATTGCCACAGTAAATTGCCACAGTAGGTTTTCCTTGTCATAGCGGCGCAACCCTTTCGATTCGCCGCCTGCCCCCTTCAAACGCGCGGTGTGCCACTCGGCCGATCAGTCGATGGCACCGATCTGGAAGATTTATCCTGCAACGTCTCATGCCGAACAGTATATCATAAACTCCCGCTACTGTGGCAATTTACTGTGGTAACCATGCCTGTGTGGTTTGAAAAGGTAAACATGGTTTTGGGGAACGTTTAGTTCTGCGGAGTGCATTGATTCTCCTGGATGTGATCGATGGAGTGGATAATTTCTCACTGCTATCATCCCCTAGGGGATGACCCTCGTTTAGTTCTGCAAATTCGCTATACTCTCCAGCCCGGCACGATGGCCGGGCACGTCGCCTGGCCGGGATGCCTACAACAGAAAGGATACTGACATGGCTCAGATGACCAGAGTCGAACGAAACGGAATCGAAGACGGGCTCAAGCGCGGGTGGACGATCCCAGAGATCGCCGCCTACGTGAAGAGGCCGCCCCAGACCGTCACCAACGAAATCAAGAACAGGAGGATCGACTCCAGCAAGGGATTCAGGGAGACGAACTCGACGTGCAGGTGGTACGGGGAGTGCAGGCGCACGCACGTCTGCGACACGAACTGCGGCATGGACAAGTGGTGCAAGCACTGCCACCAGTGCTTCCTCCAGTGCAGGGACTACGAGGCGCGCACGTGCGACAGGCTCGTCGCCCCGCCCTTCGTCTGCAACGGCTGCACGAACGAGCGCATCTGCCACCTCCCGAAGAAGTTCTACATCGCCAAGGTCGCCCAGGCTGACCGCGAGTCGAAGCTGCACGTCTCGCGCAGCCACGTCCACGCCTCGGACGAGACGCTTGCGAAGATGAACGCCGCGCTGAAGGACGGGCTCCTCCGCAACCAGTCCGTCCGCCACATCATGGCGTCGAACGCGGACGCGTTCGGAGGCCTCAGCGAGCGGACCGTCTACAACTACATCGGCTCCGACGGCCTGGACACGCTCGACGTCGGGCGCGGAGACCTCCCGTACGCATGCTCGCGGAGGCCTCGCCCGAAGCAGGCCGCGACGAAGACGGACGCGAAGTGCCGCGTCAACAGGACGCACGACCTCTTCGTCCTCTGGAAGGAGCAGAACCCGGGAGCACTCGTGCCCGAGGCCGATACGCTCAAGGGACAGGTGGGCGGAAGCGTGCTCTTCACGATCCAGTTCCCGTGCCAGCTCATGATGGCCTTCCACAAGGAGCGGGAGACCGCCCAGACGTGGACCGGCATCGTCAACATGCTCTACCGCCTCGCGGGAAGGCCGCTGTTCATGACGCTCTTCCCCGCGATCCTCGAGGACAACGGGGCCCCGTTCTCCGACCCCGTCATGACCGAGAACGCGCGCGCGGACAACAACCCGTACAGGCTGGTGCCGCGCACGAAGGTCTTCTACTGCGACCCGTACTGCGCGACGCAGAAGCCCCACGTCGAGCGGAACCACGAGGAGCTCAGGCGCATCCTCCTCAAGGGCACTAGCTTCAACGCCCTGGACCAGGACGACGTCAACGTCGTGCTCTCGCACGTCAACAGCTACACGCGCGCCTCGCTCGGGAACTCCACGCCGTACGACGAGTTCGCGAAGACATACGGGTACGAGGGGCGCAGGCTCCTCGACCGCCTCGGCATCGTGAAGATCTCCGCGAACGAGGTGACGCTCGACCCGTACGTGCTCGGCAAGAAGTTCAAGCGCCATGCAGACCGCATCATCCTCAGGCAGAACGGAGTGAAATGACAAACAACACGGGAAAGAGACGGAAGCGCGAGAAATAAACTGAGCCTCCGTTAGGAGGCCCAGCCCCACAGAGGGGATACACCCTTGACGCCAAACGGCAAGACGGAAACTTTCCAGGCGTCGTGGGTTGGGGACACTATTGTAGCAAATCCCGGCCGAGCGTGCACAAACGCCGCGCAGCCACCTCCCAGGCCGCGCTTTTGCACGCCCTACACGTACAGAACGTCCTCTTTTGAAAATGTAACCGTACTTCACGACATCAAACCAACGTTTACCTTTTCAAACCCACGTTTACTTTTGCAAGCGGCATTGAATTCCGTTTATTCGTAACTTGAATTCCATTTTTCCCGGGCTATCGTCCGAACTATGTTCAGACAAACTGCCATCTAAAAACGCCTCTACACTCGCCTTGAAGTTAGCCGTCGAGAAATGCTCCTCGACGAAGGCCTTTCCCCTCGCACCCACCTCGGCAGCCATCTCGCGGTTGTCATAGCACTCTCTTAGGTGGCGCGCGGCATCGTCGATGTCAGGTTCAGCCCACTCCTGCATCGAGGGGAAATAATCGCTCGGCTTTACCGGCGCAAGGCTGTATTTCACCGGGAAAGATGAGCCCGGGCGGCAGAACTCGGTGTTCGCACTCCAGTCTGTTGCAACCACAGGCCTGCCCATGAGCATCGCCTCAGCCATGCCTATTCCAAAACCCTCGCCCCGATGCATGGAAAGATACACGTCGCATGCTGCGGTGAGACCATACAGATCGGCATGGGGAATATACTCCGCAATATGAAGGAACTTCTCGCCGATGCCCAGTCGCACAGCCTCCCTTTCAAGTTCTTCACTCTCCGGCCTATGCGACTTGGCTCCCATCGTCTTGAAGACAAGCTTGGCACCCGTGGCGTCTGCCAGCGCAGTCGCAAAGGCACGCATGGCTGCAATCGGGTTCTTCCTCCTGTACGACCCGAAGTCAAATGTGAAGAGAACCATGAAGTCCTCCTTGCCAATTCCATGCCTCATGCGCACCTCGTCACGCGGCGGAATTGAGACGTCAACGCGGCGGAGCGGATAGAGAATCTTGTACACTGGGGCA
>JAEEOY010000198.1 GCA_016284515.1 Kiritimatiellia bacterium | reverse complement strand
ATGGAGTTGGGGATGTCCTCCATCAGCTTGTTGGGGTTCTTGACGCCGACTGGTTTCTTGGTTCCGTCCTCTATGCCGATGTACAGCGTCCCGCCCTTGGCGTTCGCGTAGCCGCAGATCCACTCCAGGTACTTCTCGTGCCAGGACTCCTTGTACTCGACCGTCTGGTTCTCTTCTCGTTTCATTTCCACATCTCCTCTCCGATTATACCATACGCTTCGCTTTTTCTGTTCGCTTTCCGTCGCCTCCTCAGCAGCGACAGGCTCTTCGCCGAACTTCTCGATGTGCAGCGTAGTCTTATCCCGATCCGCTTTCGACATTATACCATTTTTCAGAGAGATTTAGGGGTGCTTCACGCTTCAACTCACAGACTGGGGATCCTCCGCGCTCTTTTCGGCATACCTCAAAGGGAAAGAGCCGACGAGATTTTCACCCGTCGGCCTCCCCTTTTTCCCCTTCGATCACCGCCAGCAGCGCCTCGGCGGAGGCGGTGGCTCTTTCTGACAAAAGATTTCGAGGCGGGTCTTTGGCAGAGTCAAACTCTCGTTTTGGTATAATATCTATCAAAAGTTTGACAATGGAAAGGACAAAGCAAATGAACATCCTGATTCTTCAGGGTTCGCCGAGGGCGAACGGAAACACCGCATGGATGGCGGAAGAATACCGCAAGGCCGCCGTAGCCGCCGGGCACAAGGTGACGCTTGTCGACGTGTCGCACAAGAAGATCGCCGGATGCATGGCCTGCGAATACTGCCACGGCAAGGGCAACGGAGCGTGCATCCAGAAGGACGACATGCAGGAACTCTACCCGCTGCTTGCGGAAGCCGAAGTCCTCGTGCTTGCAGCGCCCATCTACTACTTCACGCTCTCCGCTCAGATACAAGCTCCGATCCAGCGCATCTACAATATGCAGAAGCCGCCGAAGGTGACGAAGATGGCGCTTCTCGCCTCGTCGTATTCGCCCGGCGTGTACGACGGCGCAATCGGCGAGTACCACGGCATTCAGAGCTACTGGGGCGTCGAGGACACGGGCATCGTCACCGCCAAGATCGACGAGCAGAAGACGGACGCTACCCGCAGCCGCATCGCGGAACTCGTAAAGAAGCTGTTGGGCAATCCATGAAGAACCTCCGCGAGACATTCCGCGACATGAAGCCAGACGAGATGCGCGAGGCGTCGCGTGAGGCGGAGATCGCCGAATGGCGCGAGACCAACCGATTCTGCGGACGCTGCGGCGCGGAGATGAAGCCGCACGACGATCCGAGCGAGCGGGCACTCGTGTGCGCGAAATGCGGCTACACTGTCTACCCGAGGATTTCGCCCGCCGTGATAGTCCTCGTCACAAAAGGCGACAAGGTGCTCCTGCAGAGGAATACGCACTATCGTGGCGTCGTGTGGTCGCTTGTCGCCGGATTCGTCGATCCGGGCGAGAGCCTTGAGGACGCCATGCGCCGAGAAGTCCGCGAAGAGGCGTCAATCGAGGTGAAGGACATCCGCTACTTCGGTTCGCAGACGTGGCCGTTCCCGTCGAACATCATGATCGGCTTCAGGGCGGAGTACGCTTCCGGCGAACTCAAGCCCGACGGCGAGGAGGTCGTGGAGTCCGACTGGTTCGACCGCGAGCACCTGCCGGAGATACCGCGCCACGGATCGATAGCGCGGGCCATGCTCGATGCTTGGGTCGCAGAACTCCAAATGCAGGGACAGTAAAACACTCACTAAAAGGCTGATATGGAATTCAAAGGCAAAGTGGTGGTCGTCACCGGCGGGGCGCAGGGCATCGGCAAGTGCATCGCCGAGTGTTTCGCGCGCGAAGGCGCGACCGTTCATGTTATCGACGTGCAGGCGAGAACATCTGCATCGATGGAGGAATGACCCGCAACATGATCTACCACAACGACAATGGCTGGAGACTCGAGAAATGAATGTGTTGTTTGTTTTTCTCGGCGGTGTGCCCCGTCATCATGAAGCTCGAAGCGACCGACGAGGAATCGAAGATCGACTACCATCCAATTGAAAGGTAACCAGGGGCAAATGACAATCGGGTACCATTCCGCACGGCTTCCGCATGAGGGACGGCTCCTTCGCAAACATCTGCCCGTACTACAAAGAACTCGCCTGACACCGTTGTGCTGCGGCGCTCGCGGGCTGGCCATCAAACGGGGCGACGCAGGGCGAAGTGGCTTTTCCGCGATGTGATGAGGCCGAGCTTGGACAGCCGGCTGATTTCCGCAGAAAGCGCGCTTCGCTCGACGCAGAGGTAGTCCGCGAGCTGCTGGCGGTCGAATGGAACATCGAATTCGGCTGTGCCTTTCTGCTGTGCAACAGAACGCAGATATGCCATCAGCCGGTATTGTGTTGAACGGTGCGACAGTATCTCGATCTTCCGGTTCAGCTCAAGCGTCTTTACGGCAAGCGTGCGCATGATGTTCCTGACGAGGCGGGCGTGGAACGCACAGGCGTTCTCGCAGGGCGAGAGAATGCGGTCGGTCTTTACGAGAAGAACATCGCCGTCCCCGGCTGCTTCAACATCGACGTTCATCGTATCCGCCCCGGACAGCGCCTGCGCTGCGGCAACGATTTCACCTGGGCCTATACGTTTGATGATGGTGCGGCGTCCGTCAAGGTCGTATGCCGAGACGGAAAGCGAACCCGACAGCAGAATGCCTATTCTGTCGGGACGTTCACCGGTCCTCATCAGCGCATCCCCCTTTTCAAGGCGACGCCGCTTCACGCCAAGGCAGGCAAACAGGGCGGACAGGCTCTCGATTCCGATTCCGTCGAAGACCGGGCATTTTTTCGCCTGTACCGCGAGATATGTGCTTCCACGTTCCATGCCGGATAGTCTATCATTTTCCTGGCGCCTCCACAATGTTGGAGGGACAACATATTTCACAGCCGTGAAATGATATACTGTGCATCGTCAACAGGTGAACAGGAGGTAAATGGCCATGAAAAGAAAGATTGTCGAGATAGACGAGGCGAAATGCACGGGCTGCGGGCTGTGCGCGAACGCCTGCCACGAGGGCGCAATTGCGATGGTGGACGGAAAGGCGAAGCTCGTCAAGGACGACTACTGCGACGGCATGGGCGACTGCCTGCCGGAGTGCCCCGCCGGTGCAATCAAAATCGTCGAGCGCGAGGCCGCCGCATACGACGAAAAGGCCGTGCAGGAGCGGAAGATGGCGAAGATGCAGGAACAGATGAAGTCCGGCGGAATGGCTCTGCATCCCGAGGGACATACTCCGCCACCAGGCGGCTGCCCCGGCAAAGCGATGCGGACGTTCAACCGTGCGGAGGAAAACGGTAGGGCGGTCGCCCCGCGACCGCCGCTTCGGCGGGCAGAGGGCTGCCCGCCCTACCAAGGTGGCACCGCAACTCCTCAGTCTCAACTCGCTCAGTGGCCATGCCAGATTCGCTTGGTGCCGGTCAAGGCCCCGTTCTTTCAGGGAGCGAAACTGCTCATCGCCGCCGACTGCACGGCCTACGCATACGCGAACTTCCATCAGGAGTTCATGCGCGGCAAGGTGACGATTGTCGGCTGCCCCAAGCTCGATCCAGTTGACTACTCGGAGAAGCTGACGGAGATCTTGCGCGAGAACGACGTCAAGTCCGTCACCATCGTGCGCATGGAGGTCCCGTGCTGCGGCGGGCTTGAGATGGCCGCGAAGAAGGCGTTGCAGGAATCCGGCAAGTTCATCCCCTGGCAGGTCGTCACACTCTCGCTCGACGGGAAGATAATCGATTCGTGAAGGAGGTCAAACATGAAAACGAAATCTGCTACCGCTGCCTCGGAACGGGCGGAGCGGCCAAGTCGAACTGCCCTCGCCGCGCCAACGGCCGCTGCCACTGATTTGACGCGAAAAGCCCGACACGCGGCGACGTGGCGGGCTTTGTTGGTAGCCGCCGCTTGTCGGGCGTCGCGACCCATAGGGAAGCGACAGCCCTGAAGCGTAAGCGAAGGCGAGCAGGAGGCGACTCTGGCCGTCAGACGCCGCTGCGCGCGACCTCGAAAAAGGCTCACTAAGGTAATTGATGACGGTTTCCGAGGGGGTCCGTCGCTCCGCGACGGACTATGTGAAGCGACTACGACATGAACCTCAAGTGACTCAACAGGTTCCGTCGCGGAGCGACGGAACCCCCTGCAAGCAGGGGCCTTGCCACACATGGCCTAAAGTAGCCTCTATTTTTCGACAGCACCTTCAAATCGCGGTTTTGGTATAATATTAAGCACAGGATCAAGCGTGAGCGTATGACAGAAGAACAGGCAAAGCTCGTCGGACGGACGTTCCGGCATTTCAAAGGCAATCTCTACCGGCTCGAGGGGTTCGCAAAGGACTCCGAGACGCAGGAGGAGATGGTCGTGTACCGCGCACTCTATGGCGAACACGGCCTGTGGGTTCGCCCGGCAAAGATGTTCTTCGAAACCATCGAGCGTGATGGGAAGGGAATGAAGCGATTTGGACTTGTTCGAGAGGCTAAAGATATGACAAACAAAGAACTGCGTGACAGAGGCGAGCTTTACGACGCCAACTACGATCCGGAACTTGTGCGGCTCATGGACGAGTGCAAGGACAAGTGCTGGGAGTACAACAAGATCAAGCCCAGCGACTGGATCGCGAAAGACGCAAAGCTGCGCGAGATAATCGGAAGCGTCGGATCGGGCGTTCGCGTCCAGGCCCCTTTCTGGTGCGACTATGGCACGAACATCACATTCGGCGACAACTTCTACGCGAACCACGGTCTCGTCATACTCGACGGAGCGAAGGTCGCCTTTGGAAAGAATGTCTTTGTCGCACCCAACTGCGGCTTTCACACGGCGGGGCATCCGCTTGATTCCGAACGGCGAAACAAAGGTCTCGACTACGCGCGTCCGATAACAGTCGGCGACAATGTGTGGTTTGGGGCGGGTGTGCAGGTTCTTCCGGGAGTCTGCATTGGAGAAGGCGCGGTTGTCGCTGCCGGTGCGGTTGTAACGAAGGACGTGCCGCCGAGAACCCTTGTGGCCGGTGTTCCGGCAAAGGTCATAAAAGAGATTCAGAGGTAGCGATGGCAATGCCGCAGAGAGACGACCTCATCGAGGAGATCAAGCGCACCGACCTGCTGCTCGAATGGGCTGTTCAGCATGGCGACGAGGCCGAAGCCGAACGCCTGCGGGAGAAGCTTCGCAAGCTGACGGAGATGTAGCGGCGCAGAATGCGCGACGATGGCCCGTGTCGCGTTTCTGCGCGAGGGGCTGGCGTTTCCTCGACCAGACGAGAAAAGCCCGACACGCGGCAACGTGGCGGGCTTGTGGGGTGAGGCGCGGGCTCTGGC
>JAEEOY010000197.1 GCA_016284515.1 Kiritimatiellia bacterium | reverse complement strand
GGTGTAGTTGCCGATGATCTTGATGGAGTTCTTGTTCGCGCCGACCGTGCCGTCCGCGCCGAGCCCCCAGAACATGCACTCCTTGCGGTCGCCCTTCGGGACGACGAAACCGGCGTCGCCGAGGATGTAGCGGTTCGTGATGTCGTCGACAATGCCGACCACGAAGCCGTCCATCGGCTTCTCGGCCGCCATGTTCGCGTAGATGTTCGCGCACATCTGCGGAGTGAAGTCCTTCGAGCCGATGCCGTAGCGTCCGGCAAGGACCTTCGGGCACGCCGCGAACTGCGAGACGCCGTTCTGCTTCGCCTGGCGGAGAGCCGCGACCACGTCGAGGTACAGCGGATCGCCGATGGCGCCCGGCTCCTTCACGCGGTCGAGGACCGTGATGACCTTGGCCGTCGCGGGAATCGCGCCGACGAAGTCCTTCATCGAGAACGGACGGAAGAGGTGCACCTTGACGAGGCCGACCTTCTTGCCCTCCTTGACGAGCGCGTCGACGGTCTCGTGCAGCGTGTCGCAGCCAGAGCCCATCGCGACAACGACGTACTCGGCGTCCTTCGCGCCGACGTAGTCGTAGAGCTTGTACGCACGGCCCGTGAGCTTCGCGAGACGATCCATGTACTCCTGGACGATCGCGGGCGTCGCGTCGTAGAACTTGTTGCAGACCTCGCGGAGCTGGAACGTGACGTCGGGGTTCGACGCCGTGCCGCGCATCGTCGGATGCTCCGGATCAAGCGCGCGCCTGCGGAAGTCCTCGACGTACTCCTCGTCGATCATCTGGCGGATCACGTCCTGCGGGATCTCGTCGATCTTCTGGACCTCGTGCGAGGTGCGGAAGCCGTCGAAGAAGTGGAGGAACGGAACCTTCGACTTGAGCGTCGCCGCGTGCGCGACCATCGCCATGTCGTGCGCTTCCTGCACGCTGTTCGACGCGAGCATCGCGAAACCGGTCTGGCGGCAGGCCATCACGTCGCCCTGGTCGCCGAAGATGCACAGCGAGTTCGACGCAAGCGAACGGGCGGAGACGTGGAACACGGAGGGGCAGAGCTCGCCCGCGATCTTGTACATGTTCGGGATCATCAGGAGCAGGCCCTGCGACGCCGTGAAGGTCGTCGTGAGCGAGCCCGTCGTGAGCGAGCCGTGGACTGCGCCAGCGGCGCCTCCCTCGGACTCCATCTCGACGATCGAGGGAATCGAGCCCCAGATGTTCGTCTTGCACATGGAGGCGAGCTCGTCGCACGTCTCGGCCATGGGCGAGGACGGGGTAATCGGATAGATTGCGGCGACTTCGCTGCACGCGAACGCAATCTGGGCGGCCGCGGTGTTGCCGTCGACCATTATCTTCTTTGCCATTTGCTGTGTTCCTTTAGTTGTGAAAACAGTGACTGTTGATGGTTAATATACCAAAAAATCGCCGATTTGGGAAGGACTTAGACTTGGCTAACAGCAGTCTTGCAACCAAAACCGCTCTTTTTGCTATAATATGGGCATGCAGCGACTTGACAAGAGGCTTCTTGAGATGTACCCCGACTTCTCCCGGTCGAGGATCGAGGGGCTCGTGAAGTCCGGACACGTCACCGTCAACGGCGCGACGGCGTCGAAGGCCGGGATGAAGGTGGCGGACGACGACGAGATCGAAGTGGAGATTCCCCCTCCCGTTCCCGCCATTCCCGAGCCGGAGGACATTCCGCTCGACATAGTCTTCGAGGACGACGATCTCGTTGTCGTAAACAAGGCGCCCGGAATCGTCGTGCACCCCGCGCCCGGACACTTCACCGGCACTCTCGTGAACGCACTCCTGCACCACTGTCCGGATCTCGCCGGAATCGGCGGAGTCGCGCGCCCGGGAATAGTGCACAGGCTCGACCAGGACACTTCCGGTCTTCTCGTCGTCGCAAAGACCCAGAAGTCGATGGAAGCCCTCGCGAAGGCGTTCGCCTCGCACAAGTGCGTGGAGAAGACATACGTCGCCGTGGTGCACGGACGCCCCAGGCTCGACTCGGGAAGGATCGAGAACCTCATCGGACGCCACCCCGTCGACCGCAAGCGCATGGCGATCGTAGAGAGGAACGGCAAGCTGGCCATAACCAACTGGCAGGTGGCTTCAAGCCGGAACGCCCTTTCCACCGTCGTCTGCCGCATCGAGACGGGACGCACCCACCAGATACGCGTGCACATGGCGTCGCTCGGGTGCCCAGTGATCGGCGACAGAGTTTACGGGAAGTCCGCGCTGGACAAAAGGCTCGACCCGGTTCCGCAGCGACAGATGCTGCACGCCTGGAAGCTCGCGCTGTGGCATCCCACGAAGGGAGTGAAGATGGAGTTCAGCGCGCCGATCCCGCCCGACATGGCGGTCTACGCGGAACTCCCCGATGCGGCGCGCTAGAGCGAATCGCCGCCGCCGTCGAACGATATCTCGCAGTCGAAGTCGTCCGGCAACTCCGCCGCGCCGGACTGCGGGGCGGACTCGACGAGCGCGACCTTCTCCATGAAGATGCGCCTGAGCCACTGCATACGCCTCTCCTGACGCTCGAGGGACCACATGACGAAGGCCCACTTGCGGTCGAAGTCGTATCCCGCGGGAAGGTTCGGCTTGAAGTTCTCGAACTTGTCGCGCATGACGGAAAGCTGCCACGAAAGCGCATGGGTGCGGTACTCGAATCCACCCATGAAGCGCTCCGCGACCTCGGACATCGTCACGGCGTGCTTCTTCTGGTATATCTTGAGCGCGTGGGCGAAGTGGGTAAAGTAGAACGACGCGAGGGAGCGCAGGTTCTCGTCGGTGAACGATATGTCGGGCCATCCGAAGCTGCCGCGTATCGAGCAGGTCGCCACGCGCTTAGGGACGACGCGCTGGCGGATTATGTCGTACTCGAACTCGTAGATCTCCTTGCCGACGCCGTAGAGCGGCGAGTTCGTCTTCGGATCGAACTTCTTCATCGCCATGTTCTGCGCGGCCGCGTCGCCCATCAGCGTCGCAAGGCCGAGGACGACGTCCTTCTCCTCGACGGACGCGTCGTCGGCGTTGCAGAAGTAGCTCGCCGGAATCGAGTCCATCGGCTCGCCCTCGCAGCGCTCGCGGATGTAGAAGTCGACTGGCCTGCGCCCGGACTGCGGACGGCGACGCAGGAGAAGGTAATTGGAGCTCAGCGCGACGCCGAGCGACCTGAGCGCGCCGATGCGCGCGAGCATGTAGCTGCCGTACTCGCGCTTGGCGCTCGAAAGGCGCTTCTCGACGAGGCTCTTCTCGAGCGGGCAGCGGTTCGTCTTGTAAACGATTTCGCGCGTCTTGCCCTTCCCGATCGGCGTGCACTCGTCCTCGCGAATCTCGTACACGTTCGCATAGACGACGACCTCGTCCTTCGACATGAGCCCGCGGAGGTTGGAGAGCAGCACCTCGCTCCTGTCGTCCGCACCGGGATGCAGCACCGCGCGCCCGCCGACGTACGTCGCGCCGGGAAGCGCCGTGCGCCTGTCGTCGAACGCCGGGGTCGAGCCCTCGCCCGCCACGGAGTATATCTCGCCGGTGATGTACATGTACAGCGTCTCCACGAAGGCCTTCGACGTCTCGTCGGCGAACTCAGGCCTCGTCAGAAGCGACTCGTACAGCGAAAGAATCTCCTGCGTCTTCTGTATTATGCCGAGGTGTCCGAGACGGCCGAGCACGACGGACTCCATAAGCTGCTCAAGCGCGGGGATGAGGCGCTCCTGCGCGACACCGCGCCTGAGCCCGAAAAGCTCGATCTCGTGGTGCCCGCGGTACTTCGGCATGCGGCAGAACGAGCACGGCTGGCCCTCGTATATCGAGACGAGCTCCTTCATGCCCTTCACGAACTCGGCGGGGTCGGACTCCGCAAGCGCCGCAAAGCGGCTCAGCTCGGAGTAAGAGAGGAAATGCACGCCGCGCGCCGAGTGATAGTAGTTGAGCTTCGTCGCGATGCGCTTCCTGGACGCCGCTAGCGCGACCTTCATCTCGGTTTCAGTCCACGCAAGGGGCTTCACGCGCCACTCCTGCCCGAGCGCGCGATAGTGCTCGAGAACGGCGTCGTTGCGGTCACCCATCACTATGTCGTTCATCGCGAAACCGACGGTGCCCAGCAGCCACTCGTCGGCTTCGTAGAGCTTCTTCGAGGGAACGTCGCGCTGAGACACCTCTATCGCGCCGTTCACGACGTTTGCGCAGAGAATCGAATGCATCAGCACGTCGCCGCGCCGCGCGGACGGAAGCCTCGAAAGCTTCCAGAACCGTCCGTCGAGAAGCGGGAACGCCGCCACGGAGTGGTTGCCTGTCGTCATCGTGAAGACGCGCCCCGGCAGTTTCGACCAGAGGTCCCTCTTCGCCACGACGAGCACGCTCGGACGCTCCTTGAGATGTCCGGACACGCCGTTTTCGAAGATGAAGGTGTCGTCGCCGATGTCCCAGGCGCAGAACTGCCTCGCCCTGCCCATGGCCATGGTCTCGACGCGGCCGGGGCGCTTAACCCCGTCCTTGCGAACTCGGCCGATGAACTGGCGGATGGTGTTCATGACTCCTCGCAGTCCCCTTCGTGGTCGTGGCCGCACGAGCACTTCCCGCGCTTCGCCGACCGGTTCGACTCCGCCGCAATGAGATCCTCCGCCAAAGCCCCCACCGCGTCAAGCCCCGCCTCGTCGGCTGCGGAAAGGAGGTTCTGGAGCGCCGGCATAACCCACTTCCCGAACTGGGGCTGCCCGACGGATTCAAGGCGCCCGTACGCGCCGAGGCACTGCACGAGCCTCTGCACCGCCGCAAACGGAACCACCTTGTCGAGCCCTTCGCGCCCCGCGCGCTTCTCGTACGCCCTTACGAGCGCCGCGCGCTTCTCGTCCTCCAGCGGCGTCACGTACGGATCGTACAGGTACGACGCGAGGTCGTACACCGCAGGGCCCATGCGCATGCCCTGGAAATCGATGAAGCGCAGCCTGCCGTTTTTCCACAGGATGTTCGTGGACTGGAAATCGCGGTGCACGAGCGCCTTCGGCTCCTTCTCCAGCAGCTCCGCGACGGACTCAAGCTCGCGCTCGACGTCCTTCGGCATCTCGCGCATGAAGCGCGTGCCGAGGCAATGCTCTGCGAAGAGGTCGCGCTCCCACTTCCACGCGGACTCGTCGAACCCCGGCAGGAGATCTACGCCCGCCGCGTCCACGGCGTTGAATTCGGCAAGCGCCTCGACGACGCGCGCCGAATCCACAAACGACATCCTGCGCTCCGACCCGGCGTCCTCGAGCACAATGGTCTTGATCTCCGGCAGGTCCGCAAGCACCTCCGGCACAGGGACGCCCTTCGACTTGAGGAAGCGCGCGTGGCCTGCGTAAAGCGCGTTCTCGCGGCGGCTGGAGTCGTCGTAGACAACTATAACCGCGCCGTCGCAGCGGAAGAACGCGCGGTTGCTTCCCCTCGCGCCGAGGAACTCGACGCGTCCGTCCAGCCCCGCCGCCTCGACCGCGGCCTTGATCTGCGGAATGGACGCGTATGCGTTGTCGTCTCTGTCGCGGTTGAGGTCTATGTAGCTCGCCACCGTCCCCGCATCGGTCCACATGAGGTCCTTCGGCGCGACGGCGCGCACGAACTTCCCTTCGGCCATCGCGCGCTCGTACGCCTGCACGATAGTCGAGAAGCCGGACGGCTCGACGTACTTTAGGATTTCCGGACTCAGGCACGCGACGCCGCAGTAGGTGAACGTCCCGGGAAAGCCCGCGTCGTCGCTCTTCCAGTTCGTGACGACGCCGCTCTCCGGCTCGACCTCTATCGTGCGCGGACCCGCCTCCGTCACCAGGCAGTTGGCAATCACATCGCCAACGCCCTGAACGGCGCCGAACCTGCCCAGCCCCTCAAGGCTCTCGATTCCCTCCACCACGATGTCGCCGTTGACGAGATAGAACGGCTCGTTCGCGACCCAGTCGCGCAGCGGATTGATAACGCCGCCTGTGCCGAGTATCTCCGGCTCATACGAGACGCGGCAGCCGTTCGCCGCGCACCAAGACTCCACCTGCTCGTGCAGGTAGTGGCAGTTCACCACGATGTCGTCAACGCCGTTCGCCCTGAGAAGCGCGACTATGCGCGCGAGCATCGGCTCGCCCCACACCGGCAGAAGCGGCTTCGGAACGGCGCACGTAAAGGGCCTCAGGCGCGTGCCAAAGCCCGCGGCCAGCACTATTGCCTTGCGCGCTTTCATCTGCGGAAATGTGTTGCGGTTGTTCTCATGCCATATATTATAGCATAAGTGCGCGCAAAATTGCGACAAAACCGAAAAAAGGTTACCAGGTCCGCCGAATCCTGAAGTACCCCCTCCGAGCGCTGCGACCTACCGCAAGCGGATCGTGAGGCCGGGGATCGAGTAGAACTCGTAGCAGCCGATGTCGGGGAGCGCCGCAGGGTCGACTGCGCCGGAGCGAAGGCAACGCGCATGTCCGGCGAGATCCTTCATTGCGTCGATTCCGTCGTAGCGAACGCCGCCTTCGACAAGCACCGACGCCTTCTTGAGCGACCAGTCGCCCGTCGCCATGTTCTTGAAACCGGGCCCCTTCTGGTCGGCCAGCGCCGTGAGGCTCGCCGAGGCGCCGGACGCGTCGGTCGCGAGAATGGCGGCGACATCCGCGTTGGCGCTTCCGCCCTCGATCACGGTGTTGGCGAGCCGTATCGAATCCCCGAGGGAACTGCCCTCGTACCAGTAGAAGCCGGGCACGCCCTTGTACTTCTTGTTCCATGGCCATTTCGTCTTCTCGATGTTGCCCCAGAACACGCAGTTGGTGATAACCGGCATCGCCGAATCCTCATGATAGTAGGCGAGTCCGCCGACATTGCGGACGAAGGTGCAGTTCACGACGGCCGGCACGCTGCCCATCTTGAATGGGCATTGATTGTCGACAAACAGGGAGCTCGTGATCCTGCTGGCAGACCTGTCCGGAGACTGGTAGAGGGACGGCAGATTCCCGCCCGTCTCCGCTTCCGTGTTGATGGTCGTGGTCGTGTTGGAGACCACACAGCGATCAATGACCACACGGCCGAAGAACAGCCCGGCGCTCGAAGAGGCGAGTTCGTTGCCGGCGATAGTGCATCCAAGAAGCCTGACGGCGCCATGCGGGCAGTCTTCGTTTCGGTTGTTGAATGTCGTGCCCACCAGGCCGCGCACGTTCGAGCGGAGCGTCTGGTCCTTGAATACGCAGTTCGTGACGGTCATGTGGCTTGTCGCGGCAATGGAGGTCTGCCCCCGGCTGGCGTTCGCGGAGACGTCGCATGCGTCGAACACCGAGTCCTCAACCCAGAGGGAACCGTAGATCGCCCCGCCCGCGTTCCACATGTCCGTCCATTCACTCGCGCACCTCGTAAACGTGCAACAGGAAACCAGCCCGTACGCGGACCTGGGTCCGTAATCCTCGTGCACGTCATCATGGGCAAAGATCGCGCCGCCCAATTTTGCCGTGCATTCTGAGAAGACGCAGTCTACGATCTTCACGGACGCGACGGACGCCGCGCCGCTGACCTTTATCGCGCCGCCCCCCTTATCGTTGCTGCCCTCATTTTCGATGCCGCCATTTTTGAATGTGATGCCCCTAACGGTGAAATTTTCGCCGGAGACCTCTAGCAACCTGAACGTCGAGTCTCCCTCGATGACTGTCCGGTCTCTGCCGCCGCTCGATCTCAACGTGACACCTCGCGCGGAGACCGAGAGCTTCGCGGCGATCGTATATGTTCCGGGGGCGAGCACAATCTCCTCACCGTCGGCCGGACTGATGAACGCGGCGTAGAGGTCGGCGACGCTGGAGACTTCCGTTGCGGCGCCAACATCAAGAACGGCCAGTCCTGCTGCAAAAGCCATCGACATGAGTATTCTGGATTTCATTGTCGTTTCCTTTCTGTCTGTCCCGGGGCTTCCCCAAGTGTTCGCGTCAATTATAGCACCGATGACGCCCGGCGGCAATCCCTACGAACGTAGGGTATTCACCGCGCGCGCGCCTTATGCTATAATTTAGGCACAATGAGATTACGGCAAATGAACTGGATGACATCTCTCGCATGCGCACTTCCGCTCGCGGCGCTCGGACTTCGCCTCGCGGCGCAGCCGCTCGCCTCGGTGGACTCGTTCTTCGACGAGCAGCACGACGACACTCCGTACCGCATACGCGGGACGGTCGCGGACACATATGTCGACGAGGTCGACCCTCGCTTCGTCTACTTTACGCTCGAGGGGAACGAGCGGCAGATACTCTGCTCCGTGAGGATCGACAGCAGCGATCCGTCCGAAATGCTCGCGCTCTCCGGACGGCGCGTCGAGCTGCGCGGCGTCGTGAGGACGGCGAGCTCGCTCATAAGCCGCGCCTACCTCGGCAAGATGTTCCTCGTCGAAGGCACGGACGACATCTCGCTCCTCGGGGAGGATCCCGATCCCTTCGACGTGCCCGAGCTGTCGCTCGAAGACGGAGTCCGCCCGGACCAGCTGGCGAAGTTCGGCAGGCGCCGCGTCTCCGGAAGCGTCCTCGCAGTCTGGGGTGGCAGGAACGTCCTGCTGCAGCCCGACTCCGGACGGCCTATAAGGGCGGTCCTCGCGACAGACAAGGACCTGCCAGCGTACGGACAGCGCGTGGACATCGTCGGCAGAACAGAGACGGACACCTACAACATCACCCTCACGCACGCGCGCTGGCGCTCCGCAGGCGACATCTCGCCGATGGAGCGCATCGTCACCCCCGTGTCCGTCCAGAGCCTGCTCGCCGACGAAAAAGGCAACAGACGCTTCGAGACGAAATTCCACGGCTGCTCCATCCGCGTGTCGGGAACGGTCCGCGGCATGGTCGACACGACGCGCGGCAGGTTCGAGATCGAAAGCGCCGGCGGGCTAGTAGCAGTCGACGCGTCGTCCGTGCTCGACGAGCTCGCGGACCTCACCCGCGGGTGCGAAGTCGAGGTCGTCGGAACGTGCGTAGTCGACGCGGACCTCTGGCGCGAGAACGAGCTCTTCCCGCGCATCCGCGGAATCGTCATCGTGCCGTGCCTCCCGGGAGACGTCACGGTCACCGCGTCGGCGCCGTGGCTAACGCCCTCCCGCGCCTGGACGATCTTCTACTGCCTCGCCGCGTTCGTCGTTGTCATCGTCCTGTGGAACCGCATCCTCTGGCTCAAGGCGTTCAGGTCGGGGAAGGCCCTCGCAGACGAGGAAGTCGCGCGCGCGGAGGCCGACATGCGCACGCGCGAGCGCACGCGCCTCGCCGTGGAGCTGCACGACTCGATCGTCCAGAACCTCGCAGGCGTCATAATGGAGCTCGAGACGGCTAAGCGCATGATCGTCAGCACGAACGAGGAGCCGCTCGTCCACCTCAAGCGCGCAGAGCGCGCCATGCGCTCGTGCCACGCGGACCTCAGGAACTGCCTCTGGGACCTCCGCAGCGAGGCGCTGGAGGACGAAGACATGTCGCAGGCGATACGCACCACGCTCCTTCCGCACCTGAGGGACGCGACGATAGACGTGCGCTTCAACGTGCCGAGGGCTGCCGTGAGCGACAGCACGGCGTACGCGATTCTCCGCATCATCCGCGAGCTCACGCTGAACGCAATCAAGCACGGCGGAGCGAAGCACGTCAAGATCGCCGGGGCGGAGGAGGGAAGCGTCCTCAGGTTCTCCGTCCGCGACGACGGCGCTGGGTTCGATCCCGACACCGTGCCGGGCGTGACCGAGGGGCATTTCGGACTCGAGGGAATACGCCAGCGCGTGCGGAGCTTCTCGGGGACATTTGACATGGAAAGAACGGCCGAGGGAGGAATGCGCGCCATTGTGACGATTCCGATCCCGTCCGCATCGGAGGGCACGAAATGAAAAAGACCACCGTTATGATCGTCGACGACCACGCGATATTCAGGATGGGGCTCGCCTCCCTCCTCGGGACCGCGAAGGACATAACCGTCATAGGCGACGCCGGCGACGGAGAGACCGCCGTGAAGAAGGCGCTCAAGCTGCGCCCCGACGTCGTGATCATGGACTTCCTGATGCCCGGCGTGGACGGTGCGGAGGCGACGCGGCGCATCCTCGCAGAGTGGCCCGAGGCGAAGGTCGTCATATTCACGACATACGACTCCGCGAACGGAATCGGCCACGCGCTCGACGCCGGCGCAAAGGGCGCGATCGTGAAGAAGGCGGAGTTCGACGACCTCCTCGACGCAATCCGCGCCGTCGCCGCCGGAGGCACCTTCATCTCGCCCGAGATCGCGCAGGTCCTCAAGTCCAGCCCCGCGACCGCACCGCTCTCGCCGCGCCAGGCTGACGTACTCGAACTCGTGACGCTCGGCCTCTCGAACGAGGACATCGCCTACAAGCTCGGCATCACCGCGCCCGTCGTGCGCGACTACCTCAAGACCACCTTCGCGAAGATCGGCGCCGCAAACCGCGCTGAGGCCGTCGCCATAGCGATGCGCAAGCACCTGCTCAAGATCTGAGCCTCACGGCGCAAGGCGCAGCGCAACCGGGCCGAGAAGGCCCGACGGGACGGGATGCTCGTCACCTGTGAAGTAGTCCCAGCTAGTGAACGTCACGCGGTTCGTGGACGGACGCGATCCGTCGGCGTTCCACGCCCAGTCCGGAATGCGCTTGAGGCCCCTTCCGCAGAACGTCTGCGTCCCGGCCATGTCGCTCTGGTGCGTCCTCTCCGGTCCCCACTCGCAGTCGTCGTCCGGAAGCAGGTGGTCGCCGAGCAGCCTGTTGTGCCATCCGCTCGTGACCTCGACCTCAAGCTCGTTCTCCCCTTCCCGCACGGCATCAAGCGTCCGCACCTCGAACGGAGCGCACCACGCTACGCCGAGGTCGCGTCCGTTCAGCCGAACGCGCGCGATGTCCCTGACGTCGCCGAGCGCCAGCGCGAAGACGGACCTCGCGTCGTCCTTCGAAAGAGTGAACTTCGTGCGGTATGTCGCCGTGCCGGAGAAATACCTCACGCCGGGATCCTGCGAATCTGACCACGGCGAAAGACTCTCCATCTCCAGCGGCGCGGCAAATGCGCCGCGTCCGGGCTCGAACGAAACGGACCACGGTCCGCCGACCTCTATGCCGCGCGCCGTCTCCCTGCGGCGGCTTTCGCGCCAGGCGTTGCCGCGGCGGAACGTCACGAAGACGGACTCCTGCGGACCCAGCTTCAGCGGCAGGCGCGCATAACCTTCGACGGGCGCGGCCACTTTAAGGAACTCGGTCTCGCCAGTTCCAGGATACCAGAGCTCGGGCTGTCCTTCCGCACGGAAATCGGCCGCGAACGAAACTGCCTCCGCCGAGACGTTCGCGACGAAGAAGAGCGCGTCGCCGCCGGACAGCCGACGCGCCGTCCCGAGGACTGGTCCGTTCTCTCCCACCTCGACTCCCTCCGCGACGCTGAACGGACGCTTCGGCAGCGCGTCGCGTTCGCCGAGCAGCCTTACGCCTGCTTTCAGAGCCCGCTCCACGACCGCGGCACATTCGCCGCGCAGAGATTCAGGAACGGCAAGGAACGGATAGGACCGGCCCGACTCGCGAACGACAGCGCGTCCGTCCGCAAAGTCCACGCCAGAGATGAAAACGCGCATCGGCACTATGTCGACGCCTTCGGTAATGCCGCCAAAATCCTCGACCGCGAGAACGTCGATGATTTCCTCGCCCTGCTGCAGCCTCTCCTGGCAGCGCGCGAGATAGCGGAAGAACTCTTTGCCCGGCTCGAACCACGTCTGGTTCTCCCCGAAGTGCGCGCCCCAGTAGCCCATGTTCATTCCGGGCACGCGGCAGGCGGGGAACGGCTGGTGCACCCAGTGGTGGAGGAACATGAGGTTCACGCCGCGCGCGAACGACGCGTCGGTGCACGCCTTGAAGTCTCGCGGGGCGAGAAGGTACGGATCCTGAAACGGCATCGCCGTGTACGCCTCAGCGGCGAGTATCGTCCGTCCCGCCGCACGTCCCGCGGCACCGCCGATCTGCGGAGTGCCGCCGACAACGCCTTCGCTCACCCAGAACGGACGCGCACCCCAGAACTCCGTGATGGGCATGTCGCTCGCCCACGCCGCCTCGCATCTGTCGAACGGACCTCCGTACGGCTCCACGAAGAACTCAATGCCGCGCGCGTGCAGGCGGTTCCGGAACACGCGGTAGTGGCGCTCCGTGGAAAGCTCGCGCACGGTCTTCGCCATGTCCGCCTTGATTCTCTCCGCGCCGTCCGAGACCGCGCCGACGTAAGCCGGTAGATGCGGAAGCGGATCGTACCCTCGGCGCCTCTCGAACTCCCAGCGGAAGTCGCACGTCCAGTCGTACGGTCCCGCCTCGTAGCTGTCCATGAGGATGAAGTCGAGTCCGACGTCCTTCGCGAGGACGTTGTCGAGATGGAGATTCACCGCGGCGGCGCTCATCTTGTCCGCCTCGAGGCATCTGCCGAGAAGCGACTTCGCAACCGGCATGCACTGCGAGCCCGTGCAGGTGTAGCCGAAGCGGTAGACCCTGCCGTTCCTCTCGACAGTTCCGATGTCGCGGTAGAAGCCGAGATTCGACTCCGGCTGCGCAGGCTCGACGCCCTTTTCCGCGACGGACCACACGAGCTTCTTCATCGCAAGCTCCGGCGTGATCCACGGTCCGCCGGATACAGTGTAGCCGGGGCAGTTGTGCATGCCGATCTTCATTCCGCGCCTCTTCGCCTCATGCGCCGCGAAGGCGACGAACCCCCACCATCTTTCGCCGCCGAACTCGAAGTCCGACATCGTGTCGTCCTCGTATCCGAACGCAGGAACTTCGGAACACGGTCCGCGCGCGACCTGGAATATCGTCGCGCCGCCGATACCGGCGCTCTTCATCGCGTCGAGGTCGCGCAGGATCCCTTCCTTCGTCACGGCCGTTCCGCACCAGTGCCACCAGACGAACGGCCTTGCGCAATGTCCTTGCGCGCGGCACGCAGGCGGACGCGCGATCAGCTCGTCGACGGTGTCCCGGAGCTTCGCCTTCGGAGTCTTCTCGACAAGCACGGCGTGCGGACCTTTCTCCGCCGTGACCCAGGTGTTGGATCCGGACACGGGATCCACCGACATCGCGCCGCGATCCAGTCCGAAGTCGCGCTCCCATCCCCGGACCGCCGCAAGCACCGTGAGTTCGTCCCACGAGGGGCGTCCGCAGCGCTCTTCGTTCCACACCTTCATGCAGCGCACGAAAGCCTCCGCCACAGGGCCGGCGGCGATTCCAAGCCGCGCGACGGGAATCCCCGTCAGGACATCGGCGCCAAGATTGAAGTCGACGAAATAGATTGGCACTGGGCTTTCGCGGATTGCCCTGTCGGACGACTCCGCATCCATGCGCAGGTTGCATTCGAGTCCGTTCGGCAACATCCCGCCCATCTGGTACCAAGCCTTCACCTTCTTCGCGACGAGCTCGCGTCCGGACAGTGGAGATATTTCGTCGCCCTTCGTCTCCAGAAGCCGACGGATGTTTGTCGGGAAGCCAACGACGCAGAGCGTTACGGATCCGTCGGGAGAATCGGCAAGCGCGCGTCGGTATATCTCGTTCGCGTCCGGCGCGGAGTCCGTCGAAGGGTGGCGCAGCGAGTCACTGCGCGCGGCTACCATGTCCGCGAAGATTTTGCCGACGCCATTCAGCTCCGTGCCGAAGCGGAAGCCAATGTCGCGGCACACGCCCATCGGGACATTGGCGCGTCCGTACTCCGCGTTGACTATCTCGCACATTCCGAGCGCGGGCGAACTGCGCGACGACGAGACGACGGCAAGTATCTCGCACTCGCCAGCGTCAGCGAGCGCGTTCAATACTGCAAGCGCCCCGACGTCGTCGTAGTCGCCGCACATGTCGGTGTCGAAGACGATGCGCGCGGGCGCAGCGGACGCGCAGAGCGAGAGCGCGGAGAGCGATGCGCAGAGCGAAGCCGTCAGGCGCATATCGGCTTGCCCTTGTGTCCCCATGCGTCGCAGGGGCGCACGGTGAAGGTCAGGTCCTTGTAGCCCTCGGCGTCGAGCTTCTCCTTGTCGAAGCCGACTCGCACCGGCT
>JAEEOY010000196.1 GCA_016284515.1 Kiritimatiellia bacterium | reverse complement strand
CGCCGTATGCCATCCTTCGGCATGCGGCGCATCATCCTTATAGGTGATGGCGCAATTATGGAGACTGTGATAGAATGTTGGGCATGAAAAGCAAAATAGCCATAGTACTTTCTCTCGGCGCGCTCGTTTGCGCGATGCGGCTTTCCGCGGCCGCGCCGTTCTCGCGCAGCGCGGCGGATTTCGTGAAGGACATAGCCCTTGGCATAAACATCGGCAACACGCTTGACTGCCCGAGCGGAAACGAGACGGAGTGGGGCAACCGCCCGGTGACCCAAAGTCTCCTGCGGCTGTACAAGTCGAAGGGCATAAACGCCGTCCGCCTGCCGGTGACGTGGCGGCGTCAGTTCGACAGGGACGATCCGAAGCACGAGATACGCCCGGCGTTCCTCGACCGCGTGCAGGAAGTAGTCGACATGTGCATCGCGGAAGGATTTGTGACGATCCTCAACATCCACCACGACGGTGGGAGCGAAGGTTGGCCCGAGGAGTGGCTGACGATCGACGGCGTAAACGAAGACCGCGCAAACCAGGTGCTTGCTGACCTGTGGCGTCAGATTGCGATGCGGTTCAGGGACTACGGCGAGAAGCTCATATTCGAGGGGTTCAACGAAATCCGCAAGGCGAAGAGCCACCCTGGGCCGGACGGAGGCGAGGAGGGGAAGGACGACTGGAGCGGGAAGCCGCTCTACTGCAGGACGGTCAACCGCTATGCGAAGACTTTCTACGACACGGTGCGCGCGACGGGCGGGAACAACGCAAAGCGCTATCTCGTCATTCCGACGTATGCTGCCACTGGAGTTGAGTCGTCTTGCCTCGCGTGGGAGCATCCGAATCCTTCGGACAACCACGTGATGGTCGACCTTCATATTTATGAACCCGGGTGGTTCTGCCTCTGGGGCGACAGCGCGGAATACAAGCGCGAGGAGTTCCAGAAGCGGCTTGTGGAAGTCTTCGAGCAGCACAAGCGCATATTCATCGACAAGGGCGTTACAATCGTCTGTGGCGAGGTGAACGCGGAGCGCAGGTACCACGGCGGCGACAAGTCGAAGCCCAACGACGCGGACCGCGAGAAGTGGGCGAAGCACTTTGGATACGTCGCGCGCCGGTTTGGGTGTCCGTGCTTCATTTGGGAGCCAGGCGGCTACGAGTCGATGGGGCTGATCGACCGCGCAAAGGTAGAGTGGTCCCATCCCGAGATAGTCGATGCCTTCAACGCAGGACGCAAGGCCGCAGACAAAAAGCGGTAGATTCACATGATGAGAGCCAATTGCAATGCGAATTATTGGAGACGCGGCATCCTGCCGCGTTAGGAAGGGGAGGTTGACGCGGCTGGAAGCCGCGTCTCCAATGGGGTGTGATTGCGAGGAGGCGCGGATAGGGAGCGAATAATGGAGACGCGGCATCTTGCCGCGTCAATTCATACCGAAGCGGCAATCCATGCCAGCGCGGTGTTATTTCTCCGTATGTAGCGAATGACGCGCTCAAAGTGCAACTCATCCCTTATGTATCTATCGAAATATTCCTTCTGCCACACATTGCCTGTGCGATTCAGGACCTTGTTCACTGCATTTGCAGAATAAGATTTCCATGTATGCAATATCTGGCTGATTCGAAATCCGTTCAATGGCATGAAACAGGCGTGCACGTGGTTGGGCATGACGACATATGCGTAGAGGCGGTAGCGAACGCCGTCGAAGTGTGTGATGGCATTCTCTACGGCGGTGCGCGCCATTGCGTCGCGGAGAATACAGTCGCCATATCCGTTGTCAAGCCAGCGTTCCATTTCGGCGGAGATGAGCTCGTCGTGTTGGCATTGGGTTTCAAAATTCCATGGACGTGGGTTGCGGATTATCCATTCCGACTCAAGTGCCAGCCATTCAGAAAGCTTTTCTTGAGGAAGCGAGTCCGCAAGCCTGAACGTGACGAACACTGTCTTCCCTGTCTGCTCCCAATGCGGTAGGTTTCCTGATGCAGATGGCGAGGTCTCCGCGAGAGGTGAATAGAAGCGCGGCTTTTCGATGTTGTCGGGAAGTGCGAATGGTTCGGTTATATACATGCAAACAGTATATCATATTTGAATAGCGGACAGGGGACGATATTTGACGCGGATTGGGAGCGAACAATGGAGACGCGGCATCTTGCCGCGTTGTAAAAGGGGTGGTTGACGCGGCTGGAAGCCGCGTCTCCAATGGGGTGTGACTGCGAGGAGGCGCGGATAGGGAGCGAATAATTGGAGACGCGGCATCTTGCCGCGTTGCCATCATCCCGCTGGGTGATGGCGTGGGTAAGTGGAGTTTTGGTACAATAGGGGCATGAAAACCAAAATTGCACTTTCTCTCGTTGCGGCAGTCGCCTGCATTGCCGCGTTTGCGGAGTCCTTGAACTGCGCCTCTCCCGACGGGAAGAACGCGCTCTCCTTTGCCCTCGGCGAAAAGGGCGAGCCGACGTATTCGTTCGCGTACCGCGGCCGAACCGTCGTTGAGCCGTCCACCCTTGGTTTCGACATAAAGGCGCTCGGGAAGGACGCCTTCGACGGACGCAAGCCGGGCGAGCTGAGGACGGGATTCGTCCTCGCTGGCGTAGAGCGCGCGAGCGCCGACGAAACGTGGAAGCCCGTGTGGGGCGAGGAGAGCGAGATACGCGACCGCCACGAGGAGATGCTCGTCAAGCTCGTGCAGAAGGGCACCGGACGCCGCATGGACCTGCGCTTCCGCGTGTTCGACGACGGAATGGGATTCCGCTACGAATTCCCCGCGGATGACGACAACTCCGTCGCTCGTCTCGTTCCGGGCGAGAACATCGCGCCCGAGGGCAAGACGCAGCCGCTCACCCACTTCACCATCGTCGAGGAGCGCACTCGCTTCAACCTTCCGTGCGACGCCACGGCGTGGTGGATTCCGGCGGACTATGAGACGCAGGAGTATCGCTACACGAAGTCGCGCGTCAGCGAGATACCGAGCCTCTTCAAGGCCGCGCCGGACGCGAACCTTTCGTCGACGCTCACTGACTTCCCGGCGGTGCAGACAGCGCTGATGCTCAAGTACGACAACGGACTGCTCGTAAACATCCACGAGGCGGCGTGCGTCGATTACGCGACGATGCACCTGAGGGTGGACGGGACGTCGTTCGAGTCCTCGCTCACGCCGGACGCAACAGGCGCGAAGGGATGGATGCAGACGCCGTGCAAGTCTCCGTGGCGCACTCTGATCGTCGGCGGGAAGGGCGCGGACATCCTTGCCTCGCGCATCACGCTCAACCTCAACGAGCCGTGCGCAATCGAGGACACGAGCTGGATACATCCGGTAAAGTACATCGGCGTGTGGTGGACGATGATCACTGGCGCGAAGAACTGGGCGTACATGCCAGATCCGTCGATGCACGCCGCGAACACGACGAACGTAATGCGCCACATCGACTTCGCGGCGGAGCACGGATTCGACGAGGTCCTTGTCGAGGGATGGGACATCGGCTTCGAGGACTGGTTCGGAAAGGAGAAGGACGCGGTGTTCGACTTCGTGACGCCGTATCCCGACTTCGACCTCGAGGGACTCAACAAGTACGCGCACGAGAAGGGCGTGAAGCTGATGATGTATCACGAGACGAGCGCCTCGACGCGCAACTACGAGCGCCATCTCGACGAGGCGTACGCGCTCATGAACCGCCTCGGCTACGACTCTGTGAAGGCCGGCTACGTCGGCAACATCCTCCCGCACGGCGAAACGCACTACTCGCAGTGGAGCAACAACCACTACCTCTACTGCATAAAGGAGGCCGCGAAGAGGAAGATCATGGTGAACCAGCACGAGGCGGTGCGTCCGACCGGACTCTGCCGCACGTGGCCGAACCTCATCGGCAACGAGGCCGCCCGCGGAACGGAGTACGAGTCGTTCGGCGGCAACAACGCCGACCACACGACGATACTTCCGTTCACGAGGCTCGTGGGAGGTCCGATGGACTACACCCCCGGCATCTTCGAGACCGACCTTTCGAAGATATGCTCCTGGAAGAAGCAGCGCATCTCCACCACGCTCGCGGGGCAGCTGGCGCTCTACGTCACGATGTTCTCTCCGCTGCAGATGGCGGCGGACGTTCCGGAAAGCTACGAGAAGCGCCTCGACGCCCTGCAGTTCATCAAGGACGTTCCGTGTGACTGGGACGAGTCGCGCTACCTCGAGGCGGAGATCGGCGACTACCTTACGATCGTCCGCAAGGCGAAGGGGAAGGACGAATGGTATCTCGGCATGAAGGCGGACGAGAACGAGCACGAAGCTGATATTGTGCTTGATTTCCTGACGCCCGGAAAGACATACGAGGCGACGATCTACGCCGACGCGCCGGACGCGGTGTACCGCACAGAGACGGCAGGCAACTACGTCATCGAGAAACGCACCGTCACCGCGTCCGACAGGCTCCACCTCCGCGCGGCGCCCGGAGGCGGCGCGGCGGTCTCGTTCAGGCTCCTGCAATAGGTGCATCTCGGAGAGGTTCAGCGGGCTCGTCATCGAGGCAAAGTGGGACTGGTCGCTTTGAAGGAGAATCACACTTTCGAGTAATTGCAGGGAGTCGGCTCTTATGAGATAATTGACGCGATGAACTCAAAAGGAGCTTACCAATGAAGGCAATTACATTAGCGGCATTGTTCGCGGGAAACAAGATTGCGCGCATGGCTGCCTGCGCGGCAGTTGCCGGAGCGTGCTGGATGCCGGCGTTAGGCGACATGGATGAGGTCGTGCTGAAATGCGAAACGAACATTGCGCCGTGCTCGTACAGGGTTGGCGAGAAGATGAAGTTCGTGTTTTCGCTGCTCGCCCTGGATGCCGCCGAGTCGATCGACGGACTTAAGCTCAAGTGGAAGCGCCAGGGCGACGACGGCAAGACGGAGGAGGGGCTTGTCCCTCTCTCTCGCAGGCCGATGACCGTCGCCACCAGCATCGCGAAGCCTGGCTTCGTGCGCATGGAGGCTTGGGTGGTCGATTCGAACGGCGACAGGGTAAGGCGCACGAAGTCGATCGGAAAGAGCTGCCTCGGCAACGAGGAGATATACTTCACGGGCGGAGCCGCGGCGGGACTCAAGAACATCTCGCAGGGCGTGGCGGAACCCTCGGACTTCAACGCAGTCTGGAAATCGGCGATAAAGCGGCTCTTCGCAGACAAGCCCGTGAACGCCGGAAACGTCGCGTCCTTCGCGCGCGAGCTGCCGCAGAGCGAGGCGGGAGGAAATCCGAACGCCGTTCGCGTCGCCGTTGCCGTTCCGAGCTACGGTCCGAACTGGACCGACTGCTACGCGACGGGGTATCTCACCATGCCGAGGAACGCGAAGCCCGGCTCGCTGAAGGCGAAGGTTTCATTCGACGGATACGGCATATACCGTCCGTCCATCCCATGGACATGCAGCGACGACACGATCGAGCTGCATATTAACGCGCACGGGATCTATCCGCTGAACCTTGACGACGTCGCATGGGAGGCGTTCCAGCGAGACGTCATCAACGCGCGCGGCGGCTATGCGTTCAACGACGAGGACAACGCGGTCTTCGAGAAGGCGTATTTCTTCGGCATGGCGATGCGCGTCGCTTCCGCAACCACATTCATGCGCGAATACGCGAAGACGCTTCCCGCGTGGAACGGCAGGGACCTGATCGTCCAGGGCGGCAGCCAGGGCGGACTCCAGGCGAGCTGGGCCGCCGCGCTTGTGAAGGGAGTCAGCGAGGTGCGGCTCGAGGTGCCGTGGTGCAGCGATCTCGGCGGACGTGAAGTCGGCCGGATGGGCGGGTGGCGTCCGAAATGGCATCCGACGCTCGGCTACTACGATCCCGTGAACATGGCGAAGCGCTTCCCCAAGGAAATGACGAAGACTGTCGCAAGGTCCGCCCTCGGCGACTACATCGCGCCGCCGTGCGGACACGCCGTGCTCTTCAATGCGATGAAGGGCAAGAAGTCGGTCGAGTTCGTCCAGGGAGGAGATCATTATGCAGATCCCGGCCACTACAGCCAGACCGATGCGCGCAAAGTCTGCAAGTGAAGGCGTGAAGTAATATGCCAGAATAACACTTTATGGCAGTGTAACCCTAATGGGTGGTTCCCTCTCGCGGGGAAATCGTGTATAATTGACGGCATAACAATGGAGAAGCCTAAATGAAAAAGTCATTCGTATTGTCTTTGGTCATGATTGCCGCGGGAGTTGCAGCTGCGGACGTCGCGGTGAAGGGGCCTGACGGACGTCTGGAGTTCCGTCTCCGGGCGGAGAACGGCGTGCCGCAGTGGAGCGCAGCGTACGACGGTCGGTCCGTCGCGGAATGGTCTCCGCTCGGACTTGAAACCGAATACGGCGACTTCACGAAGGGCGTGAGGCTCGGCGAGGCGAAGAAGGGACGCTTCCGCGACGCATACTCACTGTCGCAGGGCAAGCGATCAAAGGTCAAGGTGGAAATGAACATGGCCGTCGTGCCGCTGCTGACGGACGGGGCGAAGCTTGGCTTCGAGGTGCGTGTCGGAAAGAACGACCTCGCATTCCGGTACTTCGTCGAGAAGGCGACTACGGTTCGCCGCGAGGCGACGGGCTTCGCGTTCGCGTCCGGCGCGAAGATGTTCGCGACGCAGCAGTCCAAGCCGATGACGGGCTTCGCGCAGACGAAGCCGAGCTACGAGGAGACGTACGTCTACGACGCAGAGCTCGGCACCAAGTCCGGCAGCGGCGAGGGTTGGACGTTTCCGATGCTGATGCGCCTCCCCGGTGCGGGCGGAGCGAAGGACTTCTGGGCGCTCGTGTCCGAAACCGGGACTGACGGAAACTACTGTGGCTGCAGGCTTGCGGACTGGGAGAACGGGGCTTTTCGCATTGCCTTCCCGATGCCGGGCGAGGCGCGCGGGCAGGGCGCAGTGGAGCCGAAGTGCGCGGCGAAGACTTCTACCCCGTGGCGCACGCTGACGGTCGGCGACTCGCTCGCCCCGATCGTCGAGACGACGATTGCGTATGATGTCGTGAAGCCCGTCGTCCCCGCGCCGAAGAAACCGTACGAGTTTGGCCGCGGCTCGTGGAGCTGGATCGTGTGGGACGACGCGTCGATGAACGCGGCGGACCAGCGCAAGTTCATCGACCTCGCTGCGGCGATGGGCTGGGAGCACATTCTCATCGACGCGTTCTGGGACCGCATTCCCGCCGAGGAGTTCGACGCGCTGCTCGCGTACGCGAAAGAAAAGAAGGTCGCGGTCTATCTCTGGTACAACTCGAACGGAGACTGGAACGACGCGCCGCAGACGCCGAAGGACAGGTTCGTGACGCGCGAGTCGACGGAGAAGGAGATGGCGTGGCTCGAGTCGAAGGGAGTGCGCGGCGTGAAGGTCGACTTCTGGGGTGGAGACAAGCAGTTCGTAATCGCGAAGTACTGCGAGCTTTTCGAAATCGCAAACAAGCACCACATACAGGTTATTGTCCACGGCAGCACGCTGCCGCGCGGATGGGAGAGGATGTATCCGAACTTCGTCGGCGCGGAGGCGCTTCTCGCGAGCGAGAACGCGAAGTTCTCCGACTGGGGAATGGGCTCTACGCCGCAGTGGGCCGCGACGCATCCGTTCTGCCGCAACGCCGTGGCGGTCGCCGAGTACGGTCCGGTGTTCCTCAACAAGTTCCTGCGCGCGGACAACAAGTCGGGCGTGAAGAGGATTACGACGGACGGCTTCGAGCTCGCAACTGCCGTCACATACCAGAATCCGGTGCAGAACTTCGCGCTCACGCCAAACAACCTG
>JAEEOY010000195.1 GCA_016284515.1 Kiritimatiellia bacterium | reverse complement strand
GTATGGCGGGATATTCCTCCGCTCGTCCGACGACTTCGCGCGCGGACTTCAGCTCCTCGACGACTTCAAGGCGTGGCACGATGGCCTCGTCCAGTTCAAGAAGAACCACGCCGGCGGGCTGAAGGTGGACTTCAGGCACGCCGACACGCCCACCAAGCTGAACTTCGGCTCCCACATCGCGCTCTCCGGGTCCGCGGCCGAAGGGCTGGAGACGTTCGTCTTCATGGAGATAGCCGGGAATCCGAACGCGGACCTCTCCAAGACGGGCGAGGACCTGTTCGGGTACGCGAACAACGCGGCGATGCGCGCCTGCATCCGCGGACTCGACTCGCGGGCTTCCGGCACGCTCATATCCCTCCCGACGAAGGTTCGCCATACCCTGTACGCCGCGTTCGACGCGCTGATTACGTCCGCCAAGAACGTGAAGCAGGCCGAGGCGCAGAGTCGCATGCACAAGTTCGACCTGAAGCTCGACTACAACCTGCTGTTCATCGCGCGCGTCGTGAAGAACTTCGCCGCGCTCGACGCGAAGCTCGCGACAGGCCCCCTGACGGCGAAGGACGTCATCGAGATCTGCTACCCGGAGATCAAGAATCCCGCCCGCTACAACCTGCGGACGATCAACGAGTTCACGAACACCTTCGAGGAAGCCATCGAGGAGCAGTGCGGCGAAATGGCGATAACGGCCGTCCTGGACAGGATGTACGCGTCCGGCTGCACGCTTGAGGAGGCGATCGACAGCTTCAACAACTCGAAGCCGCTTCCCGCCCTCCCGCACGTCGCCGGCCATTCGTTCAAGTACGCGGAGCATCGCAGCGGCGGCGAGAAGCAGATGGTGGCCGACCTCTCGCGGGTGCACAACTACGGCAAGGCGGACAAAGACGGCCAAGGAATCGACGGAACGCATCTGCTCGAGGAGGCGGACTACAAGAACACGATGACGTTCCCGGACGGGGAGACTGTCGTCACCAGCCCGAGAGCCGAGCACGCCGGTGGCCTCGCGCGGTCGGTGGAAAAGGTCAGGGCGCTGTGCGGCAAGGGGCATACGCTGCAGATGAACGCCGTCGCGTACAGCCTCACGCAGTCGGCCAACGGTCCGCTGAACCATGCGCTCGGCAAGTACGGCGTCTATGCGTCGGAGCACGTGGCGCTCAACTACGAACTCTCCAAGGACAACGAGACCGGCGCGGTGACAATAAGGTACTCCAATCCGCCGGCCCTGCCGATCAAGTTCTCCTGGACGACCACCGTCGGCGTCGACGGACACTGCTCGTCGACCCTGATCGCCATCGAGCCGTAGCATCGGGTGAGGCATCGGCTGTATAGACGAAATCAGGAATTTCGTATCTTCAGCAGCCCGCGCTTTCTGAGGGCGTCGAGGGTTTCGGAGAGGCGCTCGCGCTTCCTGCGCGATTCGTCTTCCGGATCGGCGAAGAGCATCGGCTCCGAATCTTCGGGATAGTCCTGCAGATTTGCGACGCCGAAGCCGATAAGGCGCACGGTGTACTTCGCGCGCCCCTCCGGCCACTCGCGGTCGAAGAGCTTCAGCGCCGCCTCGCGGAACGCGAAGTCGTCGCGCGCGGGGTGCGCGAAGGGCGCCTGCCGCGTAAGCGTCTCGAAGTCCGCGTCTCGCAGCTTGAGGCGCGCGGTGCGCGCCCAGCGCTTCTCGCGGCGGAACCTTAGCCCGACGTCGGTGACGAGCTCCAGGAGCTTCTCGCGCACCGCCTCGCGGTCCGAGATGTCCTCGTCGAAAGTGTGTTCGCGCGAGACGGACTTTTCCTCGCCCGGCTCCCAGTAGACTTTGTCGTCCGACTTCCCGAACGCCATGTCCACAAGATCGTCCGAGACGAGCGCGTTGCCGCGTCCGAGCCGCTGGACGTCTCCGCACGTGGTGATTCCGTACGGCTTCAGCGCCTCGATTGTCTTCTTCCCGACGCCCCAGAGGATTCCGATCGGCTTGCGCGCGAGAAAGGCCGCGATCTCGTCCGGCTCGAACGGCATCAGGGTGAGTCCGTCTGGCTTGTGCTGTTCGGACCCTATCTTCGCGAGGAGCCTGTTCGGCGCGATTCCGACGGAGCACGTCACGCCGCAGACGCGGCGTATCTCGCTTCGCAGAGCCTCGCCGAGCGCGACGGCGCGTTCCGCGGCGGATGTGCCGCGGAAGAGGTGGAGCGATCCTGCGATGTCGAGGAACGCCTCGTCCACAGAAACGCCCTCGACGTATGGCGTGTAGTGCGAGAAGACCTCGAACGCCTTGTCCGACACGGCCTGGTACTTCGCCATGTCCGGATAGGTGAAGATCGCGTGCGGACATAGCTGGTAGGCCGTGCGGGAGGGCATCGCGCTGTGGATTCCGTACTTCCGCGCCTCGTAGGAGCACGTCGACACCACGCCGCGCTCGTGTGGACCCGAGCCGACGACGAGCGGCTTCCCACGCCATTCGGGATGGGACAGCAGCTCGACGGAAGCGAAGAACGCATCCATGTCTACATGCAGTATCACGGCCATGCGGCAATTATACCAAATCTTGCAATGCCGTGGAAAAGACGGCCCCATCCCCGTTGTGGGGGAAGGAAGTATACCGGGGCAATATACTTCAGTATAGTGCTTTCGGGGAGCTTTCGCATAATTGAGATTTGCAACAGCTTTCGGTAGAATATCCGCCAAATACAAAGAAAGGTCTGCCATGTCTCTGAAATCGAAATTCCTCTCCGTCCGCTGCACCGTCGCCGCCTTGTTGGCCGAGGCTGCACTGCTGCTGCCGCCAGCCGCTTCGGCGGACATTGTAATCAACGAGGTGATGGCGAAGAACGAGGCGACTCTCGCTACGATGAACGGAACGCAGGGCATTGACTGGGTGGAGCTCTACAACTCCGGGGACGAGGAGGTGGACATCACGGGATGGTATCTCTTCAACAAGCCCAAGAAGTCTCCCGACGAATGGACGCAGATACAGGGCGAGTGCCGAATCCCGGCGAAGGGCTATCGGATCGTGTGGTGCGACGGCGACGGAATCTGCACTTCGTGGGATGCGTCCGAGCCGCATGTCGCCTGCAACATCTCGACCGATGCCGGCAAGCACACGGTGTTCATCGCATCCGCCGCAGACAAGGAGGCGATCGTCCATCGCGTCGAGATGCCGCAGAGCCACGCGGACATCTCCTACGGATTCGGCCATCTTCCTAACATGCTCCTCGGCGAGGACGCCCCGGCGCAGTACAAAGTCGGTTCCGGCGCATGGAAGCAGGCGAGCGGTCCGCTCGGCATGAGCGCCTCCGCAGGCGTCCTTAAGACAGTCGCGTACAACCTGAACTACTACGGCGACCTCAGGATAAACAACCTCGAGGACGCGGAGCGCTACGCCGCCGATTCGAGCTACTGGCGCACCGATGTCGCGAAGCCTGTCGCGGACGGAACCGTCGACTCGTTCGCGCTCCGGCTGAAGGGCGTGAGCCGCGGGGACTTCGGCTCGTACAACGACATTCCGGGATTCTCCAAGGCGAGCCTCGTGTGCAGGATATCCGGCGCGGTGAAGATTCCGGAGTCAGGCGAGTGGACCTTCTCGACCGGATGCTTCGGAGGCGCCGTCGTGCGGCTGAAGCGGCTCGGCGTCGTGTGGTCGTTTGGCGACACGGACAGCGTGCCGTCCGGCTATGCCCGCTCGCTCGACACTCTCGATCTCGATGCGGGTGTGTATGAGATCGAGGTCGTGTGGTTCAAGGATTCGCGTGACGGACTCTACTACGTGCTCGACCTCAGCGCGGCGAAGGGGCGTAAAGAGACATTCAGCACGGATGTCTTCAAGGTGATCGGCAGCGCCGGAAGCGACATCACGGTGGCGAGTCCGCTTGGCGCGCAGATCGCGAACGACATCAGCGGCGAGATGCTCGGCGTCTCCCGTACTCTCTCCTGGAAGTCGACGTTCTCCGTTGAGGATCCTTCCGCAGCAGGCACCGCGAAGCTGCGCATCCGCTATTCCGATCCGTTCGTGGCCAAGTTCAACGGCACGGAAGTCGCCGCTGTCGCAGATGTCGGCCAGCGCACGGCCGAGGAGATGGCGAAGGTCGTGGAGTTTCCGATCGACGCGTCGCTCATGCGGACCGAGAACACGCTCGAGGTCACGATGACGAACAGCTCCGCCGGCGATTCAGAGCTTCTTCTTTCCGCCGGCGTTGCGAGCATGGAGGACAGGCTCGTCGGGCTTTACTTCGAGGAGCCTACGCCGGGCGCGGCGAATTCCGACACGGGGCGCACCACGTACACGCCAGAGGTGGTCTTCAGCGAGCGCCACGGATACAAGACGGAGCCGTTCCAGCTCGCGCTGAGCTGCGCAGGCGAGGAGAACGCGGATCGGAAGATCTACTACACCACGGACGGGACGAAGCCGGATCCATCCTCGTCCGCAACTCGCCTGTACACCTCGCCGATCGCCATCGACAGGACTACGTGCGTCCGTGCCTGCGCCTGCGACGCGAACAGTCTTTTCGAGACGCAGTGGTCTGCGACGTATCTCTTCCTCTCCGACATACTCCAGCAGGACTCGTCGGTTCCGGCGGGCTTCCCGGCAGACAAGGAGGTGAACGGGCAGTACATGACGTACGGACTCGACAAGGCGATCCTCGCCGACTCGAAGATGCTGGCGAGGTTCACGAAGAGCTTCACGAACGGAATCCGCACCGTCTCGATCGTGATGGATCCGAAGGATTTGTTCGACGGCACCAAGGGAATCTACTGCCACGCACAGAACCGCGGCCGCGACTGGGAGCGTCCGACGATGCTCGAGCAGATACACCCCGGCGACCAGGAGGATGAGTTCACCGCCATTTGCGGAATACGCATCCGCGGCGCCTACAGCCGCAACGCGAACTACAGGAAGCACAGCTTCCACATGATCTTCCGCGGCGAGTACGGAATGGACCGCCTGGAGCATCCGCTCTTCGGCGACGAGGGCGCGGAGAGCTTCAAGCGCATCGACTTCCGCACCGAGCAGAACAACGCCTGGGTTAACTACGACGCCCATTCGAGGAAGGAGACGATGGTCAACGAGGTCTTCTCGCGCGATTCGCAGCGCGACATGGGCCAGCCGTACAACCGCAGCAACTACTACCACCTCTTCATCAACGGAATCTACTGGGGCGTCTACCAGACGGAGGAGCGCGTCGAGAAGAACTACGCTGCGGACTACCTTGGGGGAGACGACGACAACTACGACGTCATCCGCACCACGAGCATGAACGGCGGGAACTACCACAACGAGGTCGCAGACGGAAACGAGGACGCCTGGAGTCTGCTCCATTCGATCACGCTCGAGGGCTACGGCGCCGACCACCCTGGCAACTACAACCGCGTGCGCGGGCTCAATCCCGACGGAACTAGGAACTTCGACTATCCGATCCTGCTCGACGTCACGAACCTCGTCTGCTACCTGCTGACCTCGCAGTGGGGCGCGGACGGGGATAGTCCGGCGAACGGACACAACACCGTCAACAACGTCATCGCCTACCGAAACCGCGTGGAGGGCGACTCGACGAGCGAGGGCTTCAAGTTCAACCGGCACGACGCGGAGAACTCCATGTCGTCGCGCAAGCTGACCGACGGGTACACCTCCGGCGCGCACTACCTGACATATGGCAAGATCACGCCCGGCACAAGCACCGCCGACCTCAAGAACTTCAACCCCACCGCGCTGCACGTCGCGTTGATGGAGAACGCCGAATACAGGCGGACGTTCCAGGACATCGTCCAGAAGCAGTTCTTCTCCGCCGACGGAGCAATGACCGTCGAGGCGTGCGAGGCGCGCTACCGCGCCCGCATGGCGGAGATCGAGGACGCGGTGGTCGCAGAGCTCGCGCGCTGGGGCGACGGCAGGTTCGGCTATTCGACGTGGGAGAGCGCCTGCAACTCCGACCTCGAGTTCATCGAGAAGAGGCTTCCGTACCTTATGTCCAACTACCGCTCGCTCAAGTGGTTCCCGAAGACCGACGCGCCGACGATTCTGGACAGCCTTGCGGAGATGCTCAGGAGCGGGACCTATGTCGGAGGAAACGGACGCGTCTACCTCAACGGAGGCGACCAGGGGAAGATTTACTACACGACCGACGGGAGCGATCCGTGGCTCGCGAACGGCTCGCGCAACCCCGCGGCGATTGAGTTCACGGGATCCGCCCCCGGCAAGACGAAGGTGAAGATTGTCTCCACCGGCGATGTCTGGAGGTATTTCGAAGGCGACGCCGCTCCGGACGGGGAGTGGACGTCTGCAGGCTACAACGACTCGCTATGGAAGGAGGGCAGGAGCAGCTTCGGATTCGTGAACACCGCCTCGTCTGACAGAACCTTCACGACCCAGCTCAGCCGCTACCAGTCCAACGGGACCAGCAACATCAAGGCCTTTTTCTTCCGCCGGAAGTTCACGCTCCCGGCGGAGGCGAACGCGGAGTCGCTGACGAAGCTTTTCGTCGACATCGACTGCGACGACGGCTACATAGCCTACATCAACGGCGTGGAAGTCAAGCGCGAGAACGTTGACATCGCAGGCTATACCTTCTCTGGCAACGGCCAGACGAACATCGACCTTCCGTCGCCGGTGACGCGCTGGGAATTTTCCGCAGGGCTCCTCAAGACTGGCGAGAACATCCTCGCCGTCGAGCTGCACCAGTGCCACGGCAACTCGTCCGACGCGTGGTGGAATCTCGAGGCGTCCTACGAGAGCGCGTCCGGCCAGAGCGAAGGCGGCATTGCGGTTCCCGCCGGCGGAATGGTCCTGAAGGCGCGCGTCTACAATTCGTCGCGCGGCGAGTGGAGCGCGCTCAGCGAGGTGAGTCTGCTCGGGGCCTACGGCGACGGTGGCTCGCTCAACCAGGACCAGCTGCGGTTCTACGAGATCTACGGCTCGACGAAGACGAACGCGACGGAGGCCACGGGTGACGTCGGCGAGTATATCGTCCTCACTAACATCTCCGCGAAGACGGTGGGACTCGTGGGGCTGAAGGTCAACGTGGAGAAGCTCAAGGACTGGAACAAGAGCGGCGAGGAGGCCTCGAAGTGTCTGTTCGTCCTCACGAGCGGATCCGTTGCACCTTACGGATCGGTGCGTCTCGACCAGGATGTCTACTGGGGCGGTGATCCCGTGAACAAAAAGATCACGAACGGCGACGTCTACGTCTGCTTGACGGACTGCGCCGGCTCGGTGGTGCAGTGCGGGGAGGCGGCGTTCGACGGAGTGCTGTATCCTGGCGTCGACATGGAAGGCGCCGCGCTGAGGGCGGTTTCGTTCGAAAGGGAGATGACGAACGACGCGGACCACTGGTGTTCGTCCGAGGGCTCGTCTGTTCCGCCTGCCCCTGTCTGGGACGTCGCGGGGAAGTCCGGCGGCATCGTGGGCCTCTCCGATGGCCACGGCGGAAAGCGCGTGTCGTTCAGGTCGATTTCGCTGAAGGACGGGAAGATCGCGGTTGAGTTCGCCGCGGGGAGGGTAGATGCCGACGGACAGAAGTTCGCGCTTGTCTGCAAGCGCAGGCTGACGGACGCGGAGACGTTCACCGTCACAGTGACGCTGTCCGACGACAGGAGCGGAACTGCGACGATCGGGGTCCTCGAGGGGGTCACGGACGAGCCGTCGCTCTTCATCCTCGGCATAGGCCCGGCTGCGGCGGAGTGACCGCCGCGCCGTAGCCGCGCCGCGGGTGGCGGTATTTTTGATATAATATGCGCCATGAGAGTTTTGACAGGCATACAGCCCTCGGGCAAGCTGCACTGGGGCAACTACTTCGGCGCGATGAAATCGATGTTCGACCTTCAGGAGAAGGGCGAGAACTTCATGTTCATCGCGAACTTCCACGCAATGACGACGGTGCGCGACGGCGCGCTACTGAGGGAGGCGACCCGAGACGTGGCGCTCGACTACCTCGCGTGCGGACTCGACCCCGAGAAGTCCGTCATATACAGGCAGAGCGACGTCCCTGAGGTGCAGGAGCTCGCGTGGTACCTTTCGTGCCTTACGCCGATGGGTCTCCTCGAGCGCTGCCACAGCTACAAGGACAAGATGGCGCACGGCTTCGAGGCTACGCACGGGCTCTTCGCGTACCCGGTCCTCATGGCGGCAGACATCCTCATCATGAACGCCGACCTCGTTCCGGTGGGGAAGGACCAGAAGCAGCACCTCGAGGTGACGCGCGACCTCGCGCAGAAGTTCAACAACGCGTACGGCGAGATATTCAAGCTTCCGGACGCGTACATCCCCGAGAACGTCGCGACGATCCCGGGCACGGACGGGCAGAAGATGTCCAAGTCCTACCACAACACGATCGAGCTCTTCGACCCGTCGGCAAAGAAGAAGATCATGGCCATCGTCACGGACTCGAAGACGATGGAGGAGCCGAAGGAGCCCGAGGGCAACTCAATCTACGAGATGTACAAGCTCTTCGCGACGCCCGAGGAGGTCGCGACGATGGCCGCGAACTTCCGCGCCGGCAACTACGGCTACGGACACGCGAAGAAGGAGCTGCTTGCCGCGTACAAGCGCCTCTTTGATCCGTTCAAGGAGAGGCGCGAGGCCCTTGCGAAGGACCCCGCCTCGCTCGAGGACATCCTGCAGGCGGGCGCGAAGAAGGCTCGCGCGGCCGCCGCGGTGCAGATGGAGAAGGTCCGCAGGGCTGTCGGACTCTGAGAAAGGCAGGGGAAGTCGATGAAGGCCAAGACGTTCATAGACCAGGTGGAGGTGATTGTCCGCTCTGGAAATGGCGGCGACGGATCGATGTCGTTCCGCCGCGAGGCACTCGTCGAGTTCGGCGGGCCGGACGGAGGTGACGGCGGACGAGGAGGGGACGTCGTCTTCAAGGCGTCCGACCACATAAACTCGCTCCTTTCGCTCTACTACGACCCCAAGTGCTTCGCGCAGGACGGCGGCCCCGGGCAGGGGCAGAAGATGTACGGCAAGCGCGGGAAGGACCTCATTGTGCCTGTCCCGCTCGGCACCGAGGTGTACGACGTCGACACGGGGCTTCTGGTGGCGGACATCGTGGAGCCGGGCCAGACGGCGATCGTCGCGAAGGGCGGCGCCGGAGGCTTCGGCAACGTGCACTTCAAGTCGTCCGTCAACCAGGCGCCGACGGAGCACACCCCCGGCGGAGCCGCCGAGGAGCGCAGGCTAAGGCTCGAGCTCAAGACCATCGCGGACGCGGGGCTTCTCGGCTTCCCGAACGCCGGCAAGAGCTCGCTTCTCTCCTGTGTTTCCTCTGCAACGCCAAAGATTGCGAGCTATCCCTTTACGACACTGAACCCCATCGTCGGCACGATAGTCTATCCCGACTACGCGAAGATAAGGATGGCCGACGTGCCCGGGATCATCGAGGGTGCGGCGAAGGGCGTGGGGCTCGGTCTTGCGTTTCTCAGGCACCTCGAGCGCTCGAAGGTGCTGATCTACGTCATCGACATGGCGGGCACGGACAACCGCGAGCCGTGGAAAGACTACGAGGTCCTCAAGAAGGAGATCGACGAGTATTCGGTTGAGCTCGCGGAGCGTCCGTACCTAGTCGTCGCCAACAAGCTCGACGTAGAGTGCGCGAAGGAGAACCTCGAGCGCTTCGTGAAGGAGACGGGCGTCACGCCTATATGCGTTTCGTGCGAGACGCGCGAGGGCGTTGATGCGTTCCTCGAGGAGCTAAGGAAGCTCGTCAACCCGGTGGTGAAGTTCCACCATACGCACGAAGTCGCGCCGGACATCTCGGAGATGCCCGACACGACCGGCGACGAGATCCCGGAGGAAGCGCTCAAGTTCGCGACGTTCCTCAAGTTCGACGCGCCGAAGGCGAAGAGCCATCCCTCGCGCGGCAACATACACTGATTTATTGGGGACTGTCCCCTGTTGTTTCTGCAAAGGAGAGACGATGAAGGCAATAGCAGCAGCTGTTCCAGTTGTGTTTGTCGCGTTTGCGGCGTGGATATGGTGGGGCTGGCGCATCGAGCCCGAGAACGGGCAGATCGCAGTCCTCATGAAGAAGACCGGCAGGGACCTTCCGCCCGAGGCGATCCTCTCGCCAGGGTCCGAGTACAAGGGAATACAGGCGGAGGTGCTGCCCGAAGGCCGCTACTTCCGCAATCCGTGGACATGGGAGTGGAGGTACTTCCGCGCGATGGACATCCCCGCGGGGAAGTTCGGCGTTCTCGTTAGGAAGTTCGGCAAGGACCTTCCCGCCGGCGAGATAATCGCCCGCGACGACTCCTTCAAGGGCATCGTCCGCGACGTCCTCGGCACGGGCCGCCACCGCATAAATCCCTTCGCCTACGACGTCAAGCTCTACGACGACATCACGATCAAGCCGGGGCACGTCGGCGTCGTGACGCGGCTTACGGGGTCCGACATCCTTTCCGAAGGCGCGGACGACGCGACTGGCACGGGTTTTCTCGTCGGAGAGGGCGCGAAGGGCGTGACGGACGGAATCCTCAAGGAGGGAACTCACCGCCTCAACCCGTTCCTCTTCTCCGTCTCGATCGTGAACGTGCAGAGCCAGCGCTTCGAGCTCTCCGGCGCCGACGCGATAACGTTCCTAACCCAGGACGGCTTTACTGTCCAGGCAGAGGGAACGCTCGAGTTCAACCTGCAGCTCGACAAGGTCGCGCTCCTCTCGCACGAGGTCGGCGACATGGATGACATCCTCCAGAAGATCATCCTTCCCTCCGCGCGCGGATTCTCGCGCATCGAGGGTTCGAAGAAGGTCGCGACCGAATTCATCGTCGGCGAGTCCCGCCAGGCGTTTCAGAATTCGCTCGAGGCGTATTTGAAGGG
>JAEEOY010000194.1 GCA_016284515.1 Kiritimatiellia bacterium | reverse complement strand
CGGGCTAGCGCTCGCCGTAGGCGCCGAGGAGCGCGAAGTGCTCGATCTCGGGATCGCGCGACAGCTCGGCGAGTAGGCTCTGCACGGACGCGTCCGCGGGCGACGCCTCGAAGTCGAAGATGAAGCGGAACTCGAAATCCACCCCTGGGACTGGACGCGACTCGAGCTTCGTCAGGTTCACGTCGATCGCGGCGAACTTCGAGATGATCTCGGCGAGAGCGCCAGGCCTGTGCGGGAGCGAGAGCATGATCGAGATCTTGCCGGCGTCGGGATATATCTCGAGGTCCTTCGAGATGCAGATGAAACGCGTGTAGCTTCCGACCGAGTCCTGTATCCCCTCGGCGACGACCTCGAGCCCGTACAGCTCCGCGCACAGGCGCGAGGCGATCACGCCGACGTCGCGGCGTCCGGACGAGGCGACCTCCTTCGCCGCGAGCGCGGTGTTGGCGGAAGGCACCCCCTTGAGCTCCGGATGGGCCTTGAAGAATCCAGTGCACTGCGCGAGCGCGTGCGGATGGCTCGCGACCTCGCGGATGTCTCCAAGCTTGACGCCGCGCGGCGCGAGAAGGACGTGGTCGATCTTGAGACGGACCGCGCGCGAGATGTGGAAGCTGTGGCTCTGCATCAGGTCGTAGACCGCCGAGACCGATCCGGCCGTGGAGTTCTCGACCGGCAGGACGCCGTAGGCGCACAGCCCCTTCTCGACGGCCTCGAAGACCTTCTCGAAGGAGTTGAAGTACACGATGGTCGGCGTCTTCACGAGGCGCGTCGCGGCCTGCTGAGCATAGGAGCCCTCCGTTCCGCAGCACGCGACGAACGCGCGCGTCGGGAACGGATGCGCATGCGCGGCAAGGGAGCTGCGCATCTCCTCGACGAGCGGGGAGTCCGCGTTGATGATCCCGCGCTGGAGCGCCTTGGATATGGAGAACAGCGTCGTGAAGAAAAGGCGCGCGGAGTTCTCGTTTTCGGGTCCGGCCTCCTCGATCACCCGCGTCAGGATCTCGCGTTCGCGTGCAGGATCGGACACAGGTCCGCCCGTCTCCAGCTTCGCCTTCGCGACGTCGCGCGACACGGCGAGCCGCTCGAGGAAGAGCTTCACGAGCCCTTCGTCTATCCTGTCCATCTCTTTTCTTGCCTGCGTCAGTCTGTTGTTCATCTTTTGTTTTCCGTGTTTGCCATGGGGTAAAAAAATTCGGCCCTGCATTCTTCTGCAAGGCCGGTTTCGCGCGCTATTGGACAATGGCAAGCGAACTTCACGCCTTGCGGACGCGAATCGTAAACCTAAAGCCAATAAACGACAGGTTGTTCATACGCCGCAAATTATACCACCACGGCCGCTCCGCAGTCAACGGGGAACGGCAAAAAACGCCGATAGGTTTTTCCTATGCCACGGCGGTGAGATTTCCGATTACCTTTCAACGCGTCCGATGTGTCATAATATTCGCCATGCAAACCGCAAGGAAGGAGCAACGACAATGAGCAACAGAAAATTCCACATTGAGACCCTGGCCGTCCACGCTGGACAGCCCGACCACGGCGATCCGACGACCTATGCGCGCGCCGTTCCGGTCTACCGCACGACAGCCTACAACTTCCGCGACTCCAAGCACGGCGCCGACCTCTTCGGACTGCGCGAGCTCGGCAACATCTATGCCCGTCTCATGAACCCGACGAACGACGTCCTCGCCAAGCGCATCGCGGCGCTCGAGGGCGGCGCGGCGGCACAGACGCTCTCGAGCGGCACCGCGGCGATCTACTTCACCGTGACGAACATCGCGAGGGCCGGTGACGAGATCGTCGCCGCGAGCAACCTCTACGGCGGCACGTTCAGCCAGTTCGACGCAATCCTCCCGAACGTCGGCATCAAGGCCCGCTTCGCCCCGGTGAACGACTTCGCCGCGACGGAGGCCGCCATCAACGAGAAGACGCGCATCGTCTTCATAGAGGCCGTCGGCAATCCCGCGCTTGACGTCGCGGACATCGAGAAGTACGCCGAGATCGCGCACCGACACGGGCTTCCGCTCGTCGTCGACGCGACCTTCACGCCTCCGCCGCTCCTGCGCGCACTCGACCACGGCGCGGACTTCGTGATCCACTCGCTCTCCAAGTGGATCGGCGGACACGGCGCCGGCATCGGCGGAGTCGTCGTCGAGAAAGGCGGCTTCGACTTCACCAACCCCAAGTTCGCCCTGTACAACGAGCCGGACGCGGGCTACCACGGACTCCGCTTCGCGCACGACCTCCCCGAGCCGCTCAAGGCCGTCGCGTTCTCGATACGCCTCCTCACGGTCGGCATCCGCAACCAGGGCCCGACGCTCGCGCCCGACGCGGCGTGGATATTCCTCCAGGGCGTCGAGTCGCTTCCGCTCAGGATCGCGCGCCACAGCGAGAACGCGCTCGCCGTCGCGAAGCACCTCCAGAACCATCCGAAGGTGGCATGGGTGAAATACCCCTCGCTCACGCAGCCCGAACTCGCGAAGAAGTACCTTCCGAACGGAGCCGGCGGAATGGTCGTCTTCGGCGTCAAGGGTGGATCCGAGCAGGCCCGATGTTTTGCGGACTCGCTCAACGGAGAGCTGTTCTCGCTCCTCGCCAACGTTGGCGACGCGAAAAGCCTCGTCATCCATCCGGCCTCGACGACGCACTCCCAGCTCTCCGACGAGGATCTCCGCAAGGGCGGCGTCCTCCCCGAACTGATCCGACTCTCCATCGGCATCGAGCACATCGACGACATCATCGCCGAACTCGACCGAGCGCTTGAAACCATCTGAAGAAATCAACCCGCGTCCGGCTCCGAAAACGCAGCCGGACACCAGAAGACAAAACAACAGAAAGGAATCGCACAATGAACAACATCAACAGGAAAATCGTCCGCTCCGCACTCTCGCTCTCCATCGCCGCAGCAGCAGCCGGCGCCGCGTACGGAGGCGTGCCGCTCAACAACCTTCAAGGCGCAGGAGGCATCGCCTTCAACCCGCTAGCGTACACGGCGGGCCAGCCGTGGGAAGGAGGCGAGTCGAACGACCTCAACAAGGTCGTCTCGAAGCCGCAGTTCGGAGCGTGGTACGTCAACCTCAACGAGTCGAAGATCAACTGGGGCGCGTTCGGCGCGGCGTTCACGCTGGCCGAGCGGCTCGAGGTCTCCGCAGGATACGAGCTCGTCAACGCCCGCAAGTACGGCGACAGGTCGATCAACAAGTACAACCTCGGCGCCAAGCTGAGGCTCCTCGACGAGAACGCCTTCGACACGAGCTTCGTCCCGGCAGTGGCGGTCGGCGGAATCTACAAGTACACCGACTCGCGCACCGTTGACGCGCTCGGACTCGACAACGACGGATTCGACGCCTACGTGGTGGCCTCAAAGCTCATCACGCAGACACCGATCCCCGTTCTCGTCTCCGCCGGCCTTCTCTACACGGACGAGGTCGTGAACGGCGTCGTCGGACACAACGACTACGACCTCGTCGCGTTCGCGAACCTCGACGTCCTGCCAGCGGAGAACATCGCGGTAGGCGTTGAGTACAAGCAGGGCGCGCGCGTCGGAGACGGAATCCGCAACCACGACTACTGGAACGGGCACATCGCCTGGTTCGTGAACCCGAACCTCACGCTCGTCGCCGCGTACGTCGAGACTGGAGACAAGGACAGGTTCTACCAGCACGGCTCCGCCAAGAACCTCGGCGTCGGTTCCGGACTCGTCTTCAGCGTCCAGTACCAGTTCTGACAGTTCAAAAGTTCAAAAGTCGGCTAACGACAAACAGCCAACTATGATATAATGTCCAAAGAAAGGAAAACGGAAATGAGCAACATTGTAAAGAACATCCTGGCGAAGGTCGGCGGCACGCCGCTGGTCGAGATCTCCAGCAAGCTCAACAAGGGCGGGGCGAAGGTCCTCGCGAAGGTCGAGTACTTCAACCCCGGCGGCAGCGTCAAGGACCGCATCGCCCTTTCGATGGTCGAAGCCGCCGAAAAGAGCGGCGTCCTCAAGCCTGGCGCGACGATCATCGAGCCCACGAGCGGCAACACCGGCGTCGGTCTCGCCCTCGTCAGCGCGGTGAAGGGATACCACCTCATCCTCACCATGCCCGAGACGATGTCGATCGAGCGACGCAAGCTCGCCGCCGCGTACGGAGCGGAGATCGTCCTCACCCCCGGCGCGGCCGGAATGAAGGGCGCGATCGCCAAGGCGAACGAGCTCCGCGACTCCACGCCCGGCGCGGTCATCCTGCAGCAGTTCGAGAACCCGGCCAACCCCGAGTTCCACTACCGCACGACCGGCCCGGAAGTCTGGGCGGACACCAACGGCGAAGTCGCCGCGTTCGTAGGCGGCGTCGGCACCGGCGGAACGATCACCGGCACGGGCAAGTACCTCAAGGAGAAGAATCCGAACGTGAAGCTCTTCGCCGTCGAACCCGACACGTCGCCCGTCCTCTCCGGCGGACAGCCCGGACCCCACAAGATCCAGGGCATCGGCGCGGGATTCGTTCCGAAGGTTCTCGACACGTCGATCCTCACGGAGGTGATCAAGGCTTCGGCCGAAAATGCTGGCGCGACGGCGCGCGCCGCGGCCGCGCAGGAAGGACTCCTCGTCGGCATCTCCTCCGGCGCAGCGCTCTGGGCCGCTCTCGAGCTCTCGAAGCGTCCCGAGTTCGCCGGCAAGACGATCGTCGCGCTCCTTCCCGACACGGGCGAGCGCTACCTCTCGACTTGGCTCTTCGAGTGACTCCGGACAGCTGCGCAGGCACAACGAACGCGGAGGCCCCGGTTTTCCCGGAGTCTCCGCGTTGCATTTAGCAGTTTCGAGAAGTCGTTCGCGACTTGACTATACCTGCATGAACCCGGCGCCCTAACCTTCAACCTTTCACACCCCTATGTCCACCTTGTAGTCCTTTTCTCCGCCCTGGTTCTTAGTTAGGCGGCTGGTGCCTCACGCCAAGTTCGCGAAGTGCGCGAAGTTTTCTCACGCAGAGGCGCAGAGAGCGCAGAGGGGTATAGGAAACAACAGAAACAACTAGTAACAACTTTTTTGGAGACGCGGCTTCCAGCCGCGTTGCCCCCTAAAACTCCAGACCCCCTTCTACACGTTCTACATGTTCTACCCGGCTAAACCTCTACCATGACGGACTGTGAATTCTATCGGTTACGTGTTGTTCACGATGCCGGTCATCGTGGTGTTGAGGCTCTTGAGGATGTTCGAGATCATGTCGTAGCTCTGGTCGCGCTTGTTCGTGAGCGACTGGAGCTCGATCATCTTCTGCTGCGAGAACGAGTTCTTCTCGTCCATCTTCGACTCAATCAGCGTGATGAGGTCCGTGTTCGAGGCGTCGGCGAACCCGGTCGGAACATCGGACGAACTGAATCCCATCACATTCACAAGAAAATCGTAAAAGGAGTAGTCCCGGCCGTCGTAAGTGACATGGCTCGTGTTGATGTTGTCCATGTTGGCCCCGCCGTCGAGAATGTCGTTCTCGATCTCCGTCAACGCCGCCAGCTGGGCGGAGGTGGCGCTCATCTCCTCCATGAGGGCGATGATGTCCGTCTCGAGCTTCGACGCGCGGTTGAGGCAGATCGCCATCACGAGCTGTCCGATGGAGAGCTGGCGAAGCGATCCGTCCGCGTTCTCCACGCCCTCCACGGTGTACGCGCGAGCGGTGAGGAACTCGCCCGACTCCGGGCTGACCATCGAGAGGTCGAATTCAACAGTTCCGATTGCCATGTCAGACTCCTTTCAACTTAGAAATTCGCGGCGTCCGCTTCCTGCGAGGCGCCGAGGGTGCGGACGACGTTGGACGAGGTGGAATACGCGACGTCGCGCCTGTTCACGAGCGTCTGCATGTCAATCATGTCGCGCTGCTGCTGCTGCGTGAGCGCGTCGATCTTCTCCTTCACCGCCTTGACCGCCGCCATGCGCTTGTCGTAGGTGTTGATCGCGTCCGGGAGCGCCGCGTCACTGATTCCGAGCTCACTCGTTATGTACGCCTTCGCCTGGGCCCAGTCGGCCGATCCGTTCGCGATCTTCTCCATCCACTGTGCGGCGCCGTCCAGCTTGACCGCGCCCCTCGTGAGTATGTTCATCTTGACGACGCTCTGTCCCTCGTAGGCGGAAGCCGCCTGGAGGCAGACGGAAATCGCGAGCTGGGCGAGCGTCAGGCCCTCCGCCGAGCCGTTCGAGTACAGCGAAATCGCGTCCGCGCCCTGCGGTGCGTAGCGGTTCACTGCGATTGTTTCGATTCCTATCGCCATTACAGGTTCCTTATGAGGTTGCCTCTCGTGTCGCTCACGGAGGTCATCAGGGTCGAGGCCGTCGAGAACGACTCGTCGCGGCGGTCGACAAGCTGCTGGAGGCGCGTCATGTCCGTCTGCGCCTTGTTGTTGCGGCCGTCGATCATCGACTTGAGCGCCTGTATCATGCCCTCGACGCTGGATTTGGTCCATTCGCTATTCGCCCAGCTGTAGTTCCAGGTAGGTCCCGGATCGGAGCCGCCGCGCTTCACGTACGCCTCGCGCAGCAAATCCCACTGGTCGGACGTTATCCCGGATACCGACTTTTTGTCGCCGCCGGCAGCGTCGCTCGCGAAATCCGCCTGCGTCTTCGTGAAGATGGCCAAGAGCGAACCCAATCTGTCGAGTTCGGTGTTTCGCGTCTTGATGCGGGTCGTGAGCGGCACGACCTCCGCCTCAACCGTCACAGCGCGGTTCGCGCCGATCTCGATCATGAGATCCTGGAAGTCGACAGGCTTGCCGTTGACCTTGTAGTCGCTGAAGCTTACGCCCCATTCCTGACTCAGCGTCACCGGTGTCTGCGGTTGTATCGTCGCCATGTCACCCTCCTTTCAACTTCAAACTTCAAACTTTAAACTTTAAACTACCCTATGTTCCCGATCGTCGAGCCAGCCGCGTCAAGCGCCTTCCTCACGAGCTTCGACGCCGTGGAGAAGGAATTGTCTCGCTTGGAGACATACGAGTTCAGCGAAACCGTGTCCTGCTTTAGCTCGTTGTCCTCCTTGTCGATCGCATACTGCACCGCGTTCTGTCCGTTGTAGATACTTCTGCGGGTCATGTTTGATGTGTTTTGCACGAACACGAGCGTGATGCCGTATTTCGACGCCGTGGCGTTGACCCAGGCGCCGTTTTCGACGTATGCCTGGTCGTCAGAGGTCTTGTCTTTGACAGCGAGTCTTGCGGCGGCGGCGTTGAGGATGGCCATCACCGAGCCGAGATCATCGAGCTTGCGCATGCGCTGGCGGACGACCTCGGAGTACGCGCTAAGCGCCTGCTCGATCGCGACCGCCTCCTTGAACGAGGCGGCGGTAAGAGCGGCGGCATAGTCCTTGCCGGCGACGCCGTTCACGGTGTAGGAGTACTGCTCCACGCCGTAGACGGACGCTCCTGCTATCGGATTTTGCTCGATCATGTTTGCCATACTGCCGCACCTCCTCTCACAAACTCGACAATATTTCCACTTTCTGTTATTATTATAGCATATTTCCCGTATTCTGTGTGCCGTTAAAATGATATTTGCTTTCGCTGCTGGGAGTTTTGGAGTCTTGGAGAAAGGGAGATACCTTTAAACACTCTCCTTAACTCCGAAACCCCCAATCTCCCAGCAGCGCAAGCAATCACCTAGCCTTCTTCATCTGCTACGCCTGGATCGCGTCGCGCATCGACTGCATTTCCGCCTGGCGGACGGCGTTCATCAGCTGGACGACGTTGTTCACAAGCTCCTCGGCCTGGTTGAAGAGGTCCTTCGTCTGGTCGAGTTCCTCCTCGGACTTCTTCTGCTGCGCGCCCATCTTCGTCGCTTCCGCGTTGATGAGCTGCGACCAGCTCTGCACGAAGCTCTGCCCCATGCTGCCGAGCGCCGCGATCAGGTTGTTGTACGCCTGCATCTTGGTGATCGTGTTGCTGGCCTTGATGTAGTCCACGCTGTTGGCGCGCGTCTGCTGCGTGGAGAGGTACCTGCTTCTCGCGTCCTCGACATCGGCGAGATGGGCCTTGGAGTCGGTGAGTCCCTCCTGCATGAGCTTCGCGTTGCCGTAGGCCCGGGCGTAGGTGAGTTGGTTCTGCGCCTTCTCGAGCTTCGCCTCCGCGGCCTTGATATCGGCCTTCGAGCCGGTCTTGATCGCCTCGTTGTAGTCCTTCAGCGCGGAATCGTAGGAGCTCTCGAACTTCTGGACCTCGAGCTTGATCTGGGCGCGAAGGTTCTGCTTCGCCGTTTCCAGATCGACTTTCAGCCGGCCGGTCTTCTCCGCGAATTTCGCGTACGCGCCATCACATGCCGTCCTGACGTTCTCCACGAGCGTCGCGTGCGAAGGATCGGTCGTGAGATTGACGTCGTTGAGCTGCGGGAACTGCTGTCGGAGATCCAGCATCCTGTTGGTGGCGTCAATGGACTCGCTGGCGTTCGGGTCGGTCATCTGCTTGATGAAAAACGCCTTGTCTTCCGCCGAGAGACCCTGGATGTTGTCGAGCTTCGCCAACTCCGCCTTATAGGCGTCGAGCTTCGCGACGGCCGTCTTCACGTCGGCGAACTCCGGAGCGTCAAGACCCGCCACGTCCTGGGACGTCACGGTTTCGGCGTTCCTGCCGAGCGCATCCGCCGTGTTCTGCTTGCCGATCGAGTCCTGCAGCGCGTTCTTCGTGTCGGTGAACTTCGCCTGCGCCTGCCTGAACTCCGCGCTGTCGGTGAAGCTGGTCTCGACTTCGCTCCGGACGGAGTGGCCGTTCGTAAGGGACGGCTTGCCTCCGATCTGCTGCTGCACCTTGGCGAGCTGCTTGTCGGCGTTGCCCAGGTTGTTGGCCGCCTTCATCATGTCCACGTTCTTGCTCGCGACGTCGAGTCCGGTAGACTTCTCCGTTCCGAGCTGCTGCTTGAAGGCCTTGCCCTGCTGAACGAGCGACAGGGCCGTAAAACCAGCCTGGAGAGCGCAGCAGATGGCGCCTCCGATCATGCCCGTGATCGCGGCGGTGCGCTGCGCTTCGGCCTGGTCCAGAATACTCTTCTGGATGGACAGGTTCTCCGCGAGACGCATCTCGCGCGTGGCGTCGCGCTGCTTCTGCGCGACCTCGACGAGAAGCGCCATCATCTTGTAGAGGTCGAACATCGCGCGACGGACCGCGCTCTTCGGGTCGCTCGGCGGCATCGCGTCGAGCGTCTCCGTAAGCACCTTGGAGAGCGTGTCGTGGAACAGCTTGATGTCCTCCTCGGAGAGGTTGAGCCCCGTGTCGGCCGCGAGCTTCTCGCAGAGCGAGTCGATCGCAGCCTGGTCAACCGTCTCGGGGATGTCGAGGTCGTCGGGTATCCTGATCGTCACCGGCGTCTCGACTCCGTCCACGGTCCGGGTGATCGTGACGTTCGTCGATCCCGCGACGCCGTCGGCGCCTTCGGTCTTCGTGACCTCGCCGAGCTTGCCGAGGAGCGCGTCCCAGTTGACCGCTCCCGCGTTTCCGTTTACTTGAAGGCTCATGGGATGGTTCCTTTCTTTGTTATGCCATCGCGCCCATGTTGTTCGCGATCGCAGTCTGCGTGTCGGTCGCGGACGAAAGCATCTCCGCCACCTGCGAGATCGCCTGCTGGAGCATCTGGAGGATCTGGTTGAGCTCCTCCTCGCACTCGTCGAGGCGCTGCTTGAGCGCGGTGATGTACTTCTCGGTCTCAGAGACGTCGGCCTGCGACATCCCGGCCTTGAAGCCGTCGTATGCTCCGACGCCGCCGGCGACGACCCCGCCGATGCCGATGATCGACGTGGCCAGCGCGAGCGCGGCGCGGACCTTTTCCATCGTTTCGACGGTGACCTCGAGACCCTTCGCGGCGTCTGCGACGCCCTTGGCCACGCTCGACACGGCCGACGCGCCGCCGCCCGCGAGGCCGGCGCCGAGGGAGGCCGCCATGATCGCGACCGTGATGAGCACCTGCGCGAGGATCTGCGACGCCTGCTTGCTGAGCCCCATGCCTTCAAGGCCCTTGGCGAGCTTTTCGACGATCTTGTCCATCACGCCAGTCTCGTTGAGCACCTGGCACCCGATCGCGATCGCCGCGCCGACGACCGGACCGACTGCGAGGCCGCCCGTGGCGACGCACGCGACTACTGCCGCGATGACAGCGAGAGCCGTCATCAGCCAGCCGAATATCTTGCTCGCCTTGCGGGACTCGGCCGCCTTGTCCATGTCCTTGAGGGACTTCTCGATCTTCTCGCTGCGGTTGTTGCGCTCCGCGTCGAGTGCGTCCTTCTGCATGTCGATGCGGTCCTTGGCCATCGCCGTCTGTCGCTCCTCGTTGTCCATCTGGATGTACGAGAGGAGTTTCTCGAGGTTCTGCTCGAGCTGCTTGATGTCGCCGGGGTTGTCAAGGGCCGGAACGCCCGTCGAGCCGGTCGGCCTGCCGGTTTCGGCGCCGTCGGCGCGCGGGTTCGTGTTGACGCTGACGTTGCGTCCGCCGAGAAGCGCCGCGATATTCTTGATGGTCTCGGTCGCCTTGTCGGAAAGGCCAAGCCCCTTAGCGAAGTCGGCCGTCTGGTCGATCGTGCTCGGCATCTTGCCCGCCGGGATGTTGTTGATTTCTCCTGCCATTGGTTGGATCCTTTCGTTGTTGGTTTGAAAGTCTGAATATTTGCGTTTGTTGACCTGTTCGCCCTGTATACACCTATGACTGCACAAGGTTACAAACTTTTTTCAACCTTTCAGCTTCCAACTATTCTTCAACCTTAAACTCTTCCTCGCCGATCGCCTTGCGGAGTTCGGCGGCCTTGGCGCGGTATTCGCGTCCGAGGTCCGTGTTCGCCGGGCAGTAGTGCTCGAGCGCCATTATCGCGCTCGCCGCGTTCCCCTTGTCGCCGAGCGCGAGATAGCACTCCGCGGCGTGAAGCTGGGGCTTCGGGTTCTCGAGGTCGAGGAACGAGGAGTATCCGTACGAGGCGATCGCCTTCTGGTAGTCCTTCTGCGCCTGCTGCACCGCGCCGAGCGCGAACCAGTACTTCGTGTTCAGGTGGTCGAAGAGGACAAGGAACTCGAAGAGCTTCTGCGCTTCCTCGAACTTGCCCGTCGTGTAGTATCCGAAGCCGAGGGAGTAGACCGCCTCGAGCTCGTCGTTGGTGATGCCGCGCACTTCCTTGAGCGTCGCTCCGTTCGCAAACGACTTGGCGGCTGCGGCGATTCTCTCTTCAGTCATCTTGTCCATGGTTTTCTCCTTTTTTTGGTTTTAAGGTGGCTTTATAGTGGTTCAATGTTCAAAAGTTTAAAGTTCAAAGTTCAAAGCTCAAGAGTTCAACTTTAAACTTTAAACTTCAAACTTTAAACTTTTCCTACACCGTTTCTATCCGGTTCTGCTGGATGGTGTCGGTGAGCTCGCGCTCGATCTTGTCGAGCGAGTCGCGTATCGCGGCGAGCGGATCGTTCGCGGCGATCTTCTCGGCCTCCTTGCGGGCTTCCGCCGCGCTCTCGGCCTTCTCAGGGGGCGTCAGCGTCGTAAGCTCGCTCGCGATCGTCTTGAGCGTGTTCTCGCCGATCGAATTCACGATGGCCGATATCTTGCCCTTCACTTCGGCTATCTCGTTCTTCGTCTTGGCTATCTTGCCCTGGATGTCGTCCATCGTCTTTTCCTTGGCGACAAGCTCCTCGCGCACGAGCTTCTGCTCCTCCACCATCTTGTTGTGATCCTTGCCGTCCTTGACGGCCTGCTCGATCATCTTCTTAAGCTGGTCGATCTTCGCCTCAAGGATGGCCATTTCCGCCTTGGTCTTCGCCTCGTCGTCCATGTAGCCCTTGAGATCCCCCTCCAGTTCGCCCAGCTTCTCCGCGAGCGCCAGTCCCGACTCGAGCGTGGATTTCTGCGCCGCGTCCAGCGACTGTCCGATGGAAGTAAGCGACGTCATCAGCATAAGGAACCTCGTGCGCTCGCTGTCGCCCTTGAGCTTGGCGACAAGCGCCTCGAGGTCCGTCATCGACCCGTCCGTGACTGTCAGGGACTTCCCGCCGAGCAGCGCTGCGAGGGCCTTCCCCTGTTCCGAGGGCGCGGGAAGATCCGGCGCGGACATCTGAATAGAGCCCGCAAGTCTTGTTGTGTCAAGTTGTATGCTCATTGTTTCGTTTCCTTTCTGCCTTGTATACACACAAGCAGTGAAAAGGTTTCATCACTGTCGCTATTATATCAAATTCCGCATGTTTATGGTAAAAAAGATTGAAAAAATCGTAATTCGCGCTGGCGGGACGCCCGAAGGCCGGGCGTCCCGCCGAAAACGCGTCCGCCGCGCTACGCGACATTCTCCTTCAATGCGACCTCTATGTGTCCGTTAAGGATCTCATCGGCGTCCAGATCGTTGTCCTCCATGGCCTGCTCCCAGGTGATGTCGCTCGTGTCCAGCTCCTCGACAACGCGGTCGTGGGGCTGCATCATCGTGTGGAGCTCCTCAACCACCTTCAGCTCCTCCTCGAGGAGGCTCTTGCGGAGCTCCTTCTCGCGTCCGGTGAAGAGATTGATCGACTTCGCCTCGGTCTGGCGCGTCTCGAGGATGTAGGCAGCCTCGCGGTAGGCCGTGCCGTTGACCACGTTGGCGATGCGCGCCCTTGCGACCGGACCCGCCTTCGCGAGGGCAATTGCATGCACGATCATGCGGCTGGCGGTGAACTCGGGTCCGCCGTACATGATGTCATCCCGATTCTCGGCGAACAGCTCCCGCGGCTTCGCAATCTCATCCGTGGCCACCCTCAGCTGGTCGATCGCGGCGATGATTGTCCCGGGGCCGGAGAAGCTGTTGAGCTTGGCCAGCGCGGAGAAGTCGTAGCGCCCCGCCTCCTCGGCCAGGCGAGTGATGGATCCCTTCGGCATCGCGGCCCCGGAGAGCGCGAGCATCGCCTCCTTGAACTCGGGCATGAAGCCTGGGAAACGCTTCTCGACCTCGCGCGCCTCGGCGAGATTGTCCTTGAGCGCGGCGATTTTGGCCGCGACCTTCTCGTCGGTGCGGAGCCTGTTGTCGCCTGTGCCGCAGATGTTGCGCAGCCCAAGCTCTACGATGTCCTCGAGATTCGCGTCCCCGCCGCACATCGCGCGGATGTTCTTCGCGTAGGCGACCGGATCGCGCCCCTTCTTCACGAGCTCGCGGTGTATCTGGGTGTTGATCGTGCCGTTGTGGCTGTCAAGGTTGTAGAGGTAGGAGGCGAAGGCCTCGTCGGGCGTCTGCAGGTCGGAAAGCCCATTCTCGTTGCGGGTGCCGTCCTCGCGGAACATCGTGGTGACGATGTGCCGCGCGAAGTGGCGGTCGATCGAAGGAGTCCCCAGGCGCTCGTCGTCGCAGATGTCCAGGAGCAGGGTCTTCACCTCGTCGCGGATGGAGCGGAGGCTGAGGGTGAACGACGTCTTGTCGAGGACAGTCCGCCCGGATTCATCCTGCTTCGTCGGCAGCTTGCCGTTGACCACGGCCTTGAAGGCGTGCTGGAAGACCGATATGATGTCTCTGTCCGGTCCGCACAGGAAGTTGCGCTGGTTGACGAACTGGAAGCCGACGTTCGCCTCCATGCGGGCCAGGCCCTCGGCCTCCCTGCGCAGCATAGCCTCGGAGTTGACGGACGAGAAGCGGCTGAAGACGTTCTTGAGCGCGCTTCCGCTGATCATGAAGCGCGTGTCCATGGCCCGGATGTCGGTTTCAAGGACGTCGTCCTTTCTCAGGCCGGCGGACTGGAGCAGCGCCGTGCGCACTGCCTCGACGAGGTTGCCGACCTTTTCGCGCGCGCTCTTCACGCCAATCGCGCACTTGAAGCGCATCCAGCAGCTCGCCTCCTTGATCTTTCCCGTCGTGGATGAGAGGAAATACGTCTTGTCCGCATTGAGATTCCTGAGCGCGTCGACGCTGACGTTGGATGTGATGTTGATTGCCATGATCTGAGTTCCTTTCTGCGCTGAATACACACGACAACAGAAAAGGTTACAGCAAGTCTGCGCCGCAGAGAAGCACATCGCCGTATTCCGACCAAATCCCCCGCCGCGCTTCTACTGCCGCGCGGACGGGGGCAAAATGTGGTATAATATCCCGCAATGGAAAAGACAGTGTATTTCGACAACAACGCAACCACGCGCGTGGCGCCGGAAGTTCGCGACGTGATGCTTCCGTTCCTCGACGACCTCTACGGGAACCCGAGCTCGATGCATGCGTTCGGCGGACGCGTCGCCAAATATGTAGACCGCGCGCGCGAGGAAGTCGCACGATTCGTCAACTGCTCCCCCGAGGAAATCATCTTCACCTCCTGCGCGACGGAATCCGACAACACCGCGATACGCGGCACAGCGGACTGGTTCGGCAAGGACCTCAAGGTGATCACCACGGCCGTCGAGCATCCCGCCGTGCT
>JAEEOY010000193.1 GCA_016284515.1 Kiritimatiellia bacterium | reverse complement strand
AGGATGTCGTCGAGACGGATTTCGTCGTCGTGGGCGGCGGCATCGCGGGAACGTGCGCGGCCGTCGCGGCGGCGGACGCCGGACTCAAGGTCGCGCTCGTGCAGGACCGTCCCATGCTCGGCGGCAATGCGAGCGACGAAGTGCGCGTTCGGACGGAGAACGAGGGCGACGAATTCCACTGGATCGTCAAGGCGGTCAGGAACAACGTGCCCAATGGCGGCTCGATGGCGACAGACGACGCGAAGCGCATGTCGTTCGTGGCGGGATACGCGAACATTTCCGTGCACACGCTCTGGCGCGCGTACGGCGTTGTCACGAATGCCGCGCGCCGGATCGTGGCGGTCGACGCGCGGCATGTCGGGACAGGCGCGCGGCGCAGGTTCGTCGCGCCGCTCTACTGCGATGCGACGGGCGACGGATGGCTCGGCTACTGGGCGGGCGCGGCGTTTATGCTCGGGCGCGAGGCGAAGACGGAATTTGGCGAGCCGACGCACGGGCAGGATGTCGCCGACACGAGCACGATGGGCAACACTCTTCTTTGGACGACGAAGACCGGTTCGCAGCCCTACGAGTTCCCGTCCGTTCCGTGGGCGACGAAGGTCAGCGGAGCGCGGGCGGACACGGCCGGCGGCTGGCAGTGGGAGGCGGGACTCGATCCGTCCGAGGACACGATCTACGACGCCGAAATGCTGCGCGACCGGCTGTTGCGCGCGGCATACGGCAGCTTCTCGAACACCAAGGCGAAATCCGGCAACGAGAACCTGCAACTTGACTTCCTGCACTACATCGCCGGCAAGCGCGAGAGCCGACGCATCGTTGGCGACTATGTCGTGCGCGAGAGCGACGTCGTCCGCAAGCGCAAGTTCGAGGATGCCATAGGGATAGCGACGTGGTCCGTCGATTTGCACCGTCCCGACGGCGACTCGGGCTTCATCGCGGCGACGACCCACTATCGGTACGGACCGTGGTGGATGCCATATCGCTCGCTATGCTGCCGTGACGTGCCGAACCTCTTCATGGCGGGCCGGTGCGCGAGCTACACGCATGTCGCCTTCGGCTCGAGCCGCGTGATGCACGCGGGCGGCCAGCAGGGCGTCGCGGCGGGATACGCGGCTGCGCTCTGTTTGAAGTACGGCTGCCGCCCTCGGGAGATCTATCGCGACGCCGCGAAGACAGCCGAACTGCAGGCGCTCATAAACAAAAAAGGCGAGTACGCGTGGCCCGAACGGGAACTCCCCTACAGGGAAGTCGCGTCTGTCGTCGTCGACAACGCCGATTCCTCCGGCGTCACCGTCTCCGGAATGTGGCCCTCCAGTTCGTACAACGCCGACCGCCACGGCGACGACTACCTCCACAACAACAAGGCTGCATCGAACGACCTCTGGGTGCGATTCACGCCCGACATTCCCTCAAACGCCACGTACATGGTTTCCCTCTTCTGGAACGGAGGAGACTCGCGCAGCGGTTCCGTCCCCGTCGAGATCGTCTACGATGGCGGCGTCGTCACGAACCGTGTCAACATGAAGGTTCTCTCCGACACCTGGAACCCGATCGGAACCTGGCCGTTCAGGAAGGGCTCTTCCGGCTCCGTCCGCATCCTGACCGCGGGACAGAAGAATCTGACCGTCATTGCAGACGCCGTCAAGTTTGCGGTCGTCGAATATGCGGAACCAGGCGACGATGTGGATGGAAATGGCCTTCCCGACGTCTGGGAACGCCGCCACTTTCTGCGGAACGGCGGAACAGACCCGCTCGCCGATCCCGACGGAGATGGTCGCTCCAACCTGCGGGAGTTTCTCGACGGAACCGACCCCAACGACCCCGGTTCCCCGCTTTGCTTTTCGGATATCGCCTCCGCCCCGGACTGCATCTCTCTGTCCTGGACAGGCTTCGTCGGGCGTACCTACCGCGTCTACCGCTCCGAGAAGCTCGACCCTCCTGCGTTCGAGCCGTTCGGCGACCCCGTTCCCGGAATGGACGGTGAAATGGTAGTGGATCTGCCGCGCGGCACGTCGTCTTCGGCATTCTACCGGGTCCGCGACGAATCGCCCGCGGAAGAGGACCTCTACGCCGGCGCGGTCACGGCGGTTGCCTCCGGCGGACGTGTCGTCCTGAAGGCCGGCGACGGCCGCTCGCTGGTCTATGTTTCAGGTGTCGAACTGGCCTGCGGAACCAAACTTCGGTTCACCTTCGACCGGATTGTGCGCCAAGGAGAATCCCTCGTCGCCACATGCGCCGCTCCGCCGGACATGCCCGCAGGAAAGACAGCGCCGGACGTCTCCGCCACGTTCATCCCGGAAGGCGCCGGAGTCAGAGTCGTCTTCGAACTCTCCAACGTCCAGACGAACCTCGGCTTTAGGAATGGTCTCAGCATGTTCCTCCGACGCCATCCTGATGGGTTTTCCAGGCTGGACACGCCAGCATCCTTCTCCCGTTGGGTGCGCGACCCGAACGGCGGGATCCCCTACGAGGAGAAGGTTGGACAGGTCGTCGGCTACGGCGCGAACGGAACGGGTCTGTGGTATGTCTTCGCCCCCGGCGATGGCGGCGGCGCCAACGCGGGCTGGTACGACGAACAAAGCCAACACGTCAATTTCACATCGGCGGGCGAAGGGAAATGGCGCGCCGAATTTCTCGCGCTTGAGTGCGACGGCCGTCGCGGCGCCGAGGATATTGCGCTCGCCGCATACGGCGAGAAGTCCGCCGTTGGACTTTCCACGGCCAAGACCTACAACTGGTTCGACGACCCAGACGAACCGGTCGCTTTCACAGCCGAGGTGCGCAACATATCGTCGCAGCCCAGGTCGTACAGACTCTCCTGGCGCGTGCGCGACTTCGACGGCGCCGTGGTGTCCGATGGCGAGACGCTCGCCGAGGTGCCTCCGCTCTCCAGATGCGAGCATGGCGTCTCTTTCCTGCCTGGTGTCGCACGCAACCTGTACTTCGCCGAGTTCTCCGCGGTCGACACGGTCTCCGGCAGGGAGTCGTTCGCGCGGACCAACCTGGCGCTTCTGCCGCCGCATACGTTCACCTCCACGCCGGACGACAGCCTGTTCGGCATTTCCGCGTACTGGCCGATTCCCGACGAGGAGTCCGTCCAGCGGCTTATGGATCGCATGGGCGTCAGGTGGGTCCGCCAGGGCGACACCCGACTCCAGCACGCGCCGCGCATCGCCAACCGCCACACCAACGCGGATGTCGCCGGGCTCGTCGGCGAAGAACGTGAACGTTGGATCGAGGAGGAATTGCGACTGTGTCGCGAGAACGGGAACAGGTACTGGGAGTTCGGCAACGAACAGAACATGTCCACCGCAGGAATCGCCCTGCAAGGCTCCGGAATCGGAGAAGCTCTGCTCGCCGAAGACTACAGTGGATTCGTGAAGGACATCGAACGCATACGTGCCGAGAAGGGCTACGAAGACGTCACGCTCCTCGGCCTCGGCCTCGCCGGCTTCGACAGGAAGTTCATCGAGAAGATGAACGAATTCGGCGCGCTGGATGTCATAGGGGGATTTTGTCTCCATCCCGGACGCGGCAATTTCACCCCCGATTATCCCTATCTTCGCACCGAATCCCGGAAAGACGGTGCCGCGTCAACTGACGGTTCCGACAAAGTCGGGACAATTGCGAACTCCGATTTCTGGAACTACCTAGGCGCGGTGCGCGGCGTGCAGAACGTCCTTGGCAGGCTCCACGCCATGCCCCTCTGGCTGACCGAGGTGTACGCCCCCACTTATCCCAACAGTTTCTGGGAGGATACCCTCCACTGCTCCGCCGAGAACGTCTTCCTCACCTACGCTCTTGCCAAGGCCGACGGCGTCAAGTGCGCCATGTTCTATCAGCTTTTCGACGGCGTCTGGAACGACAGGCTTGGCGTCAATCCGCGAAACAGGGAGTACTTCTTCGGAATGGTGAACCGCGATCTCAGCTTCAAGCCCGCGCTGATGGCGTATTGCGCAATCGCCGAGGCGCTTGACGGCGCCACGTTCGTCGGCTGGGCGGATTTGCCGGCAGAGACGTCGCATGCCATGCTGTTTTCCACGCCGCGCGGCGACATGGCTGTGGCGTGGGACAGGGCGGAAGGATATCTCCTCACAGAGAAGCCGGCGGCGGGCACGCCATTCCGCTCGCCCGAAGGATGGGTCAGTCGCTGGTCCCTCGCCTCGCCGTGCGTTTTTCCCGTCCGTTCGGGCGCCCGTGTCGTCGATGCGATCGGCCGCACGCACGCTGTCGCTCCTGTTTCCGGCGCGGTGACGCTACGGCTGACGGGGGCGCCGGTCTGTCTTTACGGGATCGACCTCGCGCGGATCAAGATATTTTAGTGTATAATTTAAGGAAACAAGGGGAGCCTACGAGATGGTGATTCGAACACCCATATCGACAACAGGAGATAACACATGACCTCGCATACCATCGCATTCGCCACTGTACTCTGTCTGATCTGCGCAACCCGTGGAGATGCCGTCAGTTTTATCGATTTGTCGGGACTGGACTCCGCGAAGGCCATTGCCGGCACGACGGCGGTCGGCACGCCCTCGGCTTATACGCGAGACGGCAAGAACCGTATCCCTCTCTACGCCTTCAATGGAGCCGGCATGAATGAGAACGGGTCGCACGGAACGACGGCGGACAATACGATGTTCATGCTCTCGGCGAACAACACAGGATCGTTCCCCTGGTACATACAGGTCGACCTTGGCGCAACGCAGCGCATCGACGCCGTGCGGCTCTACAACTTCAATTTTGATGCAAAGGATTCGGACGGGAAGCCCTGCACCATTCGCGGCGTTCGCGCGTTCGAGCTCTACGTTTCGACAAACGACACATGGATGACGTCGGCGGCGAACATCAGGGCCAACTACACGCGCGTTCTTTCAAACCAGCTTGCGCAGGCATCGGGCACGACGAGCTACACGGGCGAATACTTCACGGTGGCGAGCGCCGTGAATGCGCGATTCGTTGCGCTTGTCGCGCTGGACGACTGGGACGACAGCAAGAGCAACCTCAACTACAACGGCATTTCCGAGATACAGCTTTTCTCGGGTGGCGATCCTCTCCCCGATCCGGGGCAGGACGATCCGCCCACGGCTGACGTTGCGCCGTTCTCCATCTGCTGCGTCGGCGATTCCATAACCGAGGGTGCAAATTCCACAACCGCGGCAAACAAATGGACGTACCGCACCTACCTCGCGGAGATGCTTTCGGCCGCCGGAATGGCGAATGTGGTCTGGAAGGGTTCCCACACCTCCCCGTATTCTGGGAATGAACTTGCGAACGAAGGGTGGAGCGGCCAAAACGCGGCGTGGATCGCCGACAAGTATATCGCGAACGCGGCGGGTGACGCTGCGGACGTGTTGCTGTTGCACGCCGGGCACAATTACGACGCAACTGCCACGGACGCGATGCAGATTGTCGCTGCCGCGACCAATGCACATGCGCGTATCATCGCGGCCGCGCGCGCGAACAATCCGAGCGTCACCATCCTCTATGCCAAGGTGATTACGAGCGGAAAACTGCCGAAGTACAGCTACATCCCCGCGCTCAACGAGGCGATTGGCGCGCTGGCGGACGAACTGGACACGGCGCAGTCTCCGGTTGTTGTCGTCGACATGGCGCAAGGATGGGACTATGCCGTTCATTGCGTCTCGGATCTTGTCCATCCCACCGAAGCGGGCGCAAGGTTGATGGCCGAGCGGTGGCTTTCCGCGCTGATGTCCTCGCCGTTCATGGCGGGGAGCGACGCCCTCGTCGAGGCCGAGTCGTTCGCATCGAAGGGTGGTTGGGTCGTCGATCCGCAGTTCGTCGACGTCATGGGATCGCCGTACCTGCTCGCCCACGGCAAGGGCATTCCGGTCGCAGACGCGGAGA
>JAEEOY010000192.1 GCA_016284515.1 Kiritimatiellia bacterium | reverse complement strand
TGGCCCGACGTGGCTGGGAAATAGTGGTGAATTTAAGCGGAGGGGTGTGGAGGCGAAGGTCTCACAAGAGGAGTGGTCTTGGCTCGCAGGCGTAGGTGGTGTATCGTATGCAACCAGTGATAGACGCAGAGGCATGGCAGGCTAAGCGCAGCTTGTTGTTGGAAGTGCGGAAGCCGTCGCGACGCCAAGACCCGACGGTTTGGGAGACCTTCGCGAAACACCCCGGAGCGTTCCGGTCGGCGGGTTGCCACCAATTGACGGTTCGGGCGCAGTCCCGACGAGCGCGCGGAGCGCATCGGCTGGCGGGGTGCCGCAGGCGACGGTTTGATCGAGCTGCCGCGCCGAGCGCCCGTAGCGCCTTGCGCTTGTAGCGTAGAATTTGGTAAAATACCTGTGCTCTCCGGAATTGAACTCCGTGGCGACGGAGGTACGAACGGGAGCCATGAAAGCCGTTGGGTTGAAACCGATGGAGTCCTGCTGGGAACGGATCGAAAAGCCTGAAGGGCGGGCGGACGGTCCGGGAGGGGGCGGTGATGTCGGGAACCGCGGCGGCCGATTTGGAGCGTGACGGAGGAGGCCTCCTCCGCGGGCTTGTGCGCGAAAGCGCGGCCTAAGCGTCGTCGGCATCTGGCGAGGCATCGCCTATTCCGAAAATGCGTCGTAGGCGCATTGTGTCCAGCGGCCGGCGTTCGGCTGTGCAGTGCGCTAGCACAACGCAGAAGGAACGGGAGCCCAAACATGGAGCAAATCTGTCCTAAGTGCGCCACGGGAACATGCCCCTGGCGCGATGGAATAATGTGCAGGAACTATGTATGCGCGAGGGATGACGTCGGTAAGAGCGGAGAGGACTTTCTCAAGGACCTGCCGCCCGGCTTCGCCGAGATCTTCCGCGGGTTCGGTTCAAATGGGCAGTCGCACTGAGAGAATGGAGGCATTGCCATGGACAATAATCAACCGGGTAATCTTCCGGAGACCAAGAACGAAATCGTCGTCTATCAGCCAGACGAAACCATCAGACTCGCCGTCCGTCTTGAGCACGAGACGGTGTGGCTGACGCAATTGAAGATTGCAGAGTTGTTCGGAGTGCAGAAAGCGGCAATAAGCAAGCACCTGAGGAACATCTTTACTACGGGAGAGCTCATCAGGGATGCAACTGTTTCCAAAATGGAAACAGTTCAAGTCGAAGGCACGCGCACAGTGGTGCGCACGCAGGAGTTCTTCAATCTCGATGTTATCATTGCGGTCGGATACAGGGTGAACTCGCGACGGGCAACACAGTTCCGCATTTGGGCGACGACAGTCCTTAAGGAATATCTCCTCCGTGGATATTCTGTTAACGCCAGACTAAATCAGATAGAGGACGGATTGCATAGAAAAATTGCCATGCATGAGAATCGAATTGTAACTCTTGAACAAAAGGTCGATTTCTTCGTGCAGACGCAGATTCCGCCGCTGCAAGGCGTGTTCTACGACGGGCAGCTGTGGGACGCGCGCGCGCTTGTGCTGCAGCTAGTGTCTCGTGCAAAGCGGTCGCTTGTCCTCATCGACAACTGGGCGGCGCCGGAGACGCTTGATCTCCTTGCAAAGAAAGGCAAAGGAGTGAAGGTGACGGTCTTCACATCGGAGCACTACGACACGAAACATGTCCCGCACCATAAGATATCCCCTGCAGACGTCGAGACCTTCAACGCCCAGTATCCGAAGCTCGCCGTCCGATACAATGAATCCTTCCACGACCGATTCCTGATCATCGACGACAAGGAGCTCTACCTCATCGGCGCGTCTCTAAAGGATCTTGGCAGAAAGTGCTTCGCCTTCATGAAGCTCGACCCCGGCGAAATCCACCGCATCAAGAAAACGGCTTTCGCAGGACCGTGAACCGCGGTGTCCGCTTTGAAGCGGCGAGACGCCGCTTCCCCCAGTTAGTGCTCGTGTTGCAATCGCACCACAAACGAAGCCCCGCCGTTGCTGGGCGATTCCTTGCGAGCGAAGCTATGAATATAGTGGAGGGTGTGAGGCGCGGGGTGGTTGCGCAGC
>JAEEOY010000191.1 GCA_016284515.1 Kiritimatiellia bacterium | reverse complement strand
GAGATCGTGAACGAGTTCGACGTGGAGAACCCGGTGATGTGGGACGTCTCCAATCCGAAGCTCTACGAGACCATGGTGTGCGGCAAGACATACAGGTACGGAATCCGCACCGCCGAGTTCACTGCGGACGACGGCTTCCACCTCAACGGACGCCGCCTGCAGCTCAAGGGCGTGAACCTCCATTCGGACCTCGGTCCGCTCGGCATGGCGTTCGACAAGGGCGCGATGCGGCGTCAGCTGGAGGTCATGAAGGAGATGGGCGTGAACGCACTGAGGACATCGCACAACGCGTGCGCGGAGGAGGTGCTGGACCTCTGCGACGAGATGGGCATCGTCGTGTGGAACGAGTGCTTCGACAAGTGGGACGGAACGGCAGGGCTCGGCAAGGACGAGGCGCCGGAGGCGCTCGTGGAGCGCAACCTGAAGGCGTTCGTGCGGCGCGACAGGAACCATCCGTGCATCGTGTGCTGGTCCATCGGAAACGAAATCGCGCCGGACGGCAAGAAGTATCCGCAGGGCGTCAACGAAAAGCGCTGCGCGCACTTCCGCGACATCGTCCGCAGGGAGGATCCGACGCGGCCGGTCGGAATCGGCTGCTGCTTCACGGAGTCCGCCGGCCGCGGCGACTACGCCGCGATGGACCTTACGGGGTGGAACTACAGCGAGCGCTACATGCCGATGCGTGAGAAGTATCCGGACAAGCCGATTGTGTATTCCGAGTCCGCTTCCGCGCTCTCCAGCTGGGGGTACTTCCCGCCGAAGCCGAGCGCGAAGCCGCTCGACTACGATCCGAAGACCGTGGTCGAACTCGACTCGTACGACCGCTGCGCCGCTGACTGGTCCGACATACCCGACGCCGAGTTCGCGCGCATGGAGCGCGACAGGTTCGTCGCGGGCGAGTTCGTGTGGACTGGCATCGACTACCTCGGCGAGCCGACGCCGAATCCCAACACTTGCCGCAGCTCGTTCTTCGGGATCTGCGACCTCTGCGCGATGCCCAAGGACCGCTACTGGCTCTACCGCTCGCTCTGGAACGAGCGCAAGGAGACGGTGCACCTGCTGCCTCACTGGAACTGGGACGGACGCGAGGGCGAGAAGATCACGGTCGTGTGCTACACGAGCGGCGACGAGGCGGAGCTCTTCGTGAACGGCGAGAGCGCGGGGCGCAGGAAGAAGCTCGCCGAGCTGCCGAAGGTGGAGTGGAAGAACAGTCCGGACTACTACAAGGTCACCGAGCGCTACCGCCTCTCCTGGGAGGTCCCGTACGAGCCCGGCGAAATCAAGGTGATTGCGTTCCGCAACGGACACCCCATCGGCGAGGACTCGCGCAAGACGGCGTACAAGCCGGCTGCGGTGAGGCTAACGCCCGAGGCGGCGGATCTCGCGGACGGCGAGCTTGGCTTCGTCAAGGTCGAGATCGAGGACGAAGACGGGACGGTGCTGCCGCTCGCGAAGGACCGCGTGTCGTTCGCGCTTGAGGGCCCCGGCGAGATCGTCGCGGTGGGCAACGGATCGCCCGACGGACTCGACTCCTTCACGGACACGGCGTCGCATCCGCTGTACTACGGACGCGCCCTCGTGATAGTGCGCCGCACCGGCGGCTCGGGGCTTCCACTGAAGCTCACGGCGTCCGCGAAGGGCGTGCGTTCCGCAGTTGTCACGCTCCCCCGCCGCTGATTCGGCGCGGACGCGGCGATTTTTGGTATAATATTGCTCAAACTCAACGAAGGAGCGAATTAAATGAACTACGCAGAGGCGAAGAAGATGCTTGAAGGGTGCGGACAGGAACACGTCCTCGCCTGGTGGAAGAAGATTTCAAAGGAGGAGCAGAAGTCTCTCCTCGCTCAGATCGCGAAGATCGAGCCGAAGAGCCTCGCCTACTGCCAGAAGGCGCTTAAGGCCGGAACAACTGCGGTGGACAACTCGAAGGGCGTCGCCCCGAAGGTGGCGGTGCTTAAGGGCAGGAAGCTCGCCGAGGCGGTCGAGGCCGGCGAGAAGGAGCTCAAGGCTGGACGCGTCGCGGCGCTTCTCGTTGCGGGCGGACAGGGCTCGCGCCTCGGGTACGACGGGCCGAAGGGCTGCTATTCGATCGGACCGATCACCGGCGCGCCGCTCTTCTACTTCCACGCGCGCAAGATCCTCGCGCGGACGATCCGCTACGGACGCACCATCCCGTTCTACGTGATGACGAGCGAGGCGAACAACGAGGCGACCGTGAGGTGCTTCGAGGAGAACGACTACTTCGGGCTCAACCCCGACGACGTGTTCTTCTTCACGCAGGGAATGTGGCCCGGCATGACGGCAGACGGCAAGATCATCATGGACGCGCCGGGACACGTCTTCATGAGCCCCGACGGACACGGAGGGCTCCTCGCCGCGCTCAAGCGCTCCGGCGCGCTCGACGACATGAAGAGGCGCGGGATCAAGTCCGTCTTCTTCTTCCAGGTCGACAATCCCCTCGTCGAGATCGCGGACCCCGCGTTCATCGGCTACCACGTCATGGAGAAGTCCGACTACTCCCTCAAGCTCTGCGCCAAGCGCGACCCCAAGGAGAAGGTCGGCATGCCGATGCGCTTCGGCGACTCGTTCCGCATGGTCGAGTACACCGAGATGACGGACGAGCAGTGCAACCGCCGCGCGAAGGACGGTTCGCTCTACTTCCTCTACGGCTCGCCCGCGATCCACGTCTTCGACCGCGCGTTCCTCGAGCGCGAGGCCGGGAAGTCGATGCCGCTCCACCTCGCGTTCAAGAAGATTCCGTTCGTCGACGCGAAGGGCAAGGTCGTGAAGCCGTCCGAGCCGAACGGATACAAGTTCGAGAAGTTCATCTTCGACGTCCTCCCCAACGCGCGCCGCGCGGCGTTCCTCGCCTTCGACCAGAAGGAGGAGTTCTCGCCCGTGAAGAATGCGGAGGGTTCCGACTCGCCCGCGACGTGCAAGGCCGATATGCAGGCGAAGTGGCGCCGCTGGCTCGCCGAGGCGGGCGTCTCGGTGAAGGAGGGCGTTCCGGTGGAGATCGACCCGGCGTACGCGCTCGACGCGGCGGACATCAAGTCGCTCGGCATCGCACTTGGCGCGGAGTGAGGTCATGAAGTTCGAGGACAACCTCAAGAAGCTCGAGGAACTCGTCGCGAAAATGGAGTCCGGCGACATGAAGCTGGACGACATGATCGCGGCGTTCGAGAACGGACGCAAGCTCGTCGACGAGTGCCAGAAGGATCTCGAGTCCATCCGCCAGCGCATCGAGAAGGTGACGAAGAGCGGCGCCGTAGAGCCGATGAATCCTTGAACTTTTGAACGCTAGAACATTTGAACTTTTGAACCTTTCATGAAACAGATCTACGTCCAGGCGAAGCCGGACCACATCGAATCGCTTGCGAAGTCCGCCCCAATGGCGGCCATAGAGGAACTGGTATGGAACGCGCTTGACGCGGACGCGAAGGAGGTCAAGGTCGACCTTGTCACGAATCCGCTCGGCGCCGTAGAGGCGGTGCGCGTCTCCGACGATGGAACCGGCATCGACGTCCCCAACGCGGAATCGACGTTCGGTTCGCTCGGCGGCAGCTGGAAGCGCATGTCGACGCAGACCGGAGTCGAGCACAGGCGGTTGCACGGACGCCACGGGCGCGGACGCTTCAAGGCCTTCGCGCTCGGCACGCACGTCGAGTGGCGCACGACGTCGGCGCACGACGGATCGCTTCATTCCTACGTGATCTCGGGCGACATATCTACGCCCGGTGTCTTCGACATTGACGAGGCCGCCCAGCCTGGGCCCGGCACTGGCACCGAGGTGTACGTCACGAACGCCAGGGCCAACTGCGACTCGCTCCTCAACGCCGCCGAGACGGTGCAGGGGCTTGCATCCAAGTTCGCGCTCTACCTCAAGAGCTATCCGGACGTGCGCATCTACTTCAACGGCCTTCCCGTGACGCCCGTTATCGTGCAGAAGAGTACGACGGACTACAAGCTCTCGCTCGAGAACGGCGCGACGGCGAAGCTCGAGGTGATCGAGTGGAAGCGCAAGTTCACCGGCGCCGGGAGGCTCGTGTTCGCGGGGACGGACGGTTTCCAGCTGCACGAGCAGTCAGCGATCGTCCGCTCGGGCGGCGTTCCCTTCACTGCGTATCTTATATCCGACCGCTTCCCCGCGCTCAACCGCGAGAACGCACTTGTGATGGACGAGCTCAATCCCGAGGTGCGCATGTACCTCGACGAGGCGAAGAAGGTGCTGAAGGCGCATTTCCTCGCGCTCGGCGACCAGAAGAGCGAGTTCGAGCGCGAGTGGGAGGAGCGCATCGCGGCCTTCTCGAAGGAAGAGCGCAAGACCCTCTATCTGATGCTCAAGAAGTCGCTCAAGGCGAAGTAGCCAAAGTTCTGGCGACACGGTATAGTCCGTTCGAAACGAAGGCGCGGCACATTTGCCGCGCCTTCGTTCCTTCAGTGTTGGTTCGCGTGCCACTCCTGAAGGGAGAGCGGCGCGGCGTCGGTTCCGCGCCGAATCGCCTCGAGCCCACTCACGGCCTCGGCGAAGCCGGCGAGCGTCGTCGTCACCGGAACGCCAGCCGCGACCGCAGCGGCGCGTATCTTGACGCTGTCGTGCGCTGCCGCCTCTCCGTCTTCGCGCGTGTTGACGATCCACTTCACCTTGCCGCGCTTTATCAGGTCGATTGTGTTGGGGCTCCCGAGCGGAATCTTGTAGAGCGCGTTCGACTCGACGCCCGCGCGCCAGAGCGCGGTGGATGTTCCGCGCGTCGCCCATATCTCGTAGCCCATCGCGTCGAGCCTTTTCGCCAGTTCGACGACCTCCGCCTTGTCTTCGTCGCGCACGCACAGGACGATTCCGCCTTGGCCCGGAAGCGGCAGGGGACTTCCCGCCGCGGCCTGGCTCTTGTAGTACGCCGTCGCCGCGTCGTGTCCGAACGACATCACTTCGCCCGTCGACTTCATCTCCGGCGTGAGCGTGATGTCCGCACCCGGGAACTTCACGAACGGGAACACCGCCTCCTTGGCGCAGAAATAGGGTTGGGCGGCTGGGTGGTTAGGTAGTTGGGTGGGCAGCTTCTCGCCCGCCATGCAGCGCGACGCCACGCCCGCAAGCGACCAGCCGACAGCCTTCGATACGAACGGCACGGTGCGGGACGCGCGTGGATTCACTTCGATCATCCAGACCTCGTTGTCCTTGACCGCCAACTGGATGTTCATAAGCCCGACGACGTGCAGCCTCTCCGCGAACGTGCGGGCGATGCGTTCGACTTCGGCGATCGTCTCCTGCGAGAGCGATACTGGCGGCGTAACCGCCGCGGCGTCGCCCGAGTGGCATCCCGCCGCCTCGATGTGCTCGAGAATCGCGCCTACGACCGTCGTCTTCCCGTCCGACACGCAGTCGACGTCAAGCTCGATTGCGTTGGTGAGGAACTTGTCGATGAGGATCGGACGCCCCTCCGATATCTTCACCGCCTCCTCGACGTATTCCCTGAGGCGCTCCTCGTGGTAGACGATCGCCATGCCGCGTCCTCCAAGGACGAACGACGGACGCACGAGGACGGGATAGCCGATCTCCTGCGCTATCTTGAGCGCATCGTCCACCGTGTGCGCGATGCCGCTCGGAGGCTGCTTCACGCCGACTTCGTTCACAAGCGCGCGGAAGAAGTCGCGGTCCTCCGCAAGCGCGATGTCTTTGGGCGAAGTGCCGAGGATGTTGACGCCCGCCGCCTCGAGTCTTTCCGCGAGGTTGAGCGGGGTCTGTCCGCCGAACTGCACAATCGCGCCGTCGCATTTCTCGCGCTCGTATATCTCCATCACGTCCTCGAACGTGAGCGGCTCGAAGTAGAGCTTGTCCGAAGTGTCGTAGTCGGTCGAGACAGTCTCTGGATTGGAGTTCACCATCACGACCTCGATGCCCATCTTGCGCAGCGCGAACGCGGCGTGGCAGCAGCACCAGTCGAACTCGATGCCCTGTCCGATGCGGTTGGGTCCGCCGCCGAGGATCATGATTTTGGTTAGGTGGTTAGGTGGTTGGGTGGTTAGGTGGTTGAGTTCGGATTCTAAATATGTGTAGTACGAGTAGTAATACGGTGTCTTGGCCTCGAACTCGCCGGCGCAGGTGTCGACTTCGCCGAACGTGGGGTGTATTCCAAGCTCAAGTCTTTTCGTCCGCACCGTAATCTCGTCGGAGCCGATCGCCGCGGCGATTTCCTTGTCGCTGAATCCGAAAACCTTGGCTTGGCGAAGGATGTCGGGTGTGAGACTTGAGGCGATGGACGCGAGATAGGAGCGAAACGCCTCTATCTCGTCGAGCTCGCGCTTGAACCACGGATCGAAGCTCGCGACATCGTGTCCGGCGAGCGGCGCCTCAAGCGAGCGGACTGCCTTGAGGTATGCCTGCTTGAAGGTGCGTCCGATTGCCATCGCCTCGCCCACGGACTTCATCTGCGTGCCGAGGTGCGTGTCCGCTCCGTGGAACTTCTCGAAGGTGAAGCGCGGCACCTTGACGACGACATAGTCGGGCGCAGGCTCGAAGCAGGCGGGCGTAACCTCTGTAATGTCGTTCTTCAGCTCGTCGAGAGTATAGCCCACGGCGAGAAGGGCGGCGATCTTCGCGATCGGAAATCCCGTCGCCTTCGAGGCGAGCGCGGAGGAGCGCGAGACGCGCGGATTCATCTCGATGATGATGCGCCGTCCCGTCTTCGGGTTTACCGCCCACTGGACGTTCGAGCCGCCGGTTGCGATTCCGATCGCCTCGAGCACGCGGATCGAGTCGTCGCGCATCGCCTGGTATTCGCGGTCGGTAAGGGTCTGTATCGGCGCGACGGTGATCGAGTCGCCTGTATGGACGCCCATTGCGTCCATGTTCTCGATGGAGCAGACGATCACGGCGTTCCCCGCCTTGTCGCGCATGACCTCCATTTCGAATTCCTTCCAGCCGATGAGAGACTCCTCGACGAGGACCTCGTGGTTGAGCGACGCCTCGAGTCCGCGCGAGACGATTTCGCGGAACTCGTCAGCGTCGTGCGCGATTCCGCCGCCCGTTCCGCCGAGCGTGAAGCCGGGACGGATGATGAGCGGCCATGTGCCGATTTTGGCGGCGATCGACTCGGCTTCTTCGAGCGAGTGGGCGCTTCCGGACTTCGGCATGTCGAGTCCGAGCTTTTCCATCGCCGCCTTGAATAGATTGCGGTCCTCCGCGCGGGCTATCGCGTCCGCATCGGCGCCGATCATCTCGACGCCGCATTCCGCGAGGACTCCGGAGCGCTTAAGCTCCATCGCGAGGTTGAGCGCGGTCTGTCCGCCGAGCGTGGGGAGAAGGGCGTCGGGCTTCTCCTTGCGTATGATCGCCGAAACCGAATCTACCGTGAGAGGCTCGATGTAGGTCGCCTCGGCCATCTCCGGATCGGTCATCACCGTCGCGGGGTTGGAGTTCGCTAGGACGATTTCGTATCCCTCCTTGCGCAGCGCCTTCACGGCCTGACATCCGGAGTAGTCGAACTCGCATCCCTGTCCGATGACGATCGGACCCGATCCGATGACAAGAATCTTCTTCAAATCTGTGCGTTTCATTTTGTCTTTCCCTTGAGTGCTGCAGTTACGAGTCCGACGAAGAGCGGATGCGGCGCGGTCGGACGGGATTTGAACTCGGGGTGGAACTGGCAGGCGATGAAGTAGGGGTGCTTCGCCTGCGGGAGTTCGACGATCTCGACGAGCTTCCCGTCGGGGGAGAGTCCGCTTACATTGAGGCCCTTGGCTTCCAGTTCCTCTCGTGCCGCGCCGTCGTAGGCGAGTTCGTAGCGGTGGCGATGCCGTTCGGATATCTCGCACTGCCTATACAGTTTCGCGGCGAGGGTGCCTTTCTTCAGGATGCATGGATATGCGCCGAGGCGCATCGTGCCGCCTTTCTGCGTGATGCCGCGCTGCTCCTCCATGAGGTCGATGACGGGATGCGACGTATGCTCGTCGAACTCGGTCGAGTTGGCGTCCTTCCATCCGAGCACGTCGCGCGCATATTCGATCACCGTGCACTGCATTCCGAGGCAGATGCCGAGGAAGGGGATCTTGTGCTCACGCGCGTACTTTATCGCGGCGATCTTGCCCTCGACGCCTCGTGAACCAAAACCGCCAGGCACCAAAATGCCGTCGACGTCTTTTAGTTTTTTGTCGCTCTCTGTGTTCTTTGCGGATAGAAGTTCTTCGGCTTCAATCGGAACGACTTCGACTTTGCAGTCCTTCGCCATGCCGGCGTGCTGAAGCGCCTCGTGTATCGACTTGTAGGCGTCGCGGATGGCGATGTACTTTCCGACGAGCGCGATGCGGCACTTCTTCTTCGGCTGCGTAGCCTTTCGCACGAGAGTGTCCCACACCGTGTGCTTTATGGGCCAGATGTCGAGGTGGAGATGGCGCAGAACCTGCTCGTCGAGTCCCTGCTTCCTTAGCTCGCGCGGCACGGCGTAGACGGAGTCCGTCACGTCCTTCTCCTCGATGACGCATTCGCGCTTCACGTTGCAGAAGAGGGCGAGCTTCTGGAGATGCTCCTCGGGAATCGTCATCTCCGTGCGGCAGACGAGGATGTCTGGAATGATGCCGATGTTGCGCAGCATGCCGACGGAATGCTGGGACGGCTTCGTCTTCAGCTCGCCCGCCGCCTTAAGGTAGGGGACGAGCGTGAGGTGCACGAAGCACGCGTTCTCGGATCCGACCTCGAAGCGGAACTGCCGCGCCGCCTCGAGGAAGGGGAGCGACTCGATGTCGCCAGAAACGCCGCCGATCTCGCAGAGTACGATGTCGCAGTCGTGTTCGCCCGCGCTCCTGATCGCCGACTTGATCTCGTCCGTTATGTGCGGAACGACCTGCACCGTTCCGCCGAGGTATCCGCCGGCGCGTTCGCGCGCGAGGACTGCTGAGTAGATGCGTCCGGAGGTGTAGTTCGACGCCTTCGTGCAGGTGACGCCGGCGAAGCGCTCGTAGTGTCCGAGGTCGAGGTCAGTCTCCGCGCCGTCGTCCGTCACGAACACCTCGCCGTGCTGGTACGGGGACATCGTGCCGGGGTCGACGTTGAGGTAGGGGTCGAGCTTCTGCATGAAGACCCTGTATCCGCGGCTCTTGAGGAGAAGCGCGAGCGAGGCCGAGGTGATTCCCTTGCCGAGCGAGCTTACGACGCCGCCGGTGATGAAAACGTATTTGACTTGTTTTTTCATGGCTGTTTCGGATTAAGGACTGACGACGGAGGACAAACGACAAAGGTCGTCGGACGTCGGCTGCCGATTGTCGCATACCATTCTCCGGAACTCCTCGAAGAGGTAGTTTGAGTCGTGCGGGCCGGGGCAGGACTCGGGGTGGTACTGCACCGAGAACGCGGGGAGCGTCTTGTGGCGGATGCCCTCGATCGAATTGTCGTTGAGGTTCACGTGCGTCACTTCCAGGCATTCGGGAACCGACTCCGGCACGACGGCGAAGTTGTGGTTCTGGCTGGTGATCTCGACTTTGCCCGTAGCGAGGTTCTTCACCGGATGGTTGCAGCCGTGGTGTCCGAACTTGAGCCGCGCCGTCTTCGCGCCGCACGCAAGCGCAAGCAGCTGATGCCCGAGGCAGATTCCCATGATGGGAAGTGGGTGAGTGGGTGAGTTGTGAGTGGGTGAGTTGTCAACTCCTCCACTCCTCCACTCTAAACTCATCAACTTTCTAATGTTCTCGATTGCGTATGTCACCGCCGCGGGATCGGCCGGGCCGTTGGAGAGGAAGACGCCGTCGGGTTTAAGCGCGAGGACTTCCTCTGCGGGAGTCTTGGCGGGAACGACGGTGACCTTTGCCCACGACGCGAGCGAGCGGAGGATGTTTGTCTTCACGCCGAAGTCGTAGCAGACGATGTGGGGAACAGTTTGATTGCTTGATTGTTTGATTGTTTGAGTGAAGGCGTAAGGTTTGCCGCAGGTCACCTTGGCGGCGTAGTCCTGTCCGTCGAGGCCGGGCCATTCGCGCGCCTTGGCGATGGCTTCGTCTTCGGCAATGAACTCTGGCATCTGGTAGGGCGCTCTCCCCGAGAGCGCCGCGGCGGCCTGGGGGCAGGCCGCCCTACCAACGCACATGTACGCCTTCCGGTTGCCGTGCTCGCGGAGGTGCAGCGTGAGCGCGCGCGTGTCGACTCCGTAGATGCCGGGGATGCCGCTCTCGCGGAGATACTCGTCGAGGCTCTTCTCGCTGCGCCAGTTGCTCGGCTCTGTCAGGTCGCCTATCACCAGTCCGGACAGAAAAAGGGCGCGGCTTTCAGTGTCCGCGCTGTTGATTCCGTAGTTGCCGACTTCGGCTGTCGTGAGGGTGACGAACTGTCCGGCGTAGGAGGGGTCGGTCAGAATCTCCTGGTAGCCCGACATTCCCGTGTTGAACACGACCTCGCCGAGCGCGTCCTTCTTCGCGCCGAACGCGACGCCGTGAAAAACCGTTCCGTCATCAAGCGCAAGGAACGCCGCGCGCTCCCGCTCCGCTTTCCATTTGTCAGTAAGACCGTTCATTGCTTTTCTCTATGTAGTGATGAAGTGCCGTGTGGAGAACCTTGTATCCGCCCGGCGTCGGATAGTCACCGGTGAAATACCAGTCGCCGATGGCGGATGTAGTGGTTAGGTGGTTAGGTAGTTGGGTGGTTGGGTGGTTAGGTGGTTGTTGCAGGCACCGTCGAAGATCATCCACCGTTTGGTACACCACCTTGACCTCGGCCTTCATTCCGGGAGGGGTGAGAAGGCGCGCGATCTCCGCGCAGTGCTGCTCCTCGGTGAAGCGGGCGTAGAGCGCGGCGAGGGGATTGCTAAGCCGTGTAGAACGCGTAGAAACGTGTAGAGTTTTTTCGAGCGCTTCGCGCAGTTCTCGTTCTCCATTCCCTGTTCCACGTTCCTCGTCCAGAAGATTGACGAGCGCCTTGAAGGCGACGAGCTCGCCGAGCGTGGACATGTCGATGCCGTAGCAGTCGGGGTAGCGTATCGGCGGCGCGGAGGATGCGATGACGATGCGTTTCGGTCCAAGCCGGTCGAGCATTGGGAGGATCGCGTTCTTCATAGTGTTGCCGCGCACGATGGAATCGTCGAGGACGACGAGTGTGTCGTTCTTCTTGACGAGTCCGTATGTGACGTCGTAGACGTGCTTGTAGAACTCGCGCCGCGCCGCGGCGTCCGCGATGAACGTGCGGAACTTCGCGTCCTTCACTATCACCTCGCCGAAGCGAGGCGGCTGGTTGGGTGGTGTGGTGGTTAGGTGGCTAGGTGGTTGGATGGGTGAACTAGAACTACCGAACCACCTAACTGCCGAACCACCTAACTGACTATGAGCGACAAACATGCTCCTGAATAGCTCGTCAAGAAGGCCGTGGAAGGCGATGCGCGCGGAGTTGGGGATGTAGCTGAAGAAAATGTCTTCGAGCGGTGCGTCAGCAGCCTCGAGTATGCGCGGCAGAAGCGCCGCGCCAAGCGCCTTGCGCTCGCGGTGGATGTCGGCGTCATTCGCGCGGGAGAAATAAATTCTCTCGAAGGAGCAAGGGCGTGGACGAGCATTGATGTCCGAACTCAGTTCGGACATCTGGACTTCGCCGCTCGGCGAGACGACAAGCACCTCTCCCGGCGGCAGCTCCTTCACCGCCTCCGGCGGGACGTCGAAGGCGGCCTGTATCGCAGGGCGCTCGCTCGCGACGACGACGACGCGCTCGTCGATGTAGTAGAACCCTGGCCTTATGCCGTGCGGGTCGCGCGTCGCGAACGCCCAGCCGTCGCCCGTTGCGCCGCAGAGCGTCCACGCGCCGTCGGCGTTCTTCAGTGCATTCGCAATGGCGTCGGACAGGTGAGTGTTCCTCTCCATCTCATGTGCGACTAGCTCGCAGATGAGATAGCCGTCGGCCTTGCTCGTCGGGAACGATCCGTGGCGCGCGTAGTCGTCGAAAAGCTCGTGTGCGTTCGTCAGGTTGAAGTTGCCGGCGAGGAGGAGCGTGTGCGCAAGGTCGCTCGACTCGTGGACGAACGGATGGCAGAACGCCACGTCGTTTTTACCGAACGTGGCGTAGCGAAGATGGCCGAGGAAGATGCGCTCTGTTGATGACGTGAGACACGGGACGAGAGACGCGCCGTCCACCGCGCTGCGTGAAATTTCGCGTTTCCCTATCGCCCCCAGTAGGTCGGCGAGAGGCGTAGCGGAGGCGGACTTCGCGATCCAGTAAGGCTCTTCGCCAGGGACGGGGCGGGCGCGAAGGATCGCCGCGCCCGCCCCGTCCTGTCCGCGGTTGTGCTGCTTCTCGAGAAGGAGCGAGAGCTTTGTCCCGCCAAAATCGCCCGTGGCGGATGGTGGTTCCCTCAGGACCACCATCGCCACGGCGCATTCATGCTTGAGTTCGTCTGACATTCTTTTCCTGTTTTATTGCGGGGCGCCCGGTGGTCGCCCCCTACCTTTCAACTTTAATACAGGAACAGCATGTCGCGGTATTTGGGAAGCGGCCAGCGCGCGTCGGCGACTTTCTTCTCGAGCGCGTCGGCGGTAGTGCGCAGCGCCTGCATGGAGGCGAGCGTGGCCGCGCTGTCCGAGCGCATGATCGCGTTGTCGAGCTTGCCGATCTCGGTGCGCAGCGCGTCGAGCCCCGCGCCGAGCTCGACGAGCTCCTCGCGGAGAGCGGAGGTTCCGGACGCGACGCCGACGTTGTTGGCAGACTCGTACGCCTGCGCCGTTTCGAGGTACTCCGCCTTGACCGAGGGGAGGATCAGTTCGGACGCGATGTCGCGTGCGCACGCTCCCTCGATGCGGACCTTCTTCTCGTACTCCTCGAGGAATATCTCGTGGCGGCTTGCGAGCTCGCGCTTCGTCATGACTCCGTACTTCTCGAAGAGCGCGGCGTTCTCCTTCTTCGCGAGTGCGGCGAGCGCGGACGGCGTGTCGGGGAAGTTGGGGAGTCCGCGCTTTGCGGCCTCCTTCGGCCAGTCGGCCTCGTAGCCGTTTCCGTTGAAGACGACGCGCTTGTGCGCCTTGAGCGAAGTCTGCAGAATCTTCTGGAGCGCGTTGTGGAAGGCCGCGGTGTGCTCACCGGGCTTCGCCTTGCCGGCGACCTTCGTCTTTTCCAGCTCGTCGGCGATGCGGTCGACGGATTCGGCGACGATCGTGTTGAGGACGGTCATCGGTCCGGAGCAGCAGACGCTCGAACCCGGCGCGCGGAACTCGAACTTGTTGCCCGTGAACGCGAAGGGCGAGGTGCGGTTGCGGTCCGTCGCGTCCTTGGGAATCGCCGGCAGCGTGTCGACTCCGATCTTGAGCATTCCCTTCGCCTCGTGTTTTGCGCTCTTCGGGTTCTCGATGCGCTCCAGCACTTCGGCGAGCTGGTCGCCCACGTAGATGGAGATGACGGCGGGCGGCGCTTCGTTCGCGCCGAGGCGGTGGTCGTTGCCCGCTCCCGCGACGGAGGCGCGAAGGAGGTCTGCGTGTTTGTCGACCGCCTCTATGACGGCGCAGAGCATCGTGAGGAAGACGGCGTTCTCGTGCGGATCGGAGCCGGGGTCGAGGAGGTTCTTGCCGCCGTAGGCGACGGACCAGTTGTTGTGCTTGCCGGAGCCGTTGACGCCTGCGTACGGCTTCTCGTGGAGGAGGCACTTGAGCCCGTGCTTCTCCGCGACGTTGCGCAGCGTGTCCATGACGAGCATGTTGTGGTCCGAGGCGAGGTTCAGCTCCTCGAACTGCGGCGCCAGCTCGAACTGCGCGGGCGCGACCTCGTTGTGGCGCGTCTTCGCCGGGATGCCGAGCTTCCAGAGCTCGCGCTCGACGTCGTTCATGAACGAGAGGACGCGGTCGGGGATCGTCCCGAAGTAGTGGTCCTCTAGCTGCTGTCCCTTTGCGGACGGCGCGCCGAAGAGCGTGCGGCCCGTGAGCACGAGGTCTGGGCGCTTCTTCCAGTACTCCTTGTCCACGAGGAAGTACTCCTGCTCCGCGCCGAGCGTGCACGCCGCGTGGCCTTCGGCGCGTCCGAAGAGCTTCATGAGGCGCTTCAGCGACTTGTCGAGCGCCTGCATGGAGCGGAGAAGGGGCGTCTTCTTGTCGAGCGACTCGCCCGTGTAGGCGCAGAAGGCGGTCGGGATGCACAAGGTCGCGCCGTTCGAGTGGCGCTTGATGAACGCAGGGCTCGTCGGATCCCACGCCGTGTAGCCGCGCGCCTCGAAGGTGGAGCGGATTCCGCCCGACGGGAACGAGCTCGCGTCCGGCTCGCCGACGATGAGGTTCTTTCCGCTGAACTGCATGATCGGCTCGCCATCCTTCAGTTCGAGGAACGAGTCGTGCTTCTCGGCGGTCGAGCCGGTCATCGGAAGGAACCAGTGCGTGTAGTGCGTTGCGCCGCGGTCCATCGCCCAGTGGCGGATTCCGTGCGCGACTTCGCCTGCGATGGACGGATCGAGAGGCTTGCCTTCTTGAATCGTCGCCTGGAGCTTCTTTGCCGTGTCCTTGCTCAGGTATGTTTTTATCGCCTCGTCGCCGAACACGTCGGCGCCGAAGTCGGTTGCCGCCTTGGTCTCTTCCGTCATTTTTTTTCGTTTCCTTTTGGTGTTGGCCGAATGCGTCCATCGCATCCGACGCCGGATAATAAGCACGCGCCGTGCCAACAGGCGGTTCCTCGTTGTTTTCAGGTGTTTTCATATAGCCAAGGCGAATGCCCCGACATTTTTTGTCGACTCGCCGTGAGTGCGTTACAAAAGATGTAACTTGCTTGCTATGCGCTTATTGGCGGCACCTTGATTGCGAGGAGCGCGTTAGAACTTGAAGTCGAGCTGCCAGCGGACGAAGTACGCGGGCCTGCCGCTTTCGTAGTATCCGCCAGGGTTGAACAGCTCGCCGACGACGTGCGCGACGATTTCGATTCTGTCGAAGCCTTCCGCGCCGGGCGGGGCGAGGCGGATCGGGAAGTCGTACCGCGCAGCGGTGAGGAGTCCCTTGTAGCCCGAGCCGCTTCCGTCAGCATGGCCGAGTCCGTCGCGGACCGCTGCGAACATCGGTCCCGTGTAGAAGTACATCGCGTGGCGTGGTCCGAAAGTCATCGTCAGCTTCGCCTTCGCGTAGACCATGTTCGACCACCAGCAGTTTTCGTAGAGGGTGCCGTAGACGAGCATTTCGCTGTCCTGCGTGTAGCGCCCCCACATCGGATCCCACGACGTGTCATTGTCGTCTGCGCCTGTCCTGTGCCTGTCGCCGGAATAGTAGGTCACCGCGGACGACAGGACGCCTTTGACGCCTTCGAGGAAGCCGGGCCTGCACTTGAGTTCCGCGTGCACCATCCAGCCTCCGGCCTGGCGGTTTCCGTCGAGGATGCGCCCGAACTGCCGCGCAGTCTCGAACTCGGCGCTCCATACGTCGGTGAACCGAGGCTCCATCCAGAGTCCGAGGCACGAGATTTCGCGCGCCGGATGTTCCCTCGGCGCCGGGAGTTTCGTTGTGTGGGACTCGGTGCGCTTGAAGATCGAGTAGAGCTTGAAGGGGAGCGCGCCGTCTAGCGCGGTCTGCGAGTAGACGAGTCCGCCGCCCCATTCGTCTAGGTCGTTCGTGTCGGACATGTTGATGCAGTTTAGCGAGCGGCCGCGGCTGCGCGAGGTGCCGAAGCGCAGGTCGCTTCTTCCGCTGTCGTACATCGCGAACACGTCGAGTTGCCGCGTTTCGCCGAAGTGGAGCCGTGCCCGCGCCATGTCGGAGTAGAAGCTGCGCGAGCCGTCCGTCGGCGTTGGCTCGGCTATGATGCGGTCCAGTCCGAACACCGAGTGTCCGCCGACGAAGAGATCCTGCCGTCCGAGCCTGAAGTCGACGGACGACACGCCGAGTTCGCCGAGTGCGTCCCACTCGAGTCCCCTGCCTTCGAGGTACAGGTTGTCGAGGAAGACTTCGTCGGGGAAGTAGTAGGCGCGGCTGTGGCGCGGGACGTCGAGCGTCGGATAGTGCCGGAACTCGTCGGCTATGCGCGCGTAGAGAGTGAAGGGGCCGGACTCCGCGGAGAAGTAGACGCGCGGGCGCATGCGGAGCTGGTTGCGCGACTTGGCGCGGACGGACGGCGTCTGCGAATAGGCGTCGCCTGGGAGCCCCGGCAGGTTCGCCATGATCTCCTGCCTGATCCTGAAGTCCGCCCCGGCGCTGAACTTCACGCCTGTCGCATCTTCTTCATCCGCATGGCAAGTCGCCAGCGCGGCGGCTGCCAGCGCGGTCGACAACAACTGTAGTTTTGTTTTCATCTTTTTGTTCGAGGTGTGTAAAACGAAAGACGCGGAATGTCCCTTGGGGCAATCCGCGTCTTTCGTTTCGAGTCGGCTCTGTTCGGCTATGCGACAACCTCCCCGGCGGATATGCCCCCGTCGGGAATGATAATGGCGATAAGCCTGGTAAGAGCGTTTGCGTTCATGTTGCATGAGATTGTACCATTTCCGTCTTTGGCGTTCCGTGTCCGCAGGTTACACTTGCCGCACTTGATTTGGAATATAGTCCACGCGTCCTATTTCAATGCCCGAGAGCGGCATGTGCCGAGTAATTCTTGCCAAAGTCGGCAAGGAGTCGCCCGCACAGCCGCGCAGACAAAAATCGGCGCGCGATGGTGAAGTAGCGCAAGCGGCTTACCCACAATTAGCCTGCAAAGAAGTTATACCAAAAGGTAATATCTTTTTGGTATAACATCTCTCGCCTTCGAAACAGATGGCGGAAAGGGGACGGTATGGACAATCCATTCAAATATGGCTGCGTTGTGAGCGGCGACCACTTCTGCGAGCGCAGGAAGGCGGAGCGCGAGCTTCGCGGATTCATAAAGGCCGGGCAAAACGTCTTCGTGCAGGGCGAGAGACGCATGGGGAAGACTTCGCTTGTCCGCAAGGCCGTCGAAGGAGTGCGCGGCGAGCGGCTCGTGTATGTCGATCTGTACTGCATCGGCTCGCAAGCAGACCTTTGCCGCAGGATAACAGAAGGTGTCGGGAGGGCGAATTCGTCAATGCCGTTCCTGAGGCGCGTCATGGATTTTGCGTCTCGGCTCAGGCCAACGCTGTCCTTTGATTCGCAGGACGGGAGTCCGAAGATATCAGTTGATTCCCTGGCTGCAGCCGAACCAGAATCCCTTGGCGTCGTCATGGACATGCTGGAGAAGGTGGCCGCAGACGGAAAGACATGTGTCGTATTCGACGAGTTTCAGGACATCAACAGACTGAGAGACGCTGAGCG
>JAEEOY010000029.1 GCA_016284515.1 Kiritimatiellia bacterium | reverse complement strand
GAGTCATGCGGGACGTGAGCCGCCGGGACTTGCGGGGCTTGAGCAGGGGCGTCCGTCCTGATCACCGGCGGCTTTACCTCGATCTTCTCGGGCGGGATGCCGTTTGCGACAAGGCGGCCCTTCATGAACTCCGAGATGACGACAAGCTTCTTGAACCTCGCCATCGCGCGCTTCCTGCGCGCTTGCGAGAGAACGCGCTTGAGGGCTGGCTTCCAGTTGCGGCAGAGCGGCGCGCAGAACAGGCACGGCCACACACCGCCCGCGCGCGAGCAGTTGTGCAGAAGCGGTGTATAGGCGTAGGTCCTCGGGCAAATCGGCTCGTGGTCGTGGATGTAGTACACCGTCTTCTCCGGAGGGAACCTCTCGAGCGTCGCGACGTCGGAGCACTTGTGAACGATGATTTCATCATACAAACCCATCTCCTGATGGACATCGCTTGCGATATCCACCTCATGCCCCTCGGCGCGCAGCCGCGCGATGTGCCGCTCGGCGAAGATCTCGATCCCGCCGCGGATGTCGGACTTCTCAAGATAAATTAGAATCTTCATGCCCCTCTGCCTCCTCGCCAATGCGCGGTGCGCTGGATGAGACGTCTTATCGGCGCGGTTGGGATCTCGCCCCAGTCGCGCGGACGCGGCAGGAGATACGCCCAGTCGCGCAGGGTCTCGCGCGCGGCGCCGACGAGCTCGCGCACAAGGGACGGCCTGTCGCCGAAGATGACGCGGTCCGCGGCACCTTCGCCGCGGAAGCGTCTCGCAAGCTCGCGCAGCGTGTAGTTGTGGGAATGCTCGACGTGCGAGTCGGGACAGTACACGACCTTCACCGGATCCTTCTCGCGGCGCGAGTTGCGCCATGCCCACTCGACGTCTTCGGAATACTGTATCCCCTCGTCGAACGGAACGTCGAGGAGATTCTGCCGCCACGTCGCGGAGCTTGCAAGCGAGAAGAAGAAGCGCCACGTCGCCTGCACCTTCCCGTCGCCAAAGGCGCGTTCGTTGTCCTTGCGCACAAGCGCCTGCGCGTCGGGGCGGGGAAGCTGGTTCGCGAACGTGAAGACGTGGGGCGCACCGGAAAGAAGCGGCTTGACGAGCTCGGAGAGCCAGTGCTCGTCGAGAGGAACGGCGTCGGAGTTGTTGAAAACGACGATGTCGCCCTTCGCCTCCTGCACGAGCGCATTGAGCGTTCGGCCCGGCTTGTACGGTCCGTCAGGCCGCTCTACGAATCGCACGGGGTATTTCGCGGCGACCTCCCTAGTGCGGTCGGTCGAGTTGTCGTCGCAGACGATCACCTCGAACGGAGGCGGCAACTGCGAGAAGATCCCGGCGAGCGTGCGCCCTATGAGCGCCTCGTCGTTGTGAGCCCTCACGATTACGCTTACGCGCGGCTGTTCCTCTCGGGTGTCACTCATCCTTCGAACATTCCCCTCCAGGCATCTCCCTGCCCCACTGCCGGCGGTATCTCACCGCGGTGGCGCTTTGCTTTATCTTGCGGATCATCTCCTCGGAGACGAAACCCTTGTCCGGCAGTTCGGAATAGAAGCCCGCGACAAGGCCCTTCTTCTCAAGCCAGTCTGCGTTGTCCTCGGCATACGCCTTCAGGAGCGCGCCGCCTTCGCCCTCCCCGATGAGCGCAAAAGACCTGCCCGATTTGTTGTGGTGGTTGATGTACCACTCGATGGCCTTTTCAACGTCCTCCTCGCAGGCGACGAGCGGAGAGAACACGCGGGCGAAGCCGTCGAACTTGCCGCGTCCCACCGCATCCATCGCAATCGACTGCATCTGAGGCAGCATGCCACTCTCGAAATAAAGACGGTCCTGGACGTATATGATGTCGACAGGCACCGAGAACGGACGCACCGCGTCCTCTCGGATGAGCCAGTTCTCCATGTAGTCGTAGGGGGACTTGCATCCCGACACGGCCGCGGCGAAAAGTAGAATTGCAATCAGCTTCTTCATTTTCCAGCCTCCTCCGACTTTGGCGTCAGCGCCTCCGAGTCAAAGCACGCGACGCGGAAGCCGAATATGCAGTTGCGGAGGTTCGGCTCGCGCTTGAGCCTGTAGGCGCAGCGGCAGTCGCTGCCAAGGAAGAACCAGCAGCCGCCGCGCAGCACCTTGAACGATCCTGACGGCGGCCCCTTTGGATCGACCGCGTCCCCCTTAGGATCGGAAAACCAGTCGGAGCACCACTCGAGGACGTTTCCGTGCATGTCGAAGAAGCCCCACGCGTTCGGCATGTTCTTTCCCACCTCATGCGTCTGGTGATCGCTGTTCTCGTCGTACCACGCCATCTCCGAAAGGACGCCGCTGCCGGAGTACGGAGAGCTGCTGCCCGCGCGGCACGCATACTCCCACTCCGCCTCGGTCGGGAGACGGGCCTTGCCGCCGAACGCCTGTCGGGCTCGCTTGATGAACGCCTCGCAGTCGTGCCACGATACGTTCTCGACGGGATTGTCCCCGTGCTTGAACCGGGAGTGGTTGCTTCTCATCACGCTCTCCCACTGGCTCTGCGTGACCTCGTACTTCCCGAGCCAGAAGCCCCGAGTGAGCGTCACGTAGTGGAGAGGCTCGTTGGAGATGCGTCCATGCTCGCTTTCCGGACTCCCCATCTGGAACGTGCCCGGCGCGCACCAGATCATCTCCATCTTCGCGCCGCCGGGAAGCGTGACCGTGCAAGTCTCGCCGCTCTTGCGCTCTTGCGGCGCCGCAAGGCACGAGGCGAATGCGGCGAGCGCGGTCAACATCGTTGTAAACTTTGCTTTCATCTTCTTAGATTATACCACAATTCCCGATCGACGACACCATGCGCAGGGCAAAAAGCGTCAGAATTTCACCGAGAACACCTCCATCAACCTGTCGTAGGTAATCGGCTTGAGGAGTATGCCGGCGAAGATTTCGCTCCTTTCGTCACGCACGAACTCCGCGTCGGCCGTCACGGCGAAGACCGGGATTCGCCTGAACCGGTCGTCGGCGCGAAGAGCCTCGACGAGTTCGATACCGTTCTTGTTCGGCATCCAGAGGTCGGTCAGCACGAAGTCGAACTCATGCCCGTCCGCCAGCGCCTCGTCGAGCGTCGCGAGCGCCTCTACGCCGTCTCCGGCCTGGACGATCTCGCCGACGCCGGCGTGCGCGAGAAGCTGGGTCAGCACGTCGCGGTTGATCGACGAATCGTCGACGACGAGAACGCGATTGGGAAGATGCTTCGGCGCGGCCACGGTCTTCGGCTCGTCTGCAGAGATCGGTTCCGACGCGACTACGCCTGGTATCCTCACCCTGAACGTCGAGCCCTTGCCGAGCTCGCTCTCCACGTCAAGACTGCCGTCCATCGCCTCCACAAGCCGTTTGCAGATGGACAGCCCGAGCCCCGTGCCGCCCGTGCGGTCGGCCGAGTGGCTGGGATCCTGCGCCTGCACGAACGGATCGAATATGCGATTCAGAAATCCGGACGGGATCCCGCAGCCCGTGTCGGAAACGAAAACCTCGATGCCCGATCCGGAGCACGAAGCCGCCACAGACACTTTCCCGCCGTCGGTGAACTTGACGGCGTTGCCGACGAGATTGAAAAGTATCTGGCGGAAGCGGTGTTCGTCCAAAAGCACCATGGGCACGCTCCCCGTCATGTTCTCAAGGGCAACCCCCTTCTTCGCAGCGGCCATGCAGAAAGACGCGAACACCTCGTCCACGAGCGCGGACAGCCGCATGGGCCTGGGCTGGAGCACGAGCTCGCCGGAATCGATCTTGGAGAGGTCGAGGACATCGTTGACGAGCTGGAGGAGCGTCGTGCCGCTGGAGCGGATCGCCTTCAGCGCCTCTTCCCGCTCGGCCTTGTCCGAGATGCCGAACTGAAGCAGCTCGGAATAGCCGAGGATCGCGTTGAGGGGCGTGCGGATGTCGTGGCTCACGATGCTGAAGAACATGTTTCGCGCCTTCTCCGCGGCGTGGGCTCGCTCAAGCGCGTCCTCGAGTTCGGCCGCATGCTTCGCCGACTGCTCGTCCTGGATCACGAACACCTGGAAGAAGCAGTTTACGATGAGGCATCCGAGCGACGTGAACGGGGTGAGCGGCCACACGACCTGCAATACCATTGCGACCGACATGGTGACGCCGCACAGAACCACCATCGCGCTGCGGCGGCGGGCGAATCCCTGGGTTCGCACGCCCTTCGCCACCACGAACAGCGACACCAGCATGCCGAAGGCGATCATCATGAAAAACGCAGGGTCGCGCAGCCATCCCGTCTGGTAGACGCCCTGTTCGTCGAAATAGAAGAGGCACCGGGTGAACGGATTGGCCGCCATAGCCAGAAGGTTGAAGGCCAAGAGCGCGTATCCGCACCAGTCGAGGATGCGCGAAGTCCATCGTCCGAAGGCGAGATAGTCCGCGACGAACTTGCCCCACAGGAACACGAACGCTACAAGCGACAGGAAGAAGAACAGGGTGTCGACGTACCAGGGCACTAGCCAGCGCAGTCCGGCGAACACACCCCACATCGCGTCGGTCACGTAGTAGGCCAGCACGCCGAACAGGAACAGCCTGTAGCGCTTTCCGTGCGCCGTCTCGATCCGCGGGCCGAAGAGCAGGTTGCGGTTGAATATCAGGTGGAGCACAAGCGCCACCATCGAGAAGACGGAATACATGTAGTTCTGCATGGTCAGGACCTCCTTTCATCGGAGCCGGAAATTGAAAATCGAATGAGCCTATCCATTCAGCAGCGCGATGAGTTCGACGCGCGCCGTCTCTAATCTCGATGTCAGCTCGGCATAAGCCCTGTCGCGCACCGCGTCCCAGTCGCCGCGATCCCCGAGTGCCGCCAGGACATGGCCCGTCACCTTGTTCCAATCGCAGTCGTACACGCTCCCCTCGACTGTGCGCCCGAAGTTGGAGAGCCAGTTGGCCAGCTTAGATCCGCGCGCGATTCCGAGACCGGGAGTGCCGGCGTTAGCGGCGAGAATCAGCAGATGAAGCCTGCTCGAAAGGACGACATCGCATTTCGCGGCCGCCTCCATGACAGCCTCGGGAGTTGTCCCCGATATGCACTCGACGCCGAGCGATTCTAGAAGCGCGCGATCCGTTTTCGGATTCATCGGAATGCCGAGTACCCGCGCGCCAGATTCGCGCACTGCCGCAATCAGGCCTTTCACGCCTTCAAGGTCTGCAACACGCCTCTGAGTCGAAATGCAAAGTCCCAACGTAGGCGCATCTGCGCCCCTGCACCTCTGCGTTGAACTTTCCTCATTCCCAAGCAATATCGCCGAGTCGGCGGTGACCTTTGCGCCGGGGAAACCGGTCTGCGCGAGCATTTCCGCGCTCTGCGGATCGCGCAACCACACCCCGCGGCAGCGCGGCAGAACCGCCGCGATGCGCCGCACGAGCCTGTCGCGCAGACGACGCTCGCTCCATGCGAGGAGTCCAAGACACCGAAGGACTTGCCGCCGCCGTCCCCACATCTTGAAAAAGATAGGGTTCAGTTCGTCGTCCATCCCTACGCCCCAGATGTATGTCTGCACTCCTGCGTTCTGCGCTGTCCCAAGAAGATCTAGAGCGGCATACGGATAATCCGAAAGCCCCGTCGCGCCGCACCAGATATAGGCGTCGTGCCTGCGGACAACGTCTTCAAAGCCGTCCAAACCGTGACCGGCGAAGCCAAACGGCGGCACGACGTTCACGCCGAGGAGATCCGCCGTCGCGGGATCGGCCGTCGCGACGGTGAGCTCTACGCCCGGGAGCGATTCCTTCAGCATCTTCACTACGCCGGCGATTATCGCCTCGTCGCCGATGTTGTCGCATCCAAGCGGGATTCCTCCGAGAAGTATCTTCATTTTTCGCCTCCGTGCCAGGTGAGCACGTCCGAAACCGCGAGACGCGGGGACGCAGCGACGTCAAATTCCTCGGGCGGCATTCCGCAGGCAATCACCTGAACGATCGCCTCGTTGGGGGGAATGCCGAGAAACTCGTGCGCCGCGCGGTCCACTTCGGGCGAGACGCTCCAATGGAGGATGCAGTGCGCCACGCCGAAGTAGTGGAGCGCATAGCAGAGGTTCATCACGAAGATTCCACCGTTCACGTAGCAGTCGTGCCGCTCCCAGCCCCAGCGGACGGCGGAGAGGTCCGACGTCACGACAAGGACCTTGTCCGCGTCCGAGCCGAATCCGCGCGTTCCGCCCTGCGCGGCGAAAAGCCTGTCCCTCAATCCGGAATCGTCGATGACATGCACACGCGCGTGCTGGCGGTTGCACGCGCTCGGAGCGGTAAGGGCAAGCTCGACCGCGGACTTGATCGTCTCTGCGGGGACAGGCCCCGCGAAATGGCGACAGACGTGGCGTGATGCTGCAAATTGCGGAAACGGCGCTTCTTTTGCCTCAAAGAAATCGGAGCGCTTTACATGCGGCTCGTCCGCGGCGGGGACGTCGGGATGCGCGGCGAGGAAGGCGTCGAGGCGCGGCATCGGATCCGGACTCTCGCTGTGGAGCTCGCGGTACGCGCGTAGCACGGCGACGGCGTGACGCACCTGAGAATCGTCAGTTCCGAATCGCCTCTCAAACGAGCCTATGAGGTTCACGAGATGCACGACTGCGCCCTTGCCGAATCCGAGCCTGCGGCGCGGCATGGTAAGCCCCTTCTCGAGAACATGGTAGCCCATCACTATCTCGGCGCGCGCGGCGGCCTTGCGGTCCAGATGCAGCGCGCCTGCGTTCTGCATGAACTGTCTTTCGTCGTAGCGGAACGCGCGCGCGGCCTCGGAGCGCACCTTCGCGCGCTCCCTCCAGGCGACCAGCGCCCTTTTGAGTTTTCTGAGCAATTCAACCATTTGACATAGATTATAGCACAATTCCTGCTGGAATGGCGAATGGATGAGCAATCGGGATTCTCAGTCGACCCATCCAGTCCATGACATGGAGTATGGTAAAATCCGACCCGAAAATGATATAATACTACCTAATGAAGATTCTAATCACAGGCTTTGCCGGTTTCATAGGCTTCCACGCGGCGCGCGAGTTCCTGCGCCGCGGGTGGGAAGTCGTAGGCATCGACAACTTCAACGACTACTACAGCGTGAAGCTCAAGAGGGACCGCGCCGCCGTTCTTGAAGCTCTTCCCGGATTCTCCGCGCGCGAACTCGACATCTGCGATCTCGAAGGTCTGCGCGGCGCATTTGCCGCGGAAAAGCCTGACGTAGTGCTCAACCTCGCCGCGCAGCCGGGGGTGCGCTATTGCATAGACCATCCCTTCGTATACCAGAAGACGAACATCGAGGGCTTCCTAAATGTCCTCGAGTGCTGCCGCCACGCGGCGAAGGTCCCGAAACTCGTTTTCGCTTCGTCATCTTCCGTCTACGGCGGAAACAAGAAGATGCCCTTCGAGGAGTCCGACAAGGTCGACACCCCGATAAGTCTCTACGCAGCGACGAAAAAGGCGAACGAGCTGATGGCTCACACGTACTCGCACCTCTATGGGATGCAGACTATCGGACTCAGGTTATTCACCGTCTACGGCGCGTGGTATCGTCCGGACATGGCGCTCTCGCTCTTCGCGGACGCGATGTTGCACGGCCGTCCCATCAAGGTCTTCAACAACGGCGACATGCTGCGCGACTTCACATACGTCGACGACATAGTGGACGGCATCGTCCGCGTAGTCGAGTCCAACGCCCTTCCCGCATACGACATCTTCAACATCGGGAACCACCGCAGCGAAAAGCTCCTCGATGTAATCAACGTCCTCGCGAACTCGCTCGGCGTCGAGCCGAAGATGGAGATGCTCCCCATGCAGGCCGGCGACGTCTATGCGACGTACGCGAGCATCGAGAAGCTCAACAAGGCCGTCGGCTATGAGCCGAAGACGACAATCCGTGAAGGCATCCCCGTCTTCGCAAAGTGGTACAGGGAGTATCACGGGCTATGAATCCCTTCTTTTCCATAATCGTCCCGTGCTGCGATGTAGAGCCCTATGTAAGGGCGTGCTTTGATTCAGTTCTTTCTCAGACGTTTGGTGATTGGGAGATACTGGCCGGAGTCGAGGAGTCAAAGGACAGAACAGAGGAAATCGTACGCGAATACGCGGCGAAAGACCCTCGCTTCAGGGTCTTCTCCGGACCCCGCACCGGATCCTGCTCCGTTTCGCGCAACACCGGCATCGACAACGCCCAGGGCGAGTACATCATCTTCCTCGACGGAGACGACACGATAACCGAAGGCTCGCTCCAGCGCCTCCACGACAAGATCGCCGCGCGTCCCGGCGCGGATCTCTATCCGTGCGCGATCCAGGTGCACAACGAGCTCACAGGCAAAGACGAGGAGCTCCGCGACAACTACCCTAGGGATTTCAACGGCGAGCTCAACGGATCTGACGCGACGATAGTGACGGAACGATACAGCGGCGAGGTCTGCCCTATGCTTCAGCTGACTGTGTTCCGGCGGCAGTTCCTTGTGGAAAACGAGCTCAGGTGCATCCATGGCCTCCGACGCCAGGACAGCGAATTCTCGCCGCAGGCGCTGTATCTCGCGAAGCGCGTCGTACCGCTGCACGAGCCCTTCTACGTCTACCGCATCCGCCCGAACGCCGTGGGCTCCTCGGCCAGGGGCCACGGAAACTTCCATAGCGACTGGGCGATCATAATACGCTCTCTTCTCGCGTTCCACGCGAAGGTATCCGCCGAACCCGGATTCGACAGCCGGCTGTCCACGATCTGGGGGACGAAATGGACCCGTTTGATGTTCTACTTCTGGTTCAATCCCGCCAATGTCCACGCGATCCCCCGCAGGCGACGCATCGCGACGCTCCAGACGCTCTTCGCCAACGGGTTCGCCGACTTCGACGTTCTCCTGCGGATACTGCCGCGCTCCAGACGCATCGCGGGATGGTGGGTGCAGGCCTTCGTGCGCCATCCGGCGATGCGCGCGGCGGCGGAGCTTTTCTTCAAGGCGTACTTCCTGCTCGCCGCAAGATCGCGCGCCGGAGGGCGGAAATGAAGAACGTCCTTCTCTACTACAGCTTCGCCTTCTCGCTCGGCGGGGGGGAGTATCTGCCGCTGTCGTTCATATCGGCGCTGCAGAAGACCTGCAACCTTACCATCGCCGTCGATCTGGCGTGCAACTTCGAGCGTTCGTATGCGGCTTTCGGGGCGGGCCTTGACATCGACCGTTCAAAACTGAGGCTCGTACAGGTAACACCTCCCGGCTACGACCCGAAACGGCACAGCGGGCGCACCTCCCTTTACCGATTCAGGAAGCTCAAGAATCTGGCGCGAAGCGCGGACATATGCATCTCCACTGCGTGCATCATGGACTTCGGAAAACCCGCCCACCATTTCATCAACATGATCGACTTCGGCGATGACGCCTTCACGGCATATACCCTCGGCGAAGCGTCAAGAGTCAACGACGGACTGATCAGCCGCGCAAAAAGATTCGCCTCCGACAGGATCATAAGGCCGCTTCTCGGAATGCGCTCGAAGTGGAACATAATCCGCGACAGCCGCCAGCACATCTATCCGAACTCCAGGTTCGTGGAGAAGCTCATGACGGCTTACTACGGTCCGTTCAACAGCACGATGTTCTACCCGCCGACGCTCTTCGAAGCGCATTCGGACGCTTCGGACGAACATGATCCGCTCAAGGTCGTGTACATCGGACGAATCGTCCCTTCCAAACGAATAGAGGAACTGGTCGAAATCGTTGAAAAGGCGCGAAATCTTTCGGGGAAAGACTTTACGTTCCATATCGCCGGGCGGCTTGACCAGACCCCCGCCTATGGGAAGAAACTCGAGTCACTCGCTGCGGAACGCCCGTGGTTGAAACTCTGCGGCGCGCTTTACGGAGATGAGAAGGCACGATTCCTTGCGTCCGGTTCGTACGCCCTGCACGCCGAGCGCGACGAGGCCTTCGGCATAGCAGTGGCAGAATACCTCGTTTCCGGACTCATTCCCATCGTCCCAGACGAAGGCGGGACCACCGAGATCGTGTCCTCTGGCGAATTGGCGTACCGCACACCGGATGTCGCCGCAAACATCCTCGCGCGACTTTCCGCCGACGGGGATTTCCGCGGTCAGATGCGCAGCCACTGCGCAGAACGGGCGAAGCTTTTCACGCGCGAAGCGTATTTTGCACGTCAGCGAATGCTGCTGTCCCGCATCGTGGGCGACGCGGGCTAACGCCGTCTGCGCAGCTTACCGATTATCTCCCTGACGTCGTCCTTGAATGCGACGGACATGGACAAGGAGATCACCACAAACGCAGAGGCCGCCTTTGCGAAGACGCCGGGGATTCCTTCGACCGGAACAACGTAGGTCGAAAGCCAGGCGGACACGCACAGGGCGACAGTGAACACCGCGAAGCCGACATGCGCGCGCCAGTAGGCGCGCGACTCCGCCCTGCCGAAGAAGTTCGTGAACATGACGTGAGACTCCCACGGGACCTGTATCAGCACGAGCCCGATTATCGTCGAGAAGATGACGCCGTCGAGCTTGTAGGCGTCCGGCAGGAACAGAACGAAAAGGATGTTCGTCACCAGGTTAACCGCGCCGGCCACGATCGGCTTCCACCTGTCCTGGCGCCAGAGGGAAGCGGCGGACTTGAACGCGAGCAGCACCTGGCGGGACTGCACGATGTAGAAGAACAGCACCATGAGGACCGGCGTGAGCGCATGTCGCATAAGCGCGGGGTCACCCTTCACCCACACCACCATGAAAGGCTGGTACATTGCCGTCATCATTGCGGAACAGAACACCACCACAGCCATGGACAGACGGTTCATGCGCATGAAGAGGCGGAAGTTCTCCTCCTTCGACTCGGTGTATATCTTGTTTCCGAATCCGCCGGTCATTGACGAGTACACGACCTCGACGATTCCGGCCACAGACGCCATGACGTAGTAGTAGTTTCCATAAGAGGCTACGGCGACAAGTCCGAGAAACGCGGAGATGACAAGATTGTCCGTGGAGTACGTGATAACGCCGCCGACCTTGTGCATGAAGATCGACTTCACGTCCGAAATCACCCTGCGCCGCATCTCGGGCGGAAGCGCGCCACGCGGCTCGATGTCAGGGAACAGCCTGCGCGACGCCTTCACGAGCAGCACGTTCTGCACGACGGTGAACGCGACGGTCGCGAGGATGTAGTGGTAGTAGTTGCGCGTTACGAGGAGGATGAGGAACACAGTGACGTACTGGGCGATGGAAACCCCTGTCCGAATGTTCGTGATCACGTCGTTGCGGTGGTGCGCGCCGAGCACCACGCCGCGGTATGCGAACAGGAAGTAGCTCGCGGCCGTGTTCACTAGATGGATTATGTAAAGTATGTGAAGATCCACGTCCGGCGGCACCGTGCCGTGAACAAGCTTGTCGAGGAACGGAAGAAGCGAAAGCCCGATGATGAATATCGCCGCTCCCACGCAGCGGTAGACCGTGCGGTAAAACCTCAGGTACCCGCAAAGAAGCTCCCTGTCATCGTCGGCGACCGGCTTGTACATCGAGCACACGACAGCTTTCCCAAAGCCGAGCTCGGCAAGCATGAGGACGCCTAGGATCGACGCAAAAAGACCGTTTAGCCCAAGATACTCCGGACCAAGAAGCCAGAGGAACAGCGTGCGGTTGAGGAACGGAAAGAGCAGGCGAATGCCGCTCGATGCGGCATTCGCGACCATGTTGCGCTTCACGTTCTTCTGGAAGTCAAGCTTCATGTCACCTGAAAATTCTTCGCTTCAGTTTCATCACACGCCAAACCCAGGGGGCTGCCGGCGCGAGCATGCGGAATAGCGGCCACCACCCGCGGCGCAGGGGGAGCGGAACGTCTCCGGCCTTCACTACGCCCTTCTCGACCAGCCATTCAGCCGTCCTGTAGGCCTCTTCGCGGAAACGCATGGCGTATGTGTTCCACATCTGCCACGGCTTCGGATTGTAGCCGAAGTGCAGATAGTAGCGGCTCCTGTCGACCTTGCCGTCGAACTTGTACTGTTCTGAAACCCTCGGGGCGTCGACGCCGAAGCAGAGGAGACTCGCAAGCACGCTTTCATCAGTCTGATAATAGGCCGATCCCTTCTTCATGAGTATTTCCACATCCGGCGGCAGAACACTGTTGATCTGCGCATCCCATGCGGCGAGGAACGGGCGCCACTTCCTGTTCAGGAGTATAACGCCCGACTGGACGCGCGTCGGGTAGCGACTTTCCTCAAGCGCACTTCCGCGGAACCGCGCGACGTCGCTCTTCCAGGTCGCCAGCGTCTCGGGCGTGAAATCCGGAGGAGGCGGATTGCAGCGTTTAATCCGCATCTCGTCCACGTCGTCGCTCGAAAGCCATTCGCTGCAGTCTCCGACGAAAAGCCCGTCGGCATCGACCCAGCAGACCCAGTCCGTCTTCACCGCGTCGCACCCCATGATGCGCGGCTTCTGGCAGGCGAGGCACTGTCGAGTCTTCGCAATATCCTGAACCGTCACTCCGCCAAGCGCACATATGCGGCGCTTCTGCTCCTCGTTCCAGTCCATCGCCCATACGAGAACCGGATGCCGCATCCCGTTCCTGCGCATGCTGGACACCAGCATGAGCGCACCCCATGCGTACGCGCTGTCACCCGCCGTCACGACCGTTGTGGACGGTATTATGTTTTCGTTGAGCCTTGTCTCCGCCATTTGCGTTTCTCCTTGCCGACTATGCTATCTGCCCCGCCCGTCGGGAAATCTGAGATGAAATTCTCGCATAGATGCCGCTCGGATGCCCGGCGTCTGACAGTTCTTCCGCAGTGGCACTCATCTCGCCGAAACTCCCCTTGGCGTTAAATCAACCGCGACGCCCAGAACCTCAAGTATCCGCATAAGTTTGTCGAAATGAACGGAAGGCTTGCCATCCTCCACATCACGAAGAAAACGTACGCCGACATTGGCCATCTGCGACAGCTCAATCTGCGTAGCGCCTTGCCGCTTTCGCTCTTGCTGAACGATTATGGCAATCTCGGACATGTTGTTTACTTTCATGCTATATTGTGATTATATCAAATCTAACGCACACTCGTCAACCCGTTCGGGTTGAAAAGTATCACGGCATCGTCCAGTAGCCAGGCAGGGCGCGAATGTCCTTCGCGGGTGCGGGACGAACAGGCGGCGGCGTTCCCGTCGGCTCAAGGAGATATCCGCAGACAGAAGCCGCCGGAGCAATCGTCTCCCACACCGTGTATTCGCTCGCGGCTACGGTGAGGTTCTCGACATTGCCCCACCTTCTCCAAATCGGACACTTTGTCGCGAACGCCTTGTCGCCACCGTAAACCATCTCAACAGCGCGAGCAGGCATTCCATATGTCCATCTATACGGCGTTATGCCCGGCACGTACTCGGCGATTCCATCGACGTACGACGGCAGGTCGAGGAACGAGACCGGATAGACCTGCCCAAGTCCGCTCGTGAGCGTCGTGCCGACGGGGTTGCATCCGTTGTGGAAGTCGAGCGCGGCAAATGCGCCGCGGACATAGGCTGCATCGCCAGTTATGCGATGCGCGGCAACAAGCATCTGCGCGCGGCGGAGCGGATGCGAATTGCCCCAGCTCATTGCGCTAAAGTATCCCTTCCCTGGAGCCCACCAGGGGCAGCGATAGGCGTACGCCCCGTCAACCTGCCCAAGCATGTCCTTCGCGCGGTTGAGAAGCCTCCGTTCCCATTCCGCCATGAGCTTCGACGTCTGCGGCGGAATGCCGAGCTCGCGCTCTCCGGCAAAGGTCAGCGCGGCCCATCGCCACTCGTTCTTCTTCAGATCCTCTTCGACCTCGCGCCGCTTCGCGCCAAGTGCTTCGAGATATGTCTTTTCGCCGGTAAGCGCGCCAAGGTTTATCGCAGCTTTTATGAAAGGCGCGGCAGAGAGTCCGGAAGGCTCCCTCCAATCGATCTCCTGTTCACTGGTCGAAAGCCAGCCGCTCTTCTTTATGACGACAAACGTCTCAACCGCCGGCGTCGCTCGCATGGCAAAGTCCCACGCGCGCTTTGCGGAGTCGAGATACTTTGCGCGGAATGATTCATGGCAGCGAGCGAGCAGCGCGGCGTGCGCGGCGTACGCGAGGGAGCTCGCGCGAGTCGCCCGCGAGACCGCATAGCGCATCGGATCGCGCTCGGCGACGTTGCCGACATCCGGGTGGCCCGACGACTCTATCCACGTCCCCACGCCCCCGTCTTTCTGCTGGACGGCTAGGAGGTGACGAAGCCCCCACTCGGCCTCGTCGAGGATGTCGGGGATGCCGTTTGAGTTCTCGGGGATCGCGAGCTGCCCGTCCGTGAAGTTCGCCGGCTTCATCAGATAGACTGCGCAGAGATCGTTCACGATGTTCAGGTGCGCGGGACGGCGGTCATAGTCGGCGGCATCGTGCCATCCACCCGAGACTGCGATCCTCTCGCCCGTCTCCCAGTCGGTGTTGTGGCGGATGATGTCGAACCATCTTACGTCCTTCGGAAGCTTCCCCTCCTCTGGCGCGAAGGAACCGCGCACGATGTTCGTGTGGCAAGCGCCTGCTGTCCAGTGGGTGTACGGCTCGCACTTCGCTATTCCGCAGCGCTTCTGGTAGAGTCCGCCCATGTGGACCCGGAACGCATCTTCCGCCGCGCCGCGCCAGATGCGGAAGTCTTCGCTTCTGCCGACGCCGTCAACCTGAACGTAGTAAACGCCTTCGTTTGTGACGGACGAGAAATCCATCTCGTAGGTGTATTCGCCGGTGAAGGGAGTGCCTTCCTTGTTCGTTGCATCGTCGACGCGATGGACGGGCGGAACTTGCGAAACGAGCACTGAGTCACCAGTCTTCGCGTCGACAAGCTTCCATCCCGCAACCCCGTTGCGCATCTTCCACGCGCCGAGCTTAGGTCCGAGCCAAGCCCCCATGTAGACGAACTTCGGCTGGTCGGGATGGTATCCGACCTGGTTGACCTTGAACAGCGCACTCGGCTTCTTCGGATCGTAGTCCGGGAACGGGCTGTCGCTCGTGCGGAAGGCGTTGTACATTATCCGAGCCTTCGGATTTTCCACGAGCGGATCCTTCTGTCCGTTCGCCGACGGCCAGAACCCAGGCTCCGAGGCGAGCGAACGGCCCTCCCGATCGTCATCCGTCTGGTACAGCGACGTGTACGGATCGAGGAAGCGCAGCATCGATGCCGCGAAGATCATGGAAACGGCAAACATCCGTCATCGCCCTCCAAATGCGAAAGAGTGAAAGCGCGGCAGATACTTCCTTATTGCGGCCGCCGCGGCAAGAGTCAGAACAGAGACCGCAGCATACTTTATGGCAATCCCGGCGCACGACACGTGGCCATACATCACCACGTCAAGCGCGCGGATCACGAAAACATGCAGCACATAGACGGGGAAAGTAAGGGATGTAATCGAGCGCGGCCACGAAACAGCCGGAAACACGCGCCATGCGGCGAGCAGAGCAAACGGCAGTGAAAGCTCATGCAGCACGCTCCACCAGGCGCTGTTCCTGGCGGCAAGAAACTGCGAGGCGAAAAGTCCGACGGCGCCTGCGGCGGCGGCGAAGGAGAAAAACATGTTTCTCGCGGGCATGCGCAGAACGCCCAGTGCAAGCGACGCTCCCACCAGGAAGTAGAACAAACCGTGCAGGGACACGAACCGAGTGAGGAAACGGCACACTTCCGAACTGCTTCCCGGCAGCCGCAGCGCCGTCGACAAGACCAGCACCGCGGCGGGAAGCAGCGGACCGGTCTTCTTCAGCGCCGGGAACAGCACGCAGCTCGCGATCACATACAGCAGGAGACTTCGCACAAACCACAGCGGGATGTCGGAAGGATAGTCAAATGGGTTTATCCCCAGCCGCACAAGAAGCGCCCCGCCGGACGGAAAGCCTTCGAGCAGCGACGCACCGCTGCGCAAGTTCGAAAGCACCGCGAGCGCGCCTTCCTCCGCATTCCACAGGGCAAGCCAGACCACGAACGGGACAAGCAGGCTCGCCATACGCTTGGAGGTCTCGCACCGCCACCACGACGACTCGCCGTAGTGCCGCGCTAGGAAAAAGCCGGCGGCGACGAAGTAAAAAGGGACGCCCAGCCTGCCGAACGTCCCGGCTGTGAGGCGAAACAGCCACCATGCCGAGGTCGACGGATCCACGGGCACAGGCTGAGGCACATGCAGGAGTGCGACAAAGAACGCGCATATCAGTCCGAACCCCGCGATCTTGGCAGACGTCTTGGCATCAAGCTTCATTATTCGCCCCTCCATCTTTTGACTTTACCGTGTCGTCGTGGCGGGGCGAAGTGGCCTTCAGCCGCTTTTTACCGATTGAGTTCATGTGGTCGAGAAGCGCATAGAACATGAAAAGAAGGATGAGGTTCATCTGCATTCTGAGAGTCCATTCAAGGCAGCTCTGCAGATACAGCGCCACAAACCCGCCCGCCAGGCCAGCCGGAATCGCGACATCCGGTGTGCCCGAGAGCCTTTTCACGAGAACGAGGCAAAGCACGAGATACGACAAGAACCATAGAATCATCGTGGCGAGCGCGGGGATTCCGCACTCCGCGCCGACGAGAAGGTAGACCGTCTCCACGATACCGTCCTTGAAGTCCTCTCCCCGGTTGGGGTTGCGTCCGGCGCGCTCGGCGTATTCATACGGAGGGTTAATCTTGATGCCCCAGTTGTTTATGCCGACGCCGCGCCATGGCTCGTCGAGAATCATCTCCTTGGCGCAGAGGGCGAGCTCCACTCGCGTGTTCTTCGAAGCCTCCGGCGCCTCCGTGAAACGCTCGATGATCCGCGGGAGCATCAGCCCGAGGCCGATCATCCCGACAACCGCGATCGGAACGATCCGTCCGATCATGCCGAACCGCCTTCCGCGCGGGGCCGACATCATGGTGAGGACGAAGGTGACGAAGAACGAGATCGGTATCATCGCGAGCGCTCCTCGGGAATACGTGCGGACGATGCATGCCGTAGACGCGATGAATGCGGCGACATTCAGAAATGATCGACGCCATCCTCCAAGCAGAAAAAGCGAGAAGAACATGTTCGCAAACAAATGCATCGCCATCGCGAGCCCGTTCTGGTGCGGAAACACCCCATGCGGCTGATAAACGCCTGAAAGATGGTCTTTCACGACGAGCAGGAAGTTAAATATGGCGAATCCGGCCAGTCCCTTCACGAGTGCCTTTGTACCGTCCGTCATGTCAAGATACGCCCGGGCTGAAAGGTAGACGAGGTAGAGCATAATCATCTTCCACGTCTCCATCCAGGAAAAGAGCGTGTTTTCAGCCGTGCCATACGACGGAAGGCACAGGAAAAAATAGACAACGTAGAGAAAAGCGCCGAAGGACGGAATCAGCTTGGGAAGGCGATGCTTGAACGCGGCGGCGACGAGCAGCGCGAACGCAAGGAGATAGACAATGCTGACCTCCATTCCCCGCGACGAGCCGCGATACTCCTCATAGGAGAAGAAGTTAATGGCCGTCCCCTGATATACGGCAAGAGCACCGATCATGCTCCAGATTGCGTACTTCATCCATCGCCTGCTGAAGGACAGCGCCACGCCGAGAGGCGGCATCGCAAGAAGCGCTAGAAAGAATACCGCGTACTTCATGTCGTCAGTTGTTTGAGCCCAGTCCGACAGCAGACGCCCGGCCTGCAATCAGGCTGAATATCTGCGCCGTAGGAAGGAGCTTGTTGACGAACACATTGTACTCCGATAGATTGTCCTTCGGCACATAGATTATGTCACCCGCCTTAAGAGTGACGTTGCGGCACTTCCCGGCGAGAATGCCGTCGACATCCACCTTGTAGAGCTTCGGATGCGCCAGCCCGTCCCTGATTATGATAACATGGCTCCAGTGAGATTCCTTTATCCACCCCGCGGCCGTAAGAGTCTCTATGAGCCCCATGCCAGCCTCGAACAGACGCTTGTGCGGATTCCGGACCTCGCCGCATATGACGACCGACGCCTCCATTCGCTGGGCGATGAACACATAATCGCCCTTGCGGACTCTGATGTTGTGCAGCAAGTCACCTTTGCTGATTGCCTTGACGAAGTCCACCGGAAGAAGCTCACCCTTTCTGACAAAAATAGAATGCTCAAGGTCGGCGACATCAACATCCACTCCGTTGAAAAGCCGCTCGGCGCTAGACCCGGCCATCGCGTAAAAGTCGGCAAGCCTCGTCGCGTTGGAGATGTTGTACACCCCAGGCTTCGCGCATGCGCCGGCGATTGTCGCCGTCTCGCTCTGAACGTCGAGCACGGTTATGCTCACGACAGGATTCTTCACGTACGGGGCAAGTCCCTCGCGAATGCACTCGGCGCCCTGCGCTATCGTCTGTCCGCTGAGCTTCACCTGTCCCATGAACGCGATGCCGACCATTCCGTCCGGGCCTATGCGCGTAGTCATGCCGAGGTCCGGATGGTCATAGACGCGTATCTCGACCTGGTCGCCGGCGTTCATGTGGTACGCTGGCTCCTCCTCCATCTCAAGCTCCATAAGGCGTTTTCGTATGCGCGCCTCGTCCTCCGCAGTGCGGCCGCTTTCGTCTATGACTGCACTGTCGTCGTCCGTGTTGGTGACCTCGAAAACATCGTTGTAGTTGGATGTCATCCTGTCGGTATAGCATCCAATCAGTGTGACAGCGGCTACACAGAAGATTACGGGAATCCTCATGTCAGCACCTCCATGTCCTTTCGGACCCTCTTTGCGCTCGCTCCGGCAGCAATCGCCATCACGAGCTTGCCGGACGACTTGAGGTGGCGGCGCGCGAAGGCGAAGGAACTGCGCGGCGTCGTGCCGGCGCCGACCATGAGCAGCACCGCGTCCGAAAGCTCCAGCAGCTGGTCGAAGAACGTCCCTCCGACGCGCACCACCCCTTCGATGCGAATGAAGATGTTGTCGAACGACTCGACGAGCGACGCGATGTCAGCCTTGAGCATCTGCAGCTCGGTTGGCGCCAGCGCGAATCGGTTCACCGCCGGAAACCACCCGCGCTGCCCGTTTCGGACCACGCCGATCATCTCCTCCGCGCCTTCCGGCGGTGTGAAGTTGGGCTGAGCGACTATGTCGAGGAGGAAACTACTCGCGCCGGACATCGTCGCAGTGAAGTCCATCGTCTCGGCGAACGTCATGTTTGGCTCCGCCCCAGGAAGCCTGCACGCAAATATCGTCTTCGCATCCTTGACGGCGAGCAGCGTCTTCAGCGACACAACCCCCATAGCCTCGCGTGCTTCGTCCTCCGGCATCGAACCGGACTTCGGTATCGAGCCAAGATAGGATATCCCGTCGTAGATCGCAATCTCGCGTCCGTCCCGGACCTTGCCGAAGAGAAGCTCCAGCACAATAATCACGAACAGCATTCCGCCCGCGACGACAAATGCGCCGCCAAAGGCGAATATGGCCTTTTTGGATCCGAACGGACCGTTGTCGTCCGCGCCGTTGGAACGCTCTATCTGCCTCAGATCGTTTCTTAACGCGCCAATCGCATATGAAATGCCGCTGAGCTGGTCGTCAACATCCCTCACCGCCGCGGTCAGGTCCGCTCGACGAACCTCAATGCGCTCGTAGTCCATCACGATCTTCGCAAGCTCAGACGCGCGCTTTTCGTTGTCGGCAATTTCCTTGGCGAGCGCGGCACGCTTCTGCTCCACCACCTCAAGACGAGTTACACAGTCCGCAAACTCACCTGCCGCCTTCTCAATCTGGTCTATCTTGTCGAGCTCGACGCCTTCCACTCCCTTGGACTTCAGGAAATCCTCAAATTCCAAAACTTTTTCATTCCGCTCCTGCAGCTTCCCCGCCACCTTGGGATTCAGGTCGGTGTACTTCTCGCGCAGCTGCACAAGCTCGGCGTCAATCGACGCAATAGCAGCGGCCTTTTTGCGTATCGTCGCCGCGTTGGCCAGGACCGTCGCCCCGACATCGCCGACAATGTCTTCAAGCTTATGCTTCTTCAGCTCCTCGTTTGCGGCCTCAACACCGAGCGCGGAGTCGTTCTTCCTTTGGTCGGAGAGGAGCGCATTCAAGGCAAGGAGAGACTCCTTCGGAGATAGCGCGCCCGTAGTCGTCTTGAACGCAGCCTCCTCGGCGTCTATGTCGGAAATCTGGTCCATCAGATTTTTACGCCTGACCTCAAGCGAATCCCTCCACGTCTCCAGGTCCTTCGAGCGATACGAGACATATTCGTCGATCAAAATGTCGGCGTAGGCATTCACCTTTGCGTAAGCGCCCTTTTTCGTCTTGGACGCTGCTGTCAGCGTAAACAAATTGCTCTGACGTCTGCTCTGCTCGATCTTCATGTCGACAGTTAGGCACATGCGTTCCATCATGTCCATGTCCACATAATCTAGCACGCGGCGCTTGAGAGAGCCACGTTCGAGAATCGTCATCATCTGCTTGTCGCCCAGATTGTCGATGCGCGACACCTTCTTCGGCGAGTACATAAGGCGGGTCTTTGCCTCGTACCGATTGACGCTCCGAGCCCCGCGCATCCACAGAAAAGCCGAAAAAAGCGTAAGAAGCGCAAGAAAAACAGCAGCAAAAAGCCACCACCAGCGCAGGGCGATGCCCAGCACTAGCTTCTGAAATGCTATAAGACCGCGCAACCTGGCGCGCTCTTCTTCTGTAAGTTCTTCGTCCTGCATTTATTTGCCGTATATTTAATCATATTTCGGCGTAAAAATCAACCAGGCGGGCGGCAAGAGTCCGCCAGTCGTATTCGGCCGCCGCGGCTTGTCCCGCCGCGGACAGACGCTCGCGAAGCGGCGCGTCGCTTCCGACGCGCCGCAGTGCATCATCTAGCGCATCTATATCGCCCGGAGGAAACGTCTGCGCCGCCCCAGGATGTGCCGCGCAGAGCTTTCCAAGTCCGCCGATGTCGCTCGCCACAACCGGAAGCCCCGCCGCCCAAGCCTCAAGGACGACAATCCCGAACGGCTCGTGCCTGCTCGGCAGCACGAACACGTCGACGTTCGCGTACTCCCGCAGAAGCTCCTCGCTCGCAGGCTTCAGCGCCCCGGCAAACGACAGCCTGTCCGCAACGCCCAGCTCCGCCGCGCGCGCCTCCAGCTCCGCGCGATAGTCAGGCTGCGTAACCGGTCCCACAAGCCGGACCGTCGCGCCAGGGTTTCGCGCCAGCCACTCGACAAGCATCATCTGGTTCTTCTGCCTGTCGATGCGCGCTACGCAAAGGAGGGAGAGCGTGGCTCTTGGCGCGTGGCCAGGCTCTCGCGTCCCTCGCGCCTCTCGGGACTCTCGCGCCATTCCTTCAAAAAGGCGACAATCCACCCCATTGGGAAGATACATCACGTGCTTGTGCCTGCCGCGGTACTTCTCGGCTTCGTCCTCGCCTACGCAGACTATGCCGCCGAAGTCCTCCGGAACGCGGCGCGTCCAGCCCATGAGGATGTCGACAACCTTCCCCCACGGAAGCCTCCCGCGCGTCGGAGCCCTTAGGCTCTTCGCCTCCTCGCCCGGAACGTTCGCCCCGCCGCCATGCAGGGAGACGACTGTTTTAGTTGCGAGTTGGGAGTTGGGATTTGCAAGTTTTTGGGCGGTTCGAAGGCAAAGCTCCGCGATGCGGGCCATGGCGTGGCAGTGGATGACATCGGGCTTCCATTCGCAAAGGGCTTTTCCTAGCCCAGGGACAAAAGGATTGCCGCCCTTCCTGTCGAGTTCGTCCACGAGGGCCTTCGGCATCGGCCACCACGGATAGATCGGCTTGAACCTGACGATCTCAATGCCATCGACGACCTCAAGACTCCCGTCCCGTCTGTCACGCCCGTCTCGCCTGTCATCATCTAATCCCCTCCATAGCGCCGTCGTGGCGAAGAGCCGCACTTCGTGGCCCGCCTCCCTCTGCGCCTTGGCGAGGTTCCAGACGACCTGCTCGGTCCCTCCCCAGTCGTCGAACGAAATCCTCCTCAGAACATGGGCAATCCTCATCTTCCCTCCTTTGACAGCAACTCAACGAGCTTGCCCTTTGTAACAGGCTTGAGGAGTATGTCGTCGAATCCGACCTGCGCGAACTTTGCCCTGAACTCCACGTCCGCCGTTACGACGACGACGCACATTCCCGAAAGCGCGGGATCGGCCCGAATGGCCTTTACGAGCCCCTCGCCGTCCAGCAGCGGCATCCACATGTCCGTCAGCACCAGATCGAACCGCTCCGCGCCACGGCGGAGCAACTCGAGCGCATCCTGACCGTTCGATGCGGACGAGACCTCGAACTTCCCGATGTTCTTCAGTTGTGCCTTCATGACCATTACGTTCATCTTTGTGTCGTCCACGACTAGGATGCGGCGGCAAGCGGGTGAGTTGTTGAGTGGGTGAGTGGGTGAGTGGGTGAGTGGGTGCGTTAACTCCTCCACTCCTCCACTCTTAACTCCTCCACTCCCAACTCCCCCACTCTCAACTCCCCCACTCTTAACTTCTCCGCTTTCCACGACTTTCACCCCCGGTATCGTCACTGTGAACGTGGACCCCTTCCCGAGCTCCGACTCGACATCCATCCTGCCGCCCATCGCCGTCACGAGCTGGCGACATATCGCAAGCCCAAGACCCGTGCCGCCGTTGCGCGACTCCTTCGCGCCTACCTGCACATACGCCGAGCCTATGCGCTTCAAATCCTCGTCGGATATTCCGCAGCCCGTGTCCTCCACGGTGAGCTGCAGCGTTCCCGACTGGACATCTTCGTTCGGAACGAACGACGCGCGCACTTCGACGTAGCCCTCGTGCGTGAACTTCACCGCGTTGCCGACGAGGTTGAACGCAATCTGCCTAAGCCTCTGCGGATCGACCACAAGGCATGGCATGGCGTCCGCACGGCAGCGGACCTCGACACCCGCTTCCCCGCCCGCAAGCCTGAATGCCTCCGTAACGTCGCGAAGCAGCCTTACGCAGTCCGTCGGCTCCGGCACTATCTCCATCTTCCCGGACTCAAGCTTCGAGAGGTCAAGGACGTCGTTGACGAGACCGAGAAGAGTCTTGCCGCTCGCGACTATGGAGTCAACCGCCTGATCGCGCTCGGCATCTGTCGCGAAGCCGGACTTCAGCATCTCGGAAAAGCCGATGATCGCGTTCAGGGGCGTCCTGATGTCGTGGCTAACCGTCGAGAAGAAGAAGCTCTTGGCCTTCGCCTTCTCGCGCTCCATGGCGAGCTCGCGCCTGCGCAGTATCCTGTATACGGCGAACATCAACGCAAGGGCAAGGAGGTCGATCCCGCTCTGGACGTAGCTGTTCCTCACGATGGCGCTGCGCACGGATTGCAGCTTGCCCTTGAGGGCCACGTGCCAGTCCTCCCCGCGCCTGACATCCGCCTCGCCGGCAGACGGAAGGCACTCGGTCGCGTGGTATTCCACGATGTCCGCGTAGGCCTTCATCATCGTGTCGCGCGCCGTCTGTCTGGCCCACAGGTGCGACACCACGATGATGACGACGAAGAGACCAATCCACACCGCGGAGGAATGCCCGAACCGATGCTGGTCGTCGTGTCTGCACACGAACAGAAACGCAACGAGACCGGCGACGCAGCAGGCGACGAGGAAGAGGAAGGACATAGTCCCCATCGACGTGGATTCGGAATACAGCGTCGGGAAGATGAACATGAACGCGATCGCCACGGACGATGCAAACCCGACAAACCCCAGCGCAGCAGAAACCCGCCTGCCATCTCCAAGCGCGACCTTGAACGTCGCAGCGGACGTGTAGGCGTAGGCTATCGCCGCGCCGACAAGCGCGATGTCGACGATGACGTTCACCACCGCCTCGCCGAGCGAGGAGACGACGACGGCAAGCACGGCTATCCCGATGATGCCGCTGCGCGCGGACAGCTTCCCGTGCCACTTGCCGAGCCATTGGGGCATCGCGCTGTCCTCCGCCATGGCGGCGACAAGACGGCTGGCAACTATCGTGTTCCCGACGAGGTTCGTGAACAGCGCGCCGACGAGAGTCACCCCAAGGACGAACGGACCCGCTCCGCCGACGCATCTCTTGACGACGTCGAATGCTCGGACGTTCGCGTCGCCGCCAATCCCCTCCAGTGCGGCGGGCCACCCAGCGGCGGAGTCGCTGTAGGCGAAGACCGGAATCAGCATCGCCGCTATGTATGCCGCCACCGAGGCGACAATCGCGGCGAGCATGATCCCGAACGCCTTCCTGCGCGGGAAGCCGAACTCGGCGGTCATTGCAGACATCGCCTCGATTCCGACGAAAAGCCACGGCGAAATCGTCAGGATGTTTATGAACTGGACAACCGGCGAACCGCCAGTGGGCGAGAAGGACGGAGACATCGACATGCCGACGACAATGTGCTTGGACGCCGCGGACACGAAGCACGCGGCGATTCCCACCGCCATCATCAGGGCAAAGGCAATCTGAACTGCCGCCGCAAGGCGTCGGCGGATACAGAGAAAGACGACGACTACCATCGCCAGCGCGACGATCAGCATGTCCCCGAAATAGAAGCTGCACCCCGCGACGCTGAACGAGAACGCATCCCTGAAGGACTCCGCGTCGACCATGTAGCGCACTATCACGGCAAGCACCGTGGCGTCCGCCCACACTATCGCCGCGTACGCAAGGAACAGGAACCATGCGCAGATGTACCCGTGGTCCGGCCCGAACGCCATCTTGGCGTAGGAATAGACCCCGCCGATGCCGGGGCACTTCCCGATCATATAGTGGAAGTTCCACGCAATGACGACCATGATGAGCGCGCCGGCGAGGAGACCAAGAAGCGTGCCGAGCGGACCCGCCGTGGGCAGAAAGGTCGTCCACGGCAAGACAAGCACATCCCATCCGACCGCGCATCCAAAGGCTATGGCCCACGCCCCGAAGGCCGACAGATGAACCAGCAAGGTTCTTCTTTTCATCTATAACCTCCCGCCATCGCCCGCAGAGACAGCCAGCCGAACTTGACGAGTCCGTAGGCATATCGCTTCCACAGTCTCCCCGGCTCCTGGATTATTCGGTATATCCACTCAAGCCCCGATTTCTGCATCCACTTCGGCGCGCGCTTCACGCGTCCGGCGATGAAGTTGAACGTCCCGCCGATTCCGATCATCGCGCCGACGTCGAGCTTCGCGGCGTTCCTTCCCATCCACAGCTCCTGCTTCGGGTTCCCCAGCGCTACGAAGAGGACATCAGGCTTCGCCGCGTTTATGCGCGCGACTATGTCGGGCTGCTCCTCGTCGAGCTTCACGAACGCCGGGTCGATGCCGGCAACTCTCAACTCACGCCCATCAAGTCCCAACTTCCCAAACGCCTCTTCTATCGCCTCTCTGTCGCCGCCGAGCACGTAGACCGACATCCCCTCCTCGGCGCAGCGGCGGCAGATTCGCGGAACCATGTCCGCACCCGTCACGCGCTCTGGTATCGGACGGCGCAGCAGCTTCGAAAGAAGCACGATGGGCATTCCGTCGGCAGTCACGAAGTCGGCGTTCCTGAGATATCCCCAAAGCTCGTCGTTGCCGCCGAACGGCCAGCCGCTCACCGCGTTCGTGACGAAGTCGACGTTCAAGGTCGCAATGAAGGCCGGTTTCCGAGCTAGAGTCTCCAACTTTCCCCTCTTTGCAAAAGAGATTATGCGCTCGACGGCCTCTGTCTCAGAAACCCGCGCGACAGGAATCCCGAATAGACGGGCGACGCGTGTTTGCCCCAGCAGCCTCGCGATCCCCTTCGCGTGATCCTCCCACGAATAGCGCTTGATCCACTCGCGCCCCCGCGCCACACGCGCCTCGCGCGCCTCTCGCGTTTCAGAGAGCAGCCCCCTTAGCGCCTCTGCAATGGAATCCACGTCATACGGATCGAACGTGATCGCGACGTCTCCCGCTATCTCGCCCAGGGAGCCGTTGTTCGAGCACGCGCAGGGAATTCCGCGGTCCATCGCCTCGATGAGCGAAAGCCCGAAGCCCTCGAAAAGACTCGGGAACACATAGAACCCCGCCTCGTCCCAGAGGCGCGGCATATCCGCCGCGTCGACGAATCCGGTGAAGCGGATGAGATCTGCGTGCGCCGACTTCTTCGCCGCCTCGTGAACGACTTCGGCGTCCTTCCAGTCCGCGCCCGCAATCACTAGAGGATGCGCCTCGACGATCTCCCGCGGCAGTTTGCCGTAGGCCTCGATGAGCCTTACGTGGTTTTTCCCGGGATGCTCGATGCGCGAGATGTAGAGGAGAGTTGAGAGTTTAAAGTCGGTAGCTGGCTGCGTGTCGCATGACGCATGTCGCGCGACAGGCGACAGGCGACACGAGCTCTCGTCTCCCGCTCCCCTAGCGTCCCGCGTCAGCCCATTATAAAGCACCGTGACGTCCTCTTCGCGGCAGTGCCAGAACTTCACCATGTCGGCCTTCGTCGCCTCGCTCACCGCGACGAGGTGCTGCGCCCTCTTCGCGAAGAACGGCAGGACGTGCGCGAGGTAGAACATCCTAAGCCGCGAGTACTTCCCGGGTATGTGGAAGTTCGCGAGGTCGTGGACCGTCGCCGTAGTCTCGATCGGATACCACGCGCAGACGCGCCTGTTCGCGGCGCAGATGACGAAACCGTCGAAGTCGCGCCTCCAGCGCCTCAGCTTGAACGGCAGCACAAACAGATGCCACAGCATCGAGAACACCGCGCGCCGCGTCCAGCGCGGGGCGAAAACCGAGCGGATGCTGATTTGATCGGACGCGGCAGGCACAAGAGACGCGAGACTGCTCGCGCCCCTCTCGCCCCCCTCGTCACTCACGCCGCAATCTCTCCCACGTCCCGTCTCTTCCGGCTCGCAAAGAAGAGTCAGCTCGTGTCCCTGCGCCGCGAGCGCCTTGACGACCTCGCGCACGTACGTGGAGATTCCGCTTTTGCCGGAGTCGTACGGTATGCAGGACACGAGCAGTCTCATTGCTACATCCTCCCGAACATCATTCGCAGTTTCTCGCCCGTGACTGGCTTGGAGATGACCTTGGAGAAAAGCGACATGTCGTATGTGGAGCCTACGTCGACATCCGCGGTAACGGCGACGATCGGGATCTCCGCCAGGCGGCGGTCGCGGCGCATCGCCTCGGCGAGCTGCGTTCCGTCCATGTCCGGCATCCACATGTCAGTGAGCACCACGTCCGGAACCCACTCGTGCATCACCTCGAGCGCCTGCACGCCGTTCTCGGCGTAGCGCACCTCCTTCACCCCGAGGTTGCCGAGGTGGATGCCGAGGATCTTGCGGTTCATCATCATGTCGTCCACGACGAGGACGCGCTCGGGGAGCGCGGCGGACATTGTCTCGGCGGAGGACTGCGCGGCTGTGCGGACAACCTCGACGGTATCGAGTCCGGGAATCTCGATGATGAAGCGCGAGCCCTTACCGAGAGTGCTCTCGGCCGTGATTGTTCCGCCCGCGCTCTCTACCATGCGCTTGACGATCGCGAGCCCAAGGCCCGTTCCCTTCTGCTCGCCGCTGGCGGACTTCATCCGCGAGGCGATGTCCTGCACGAACGGATCGAACAGCTTGGACATCTTCTCCTTCGACATGCCGCATCCGGTGTCGGACACCTCGACGTGCAGCGCGCGGCTCTCCGGCACCCAGCGCGCGAGGATGGCGATCTCACCCTTCTCCGTGAACTTCGCGGAGTTTCCGACGAGGTTGATGAGTATCTGGCGCATCCCCTGCTGGTAGAGAGCGACGACCGGAATCTCCCCCTGGACGTCAATGCGCAGCTTAACGCCGTGGCGGCGGACGCGGTAGCCGAATATTGCCGGAAGCTCCTTGAGGAGCTGGTTGAGGTCGCACTGCCCGGAACGCATGTCCATCGCTCCTGCGTCGAGCTTCGAGAGGTCGAGAATGTCGTTGATGAGCTCGAGGAGCGCGTTTGAGCTGAGCAGAATGCCCTCGGTGTAGTCGTGCCTGAGCTCCTCGTCGAGATTGCCGCGCGCCAGGAACTCGGCGAAGCCGACGACCGCGTTGAGCGGCGTCCTGAGCTCGTGCGACATCATCGCAAGGAACCTTGTCTTGGCCTGCGCATGCTCCTCGGCGACGGCAGCCGCGGCGTTGGCGCGCTTTGTCTGCTTCACTAGAAGCGCGATCATCACGGAACCGAACACCACGACGACAGCGAGAATGACGAGCGCGATGAACGCGATCCTGTGCGTAAGCTCCTCCTTGGTCAAGCCGAAGACACGGTGGACTACCTGTCGCTCCGCCGCGTCCGCCATGAACATCTCCTGGAGCTGCGTCTGGTCGATGCCCGTCATGACCTTGTTGAGGATGGAGACGAGCTCCTTCGGAACGTTCGGACGCGCAAACATCTCGAACTCCTGGTACATGTCCTCCGCGCCTATCTCCTGCGCGACGCTCTGGGGAACAGGAACCGCAAAGACGGACGTCGCGCCGTAAGTCGCCGAGGAGGCCTTGACGGGATACGGAATCCACAGATCCGTGTCGCCGCGCAGAAACTTCGCCTCCGCCGTGTTGATGTCCGTCTGCGGCGCAAGCGAAAACCTCAGCCCCGTCCTGTTGTGGAGCTCGGCGAGAAGGTCCCCGACGAAACCGGCGGCGCGGCCCTTGTCGTCCTTCAGCGGAAACGGCCACGGCGAGAAGTCGATCATTATCGGACTGTCATTGCCGAGCCTGCGCGAGAGCCAGTTGCTTTCCTCAAGCGAAAGCGCCGCCATGTCGCTGTGCCTGCCGTAGTGGTGCTCGCTTATCATCCTCAGGTACTTCGGGAAGTCGTCGCATATCTCGTCCATCGCCTGCTCGAGCTCGAGGAACAGGTCCTTGCGCTGGAGCGATGTGCAGATGTACATCGGATGCGACGCATAGAGGTGCAGCGCCTTTTCGTCCTTTAGCTCCGGCATCTCGACGTCTACGCATGCGTCGACGTCTCCTGAAAAGTAGGCGTTGAGCATGGCGCGGTCGGACGAGAACTCGACGCACGATATCGACTCGTCGCCGTCGAACTGACGGCGCGCCCGCTGCGCGCTTATGGTGCTGGCGAGAAGACCGACCTTCATGCCGTGCCAGGTCTTCGGGTCGCCCGGCACGTACGGGCTGTTCGGATGCGTCCACAGGTACACGCGCAGCATTCCCATCGGCGTGTGCGGATAGCGGAACATGTCGCGCCTCTGCGCCGCAAAGCCGATGCCGCCTATCACGTCGAGGCGTCCGCTGTGGACGTCCGCAATGCTCTCGTCGTAGTCGCCGTACACGTAGTCGACCGTCCAGTGCGTGTGGCCGACGATCGCCTTGAGCCACACCTCGAGCGCGCCCGACCGCTCGCCGTCTGGCGTCACCTCGAAGAGATCGCCGCGGCTGTAGGCTGCGACACGCACCCGCTTCTGCGGCTTCGGTATCCCGAGGTGCTTCTCGCGCAGCTCGTCGTACATGTCGATGTGGTCGATGTAGCACGAACGGTACGCCTTCTCGAGTTTCCTGAGGAGCTCGGGCTTCTTCTTGCTGACGGCGAAGTAGACGTTGCGCGAGCCGATGGGGACGACCTCAACAACGCCCTCCGGACGCTTTCCGAACGGCGTGTAGAGGAAGAGCGCGTCGATCTCCCCGTCTTGCAGCGCCTGCACGGCGCCGACGCTCGTCGGAATCTCCACGTACGTTGGCGACAGCCTCGCGTGCTCGAAGTACTTCGTGCGGTCGTCGTTCGATATCTGCCCCTGGGAGACGGGCGAGTAGCCGATCCTGAGACGCGGCCACTCGGTGATCTTCGTGGACATGAGCTCCATCGCGCGCGACGGCGTCGCGTAGAGCGCAAAATGCATCCTTCCGAGCGGCTGCTGCGGAAAGTCGAAGTCCTTGAGCAGTTTCTTCGTGCGGAACGCCGAGCAGATCACGTCGGCCTTGGACACGTCGAGAAGATGGTCCGGCCCGAACTCGACGCGCGTCGTCTCCAATCCGGCGGATCGGAACACGTCGTTCATCACCGCGACGCAGAATTCGTTGTCCGCCGCCGCCCAGAAGTCCAGCTTCGCGTCGCGCTCGCAGTCGGCGACCCTAACGCTTTCGGCGAAGGCGGCAAAAGACGCCGCAATCGCCAAAAAAGCGGAAATAACCGTCAGACGCCGTGAGCAGCATAAGAGACCAGTGCGACGCGAGACACATCTCTCGTCCCCCATGCCACGCATGTCCCTCATGTCCTCAAGAACTCTCATCCCCCCTCCTCTCTCAGAACTTCGCGTCCGCAACGGTCGGCACTATTTCGAACACTCTGCTCACCTTCGTGATGTCGAATACGATCTTCGGTCCGGGCTGGAGCGCCGCCAGCACTACCTTGCCGCCGCCGGACTTCACCTTCTGCAGCACCTGCACGAGCACGCCGAGTCCGCTGGAGTCGACATGCACCATGCCAGACAGATCGAAGAGCACATTCATCCCGTCCTGAAGCTTGCCCAGTATGTCTTCGCGAAGCGTCGGCGCGACGGCCGCCACAAGGCGTCCGTCGATCTCTACCTTCAGCGTCTTTCCTTCTTCACTTATGTTCCATGCCATTTTTTACTCCTTTATTAGTCGTTAGTCGATTGTCGATAGTCGTTAGTTGGCAGTTCATTCTGCGTTCAGTTGAATATCTCCCAGTCTCGTCGAAGCGCCTCCGGCAGCGGCAAGCGCTTTTCGATGCACCGCTTGACGCCGCGCAGCACCCGCACCGTGCAGTTCTGTCCGAAGCTCGCCGGAGCGCCGAGCGTGCGGCGCCTCACGACCCAGCGCGCGGCCTCGCGCAACGAGCGCCCGAGCGCCCCTCTGCAAGCACCATTCTCCATGACCTCCTCGCACGCCGCCCGCCAGACGTCCCTCGCCGTGTTCCAGTCGCACACGGCGCTTTCAGTCGGACGGAACTTCCACGCGACGGCTTTGCGGTACATCTGGTCGCGGAGAGCCTCCGCCCTCTCCGGCGCGCGCCATCTGTACTTGCGGTTCGCGATGAGCCGCGCGTCGCCAGCGCCGAGGATGCACTTGTTTATGTTTCGGTTTATGAAGTCGACTTCGCATTTGGCGCTTTCCATTTTGCTTTTGGCCAGAAGCAGCCCCATGCCGCGGTTCATGAGAAGGCGCGCGGCCTCGATCCACGGCAGTTCCGACGGTTCGCGGCGCGGAATGCCGGCAAAGAGCTCCTCCCCCGTCGCGCCCGCGACGTCGACATAGCCGTGTATCAGCTCCTGCACCATGAGCCGCTCCTGGTCGTGGCGGATGCGCCACGGCGTCTTGCTGGTGAAGTCAACGTCGATACCGAGCTTTTCTGTCCAGCGGCGCGAGACCGGCTCGAGTGCCTTCGCGACCGTCACCGCATCGGCGTCCGTCGTGCCGTCCTTGGTTATCGCAAAGAAATCCAGGTCGTTGGACAGCCGACATTCGGCAACCGGCATTCCCTCAACTTTACACTTTACACTTTCAACTTTACACTCTCTCACACCGCCCTCGCCGCGGCCATAGCCTCCGCCTAGCACGACGCCAGAGAGAAGCGGAATGCGCATCTCCGAGACCTCGCGCCCTATCGCGACGAGCGATTCGGCGACGAGCCGGTCGAGTTCCGGACACTCTCCTGCGACGAACCTGCCCATCAGCCCCTCCTCCCGAACGAATGCCCGCGGATGAAGTGCCAGAGCGACCTGACCCAGCCGAGGCCGGTAGGAATCTTTCTTGCAAGACCGGGCTCCTCCACGTCCACCCAGGCGCCGCTCGCCGCGTCGATGACTCGTCTTCCGACGACGATCTTGCCGTCCAGGTCGAGCCCTACGCCGACATACGTGTCGCGGCACACCACGGTGCGTCTAAGGCGCGTGCCCTCGCCGATGAACGAGCCGCTGTTGACGATGACGTCGCCGTCAAGGCGCACGTTGCGTCCACACCAGGTATTGTTTGCCATCAGCACGGGCGGCTTCGCCTCCGTCCCGTACTCCATGATGACGTTCCGTCCGAGGTGGACGCCCTTCTCGGACGAATAGCCAGGGATCGTGAACTTTTCGCTTTCCTTGAGAATCAGGAAGTTGAGCGCATGCCACGCCTTCACCGAGCGCGCGACGAGTCCGTGCGGCAGGACGCGCATCCAGCGTCCGCCGTCGCGCCTGTATACACCGGCAGGAGTCTCCTCGCACTCTGCGTCCGAGAGGGGCTCGAGCTTGACCTCCTCGATTGTGTGCGCCGATATCGCCGCGCCCCAGACGACGACGAGTCCGTCGGAGACGGGCGAGGTAAGCGGACTCGAATAGTTCTCTATGTCCCTAAGCCCCTTCGGCACTGGTCCCTCGCCCTTCATGTAGAAAACCGGATAGCCCGTGCGCGTGAGGTCGCTGAAGTCATCGGCAAGCCGCTTGGAGAAATGCCAGTCGAGCACCTCGGTGAATATGACGCCGAACTTCTGCGCGCACTGGAAAGAGTAGTCGATGATGCGCCTACCTGCGACTGGAAGTTCGGCGGGGCTAGTCCCGGGCAGGACATCCTGCACCCATTCGAGCTCGTGCGTGGCCGGAACGAAAAGGATGTTGTCCATCAGTACGCCCCCTTTCCGCCGATGATTGCCGGGATCGTCTTGAGAAGAATCGTGATGTCCTTCCACACGCTCGGCGCGAGGATGTACTCTTTGTCGAGCCTCACCTGCTCGTGGAACGGAATCTCGCTGCGTCCGCTTATCTGCCAGAGGCAGGTTATGCCCGGGATGACGTCGAGCCGCTTGCGGTCCTCGAGCGTGTACTGCGCGACCTCGGACGGAACGGGCGGACGCGGTCCGACTAGGCTCATGTCGCCGATGAAGACGTTCCACAGCTGCGGCAGCTCGTCGAGGCTCGTGCGCCGGAGGAACTTACCGACCTTCGTGATGCGGGGATCGTCCTTCATCTTGAATATGACGCCGTCCGTCGACTCGTTCTGCTCCTGGAGCTTCTCCTTGAGCGCCTCCGCGTCCGTCCTCATGCTGCGGAACTTCCAGAACTTGAAGTGCCGCCCGTAGCGCCCGACGCGAGTCTGGCTGAAGAACACCGGACCCTTGCTGGTAAACTTCACGGCAAGGGCGATGGCAAGGAAGACAGGCGAAAGAACGAGCATGCCGAGTCCGCTCGCGAAGATGTCGATCGCGCGCTTCAGGGCATACGAGCCGCGCACGGTCATCCGCCAGGCCTGCAGGCGCAGACTCCTGCGCCGGCCGCCGTGTGTGCGCGCCGACAACTCGCGGAGAAGCTGATCCAGGTCAGCGTCCTTCGATCTGTCCAGAAAACTTGCCATGTTCTATGTCAGAGTTCCTTTTCGAGTTCGCGGAGGCGCGCGATGAGGGTGTCCACCTCTGGTGCGTCCTTGAGCGCGGCAGCCTTGCGCAGCGCAATCGCGGTCTCGGCCATCGCGTTGTCGCCAGCGGCGAGCGCGTTGCCCTTGACAGTGTGCGCAACGCGATCGAGCCGCTCCCATTCATTCGCGGCGCGCGCCTGCTCGGCGTCAGCGAGCTTCTCGTGCACCGACGAAACGTATTCGTTGTATATCTCGCCGATAACGTCGGCGTCTCCGCCGAACTGTTCGTCGAGATAGACCTTGCAGCACTCCTTCATTTCGCTCCTTCCGTTTTTTCCTTTTCACTGTCCTTGCCGAACAGCGGTATGTGGTAAGTCGTCTCGTTCATGTTCATGTAGCGGTTGCGCTCAACGCCCTCGCACAGCTCCCGCACCATAAGCCGCCCGCGACCGCGTCCGGCCATGTTCATGTTCGCCATCTCGAAAGCCGTCGACGCATCTCCCGCAGCGACTTCGATGCTCGGCTCCGGAGAACCCGTCTCCCAGACGGTGAGGACGGCGTTGTCGCGAATCCGCTTGAGCCGCACGGACGCCACCTCGCGCAGGCGGTCGCGGTCGTCGAAGCCGTGGTCATGAACGTTCATCAGCTTCTCCTCGAAGACGAGCTGAACGCGCGTGATGCCCTCCTCGGGCCAGCCCCGCTCGCGGCACCACTTCGCGATCTCCTGTGACGCCGCGTCTATCTCGTCCGCAAATACGCGGAACGTCGCCTCGTAGATGCCGGGCACCCATGTCCGCGCTCCGAAGGTGACGAGCGTGACGTCGTCCAGGAACTTGTCGTAGCCGAATTCCGAAAGCGCCTTGACGAACTTCGGAAGAGCCGACATTAGCGAACCCTCCTGCCTGGCGGACAGAGCGATCTCGCGGCGGATCTTCTGCGAAAGCGGCTGCGGCAGCCTCTCCTCACCGGACACGTCGCGCGAAATGTCGAAGAGTCCGTCGGTGTATGCGATGCATATCGACTCGCGCGAGAGCTTCGTCTCCACGACGTCGTCAGGGGTGTATACCGTATCGGCAAAGAGCCCAATCGGGAGCCCGCCCTTCTTCTCCGGGTTTATCGGCAGGTCCTCGCCGTTCTCTACGACGATCAGGTCCGGCGCGCCGCAGGATATCCACTGCACCAGGCCGAGGAGCGGACGGTGGATGCAGATGAGCACCGTCATGTAAGAGACCTCCGCGAGGTTTGCGCGGAAGAACGACTGCATCATGTTGGCGATCATGTCGGGCATCATCAGCGGCGCGCCGTCGCTGCGGAGGAGGTTCTTGAGGAACGACTGCACCGCCGTCATCGCGAGCGCCGCGCTCGTGCCGTGGCCCTGGATGTCCCCAAGGACGTAAAGATAGCTTCCCGTGCCGTAGCGGATCGCCTCTATGAGGTCGCCGCTAACCACGTCCGCCGGACGCCAGTACGTCGAGTAGAAGCCGCGCGGAGTCTGGATCGCCCGGATCGGCAGAAGGCTTCGCTGGATGTGCGCGGCCAACTCCAAGGACTTGCGGTCATCGTCCATCTTGTTCTGGATGAACATCTCGACTCGGTGCGAGGCGACTACCTGGCGGACTCGCCTGAGGAGCACGTTCGTAGGGACCGCCTTCGGCAGATAGTAGCTTATCGGATCTTCGAGAATCTTCTTGAGGAAGCCCCCGCCCTCCTCTGGATCGAGCGCGGTGAGGAAGAAGATCGGCACGGTGGGGTCGAAGCCGCGGATTATGTCGCGGAACATGAACCCGTCCATATCACCCATCATGATGTCCGTTATGACGGCGCTGAACGAGTCGGGGTCCTTCTTGAACTCCGCGACTGCCGACTCGACACCGTCGACCGCAACGGTGTTGTAGCCCACCTTCTTCAGCTTCGCGCTGAGGGTAAGCCTTATCAGCTTCTCGTCGTCGACGATTAGTATACGGGCCTTACCGTGCGTGTCGACTGCCATCAATTCCTCCTTTGAATAGCCATAACTCTTTCCCTGTCTGATAGATATTATAGCATAAATTCCGCCTACTTTGCAGAAATCGTGCGGTATTTCGGTATTTCTGCGCAGCGGGCACTCGCGGCCCATTATGCGCTGCGTCATACAGACGCGGCGAGACGCCGCATCTCCTTGGTTCATCCGCCTGCCTTCGCACCTCAAGGAGACGCGCCGTCCTGGGGGCTACTTGGCAAGCGCCTCGTCGATGCGCTCTAGCGTACGTTTTATCTCGGGGGAATCGGGCAAAATCTCCCTCGCGCGGCGCGCATATGCGAGCGCGCCTTGCGCGTCGCCCTGGCGGAGACGGCACTGTGCGAGGTTGTTGAGGACTGCCGGATCGTCCGGACGCCGCGCGAGGCAGCGCGAGAGGTACGACTCGGCGCGCGCGTACTGCTTCTGGACGAAATAGTCCATTCCCAGGGCGAAGTTCGCCGCGGGGTCGTCCGGAGTCACCTCCAGCACCTTCAGCGCGAAGACGCGCCCGAAGGCGAAGTCCGCCCTCGCTAGCGCCGCCTTAAGGCCCTCCTGCGGCGTCATGCGCTCGAGCTTGCGGCGGCTCGCCCAGGCCATCGTCGCGCGAATCCGCGCGAGCGCGCCGTTCTTCCCGTCAAGCGCATCCGCAAGGCGCGTCTCCTCCATCGCGAGCTCCTTCTCGCCTCGCTCGTCGTACGCGTTCGCGCGGTGGCGCGAAAGCACCGCCAGCCGCCACTGGACGAAAAGGAACGCGTCGCGCAGCTGGCGGTCCGCGATCCTGTCCGGCTCGCCCGCATCGTAGAGCGCGAGGATGCGTCCCGCCAAGGCGCGCGCGGCACATGCGCCGCGCTCGGCCTCCTCGGGGGACAGTCCCTCGGGACGCGCCACGAGTCCAGAGCACAACGGCATCGGACGTCCGTCGCGGCGCCACAGCTCGAAACCGATCTGGACGGCGTAGTCGCGCGCCATCTCCGGACGCGTCCGCACCCATGTCCTCAGCGCGTCAGGCGCACCGCTTTCGAGAAGCGCCCTTTCCGCTTCACCGTCGACGCCGCGCGAACGCAGATACACTTCGCGCGGATCCGCCGCGCCGCCCATCATCGAGAGCGCTACCAGCGTACGGCCACACTCCGCAGCGGCGAGCTCCGACGCGGCGTCGAGTCCGCCGTCCGTGAAAAGCCATCGGACTTCCCTGCACTCCTCCGCCGTCTCGACAGCTGCGTCGCGAACTACGGAAAGCATCGCGCGCTCCGTGCGCTGCGTGCGGGAAATAACCGCGCAGACGAGCAGCAGCGGAGGGACAAACGAGAAGACGGCGCGGACCTTCCGCTGGATCTTCCATGCAGACGACAGCTCTGCCGTCGCGCTCCCGTTCTCGGCCGCGTCGGGGAAACGCAGCGTCTCGATGCGGCGGAAGTTTCTCATGTAGAGTTCGAGAGTGAACACAGCAATCGTCCAGAGAGCGGCAAGCGCGCAGAGAAAAGCCGCGGAGCATCTGAGAAGCCCGTCGCTCATGCAACCCGCGCCGCCGCCCCGGGTCCAGAACCACAGCGCCTTCACCGGCATCAGCTGGGTAAGCGCGACGAGTCCGAGCGCGGCAAACATCGCGCCGTGCATGTAGGCGAGATGCGACTCGTCGTCCGAAACGCGGCGCATGAGAAAGAACGCAACCGCGACGGGTGCAACGGCAATGGCGGCGAAGCAAGCGGCGCCGACAGGCGAGCAGGACGCGAGAAGCGCCCTCAGATATGCGAATGGAGCCTCGATAGCAAACTCTCCCCACGTCCAGCCGAACGCGGCGAGTCCGTCAAGCCTAGCGAACTCCTGCACCTCCAGCGCAATGCCGGCAGCAAATGCGAAGCCGAACGCGAGGGTAAGCCGCCATGCCATCAGCGCTCCGGCGAACGGACTCTCCTCCGGAGTCTCGGCGACGCCCGCCTTCCGCATCTCGCGCCTGACGCCTAGAGCGACCGCCGCCGCGACAATTAGAACGAAGCCCGATGGGGTGTCGGACGCGAGAAGCCCGACGAGCATGAACGAGACGAAGAGGGGCGCTCGGCGGTCGGAGGCAAGATGCGCGACGAACGCGGCTGCGGCAAGTAGCGCGAGCAGCACCTGCAGCGCCTGCGGGGATAGCCAGCGGAAGGCATGCCATACCGGCTCGGAGCAGCAGAACAGCAAGACGCCGAAGCAAAGGACGAACCGAACCAATCTTCTCCACCACGCGGCGACATGCGATCCGCGCAGGAACGACGACGGCAGCATCATCTCGAACGTAAAGACGCTTATGACCGCGGCAAGGCCTAGCGCGACATGCCCCGCAAGTCCCAGGACAAGTTCCGCGGTCGCCAAGCCGAAGTTTCGGCACAACGGCCCCGCGAGATACTGCCAAAGGAGTCCGAACGGAGCGGTCGGCGGCCTGAGGCCCGCCGCGACTGCGAGGTCTTCCATCATATCTGGCGGCACAGAATCGAACCGCCACACCCAAGCGAGCGCGGACAACGCGGCGCCGAACAGGAGCACGAAAAGACATTCCCTAACTCTCTGTCTGACACCAGCCACCGCGTTACGCGCCTTCCTCGAATCTCCTCCGCCTCAGCGCTAGGAACGCCGTGCCGAGCACGACGAGAATCCCTCCGGACGGCTCGGGCACCGCAACGAACTGCGTCGGAGTCCAGACTGCTGACTGTCCGGGGCTCAGGTCGAATGTCTGGTGGATGTAGTTGGCGAGCGACTGGTACGACTCGGCCGCGCCGCTTGTGGCGATCGTTGTCCACGTCCCGCCTTCGTTGTCCCACGCAACGTTTCCGAGTTCGATTATGAAGCTGAACTCGGGGGAGCCGACGGAATAGTCCGCGGCGGACAAAGGCGACAGGTTTCCATCCGGAACACCCGCGCCCCAGTAGTCCCCGACAGTGTCGAAGTCCACGCCAAGTTCTCCGTCGTGTGTGCCCCACTCTGGAACGTAAAGCGAAAGGAACGTATCCTCCGAAATCTCGCCTCCTGTTACACGCACGCGCGCGGCGAAGCTTGAGTCGGTCGACGATGTATAGCCGCGGAAGAAATCCGACACCGACACCGTCATTCCGTCCTGCTGCTCAACCTTCGCGGAAGAGTCGATCATCCAGTACAAAACGTCATTCTCGCCGGCGGACGAAACGCCCGTCGCGAATATTCCAGCGGCCAGAACCGCGAATATTGTTACCAGTCTTCTCACTTTGACGATTCGAATCTTATGGAAATGGCACCTTCGGCCCTGCGGTTATACCAGAATCCAGTTCCGGACGGTATATTGCCGCCTTTTTCCCACTCCCTCTTGATGCGTCCCCTTGTGTCGACAGTCGTCCTTGTGCGGCCCCACTCGGTGTTGGCCGCGTTGCGGTAGTAGATCGTCTTGTAGCCTGCGGCGTCCGTGACCTCAATCGTGTCCTTCGCGGACGGACTTCCCGAGGCGTACACAAGGGAGTTCAAGTCGACGTCGAACATCGTCGGATTCGCCACGAGCGTGAAGCCGGGCTCGCTTTCGCTTCCTCCTTCGACTTGAACAACATAGTCCTCGCCCGTGTAGCGTCCGATGAGGTAGAAATACTTGCTGTCCGGATTCGTCCGCACGAGCCAGAAGGCGTTTCCGCGCGGCAGCTCTGCGTCGTCGGCCTTCACCGTCGTGACTCCGTTCGTCGTGACCGTCGAAAGCTCGTCCCATTCGCCGTTGCCGTCGTTCTTCCATCCGCAGAAGCTGCCGTCGACGGCGTCGTAGGCGACTATCATGTCGTTCGCAGAAAGTCCGTTCGGATTGACGACATCGTTTGCGACGATGTTGACATCCTCATCGGTACCGAATGTCATCGACTTCCACGGCACGGCCGCGACCGTGTTCGCGTTCGTGCTCGACACGCGCAGGACGCCGACGGTCGCGCAGGAGGTGAGCACCGCCTGTCCGGTTCCGTTCGTCGGGATCAGCACCATGTTGAAGACGTAGAGTCCCGTCGGGTCGTTCGGTTCGAGCGGAACGTTCACTTCGTATTTGTCGGTGAGTTCGCCCAGTGTAAACTCGCTTTCGCCTTTGAGCTTACGGTCGACGCGGAAACGCACGTCAAGTCCGGTGTTGCGCAGTGCACCGGTGTTCGGGAAACGGAGCTCGAAGCAGCCCTTTGCCACGCGCTGGCAGTTCTGATGGATTGCCGCGACAAGCTTCTTGGAAAGGTCATCTCGCTCGATGACGTAGTTCTGCCAGAGCTTGAGTCCGTTCGAACATATCTCATCAAGCCTGGCGTAGCGATCCGTATCCTTGGAGAAACTTTCGCCGGGGAGCCCCGTGGTCCGCAGGAACCAACCTGGATCGGACACATTTATTGCGCTATGGAAGCCCGAATCGCCATCCATGTTGACCTTGAAGTCCCATCCCTTGATCACAACGGTGCAGTTCGTCACTGCCGTTGCATGGTTCGGAGCCGACGCACGGAAGTATACCTTGTACGTGCCAGGCATGGTGAACGACGGCATCTCGCTCTGCCACTCGCCCGCCTCATCGCGGAACTCGCATGTGAGCGGATTAAGCTCCGGTCTCACAAGCCCCGTAACATTTGTGGCGAACTCCGGCGTCAAGACACTGCCCGTATAGTCCAGCGCAATGTCCTCGATCGTCGCCGTCAGCGGCGCCGGGACAACCGCCACCTTGAACGAACTGCGCACGTCGTCGTGGTTCGGAGCCGACGCCACAAACTGCACGAGATGGTTCCCGACATTCGTAAACTCAGGCATTTCGCCCCATTCGCCCGCGCCATCCGCGCGATAACGATACGTAACAGGCTGCTCGTTGCGCA